>NZ_CAACUY010000088.1 GCF_900659615.1 Actinomadura fibrosa | reverse complement strand
AGGCGGAGGAGGAACACCTCGCCGAGGGGTTCGGCGATCGCGGCGGTCCCGTCGGGCAGCGTGACGGCGCGGCCGGGCGCCGGGGCGGCGAGGCGGCGGCCGCGCCATGCGGCGGGACCGGCGGCGAGGACGCGGCCGGTGGCGGTCAGCAGCAGCCCCTCGCCGTGGAGGGCGCGCAGGTGCGGCAGGAACCGCTCGCGGAGCCGCTCGTCCCGCAGGTGCATCTCGTTCTCCAGGCGGGACTCGGCGAGCCGCGCGACGGCGGCGACCAGCGCGACCGTCGCCGGATGCAGCGCGTCCACGGTGGCGCTGACGTCGACGCAGCCGATCACCCGTCCGGAGTCGGGGTCGGTGATCGGGGCGCCCGCGCACGACCACCGGTGCAGGATGCGCGCGACGTGCTCGGCGGCGTAGACGTACTCGGGACGGCCGGTGGCGAGCGCGGTGCCGATCCCGTTGGTGCCGACCGACCCCTCGGACCAGCAGAAGCCCTCCGTCAGCCCGATCGACTCGGCCTCCCGGCGGGCGGCCGGCGGGCCGTGCGTCCACAGCGCGTGCCCCGCCTCGTCGGTGATCACCATCAGGTGGTCGTCCTCGTCGGCGACCTTGCTGAGCAGGTCGCGGAGCATCGGGAGGTGCGGGTCGAGCGGATGGGCGCCGCGGGCGTCGGCGAGGGAGGCGCGGTCGAAGACCAGCGGCGCGGCCCGGACCTCGGTGTCCACGCCGGCCTCGCGGGACCGCCGCCACGACTCGGCGATCGGGGCCCGCGCGGCGGGCACGCCGTCGCCGGCGCCCTGCCCCGGACGCTCGCCGGGACCGGTGCCCGGCGCCGAGTGCGCGGCCTCGTGCGCGCGGGCGATCCCGCGGGCCAGATCCAAGGGCTCGCGGCACGCGTGCGGCACCGGCGCGGCCTGATCCTGCACGACCATCAGCCCTTTCCCCGGAAGAGAAGTCGGCCCGTTCGAGGATCGGCCCACCGCGGGGGGCGGCGCAACCGGTTCCCGGGAACCCGCCGACCACCCGTCCCGCACACTGCGTGATCGAGCGATCGCAACGTGCATGCAACGTGGGGGCGCTTACCGTACGTCCATCGCCGGGAGCCGAGGGGCCATCCTGTGGACCCCGCCGCTCCGCGCGCATCCGGGGGGAATGCGCGTGGGGCGGCGGGGCGGGCCGACCGACATCGGTGGTCCCGGCACCAGGGGAGGAACGACCATGCTCTGCTTGACCTGTGACCGCGTCCGCCCGGCCCTGGACCGGACGGACTACACCGCCGACCGCGCGCGGCTCATCGTGCTGCGGGGACTGTGCACGTGCCGCGCGGGCGCGACCGACCGCCCGGTGCGGGCGCCCCGGCACGCCGCGGCCCGCAAACACGCCGTCGTGGCCACGGACACCTGACGTTCATGAACCGTTTCATGCCGATTCGCCTACAGTTAAGGAGCACCCACTCGCCGATCTCCTGGAGGGAGCGCCATGACCATGATCCCGGGTCCGTTCCGCCGTGCCGCCGTCGAGGCCGAGCACCGGCTGCGCGGGGGCGTCGGTCTCCTCGCCAGGCTGACCCGGGACCTGGAGCGGACGGCCGACCTCGGCCGCCTCCTCCCGTCGTACGGGGATCGTATCCGGTCGCTGGAGGAGGCCGTCCAGGAGCGCGACGCCGAGCTCGACGCGCTGCGCGCCGAGCTCCGGTCGCTGGTCGCGCAGCTCAACGACCGGCTGCTGCCGGGCATCGACGAGCGGATGGACGACACCGAACGCGATCTGTCCGCCGTCGCGGCGGGCCTCGTCCGGACGGGCCGCGACGGCGCCGAGCAGCGCGCCCGGCTGGAGGCCGCCGAGCGGCGCCTCTCCGACCTGCGCGGCAAGGTCGCCCAGATGGAGCAGCGCGCCGGGCTGTGGCGGGACCTCCAGGCCAGCATGGCGAGGCTCGGCGACGACGTCGACGCGCTGCGCTCCCGGTTCGCCCTGCGCGCGGCCGAGCCCGTCGCCGAGGTGGTGCGCGCCGCCGAGCCGGTGCGGGGGGTCGAGGCGGTGCGCAGCGTCGTTCCCGAGCCCGTCCAGCCGGTCGCCTCCGAGCGCGTCGCCGACCGTCCCGCCTGACCGCCGTCCCGCCCCTCGCGGGTGGATCGGGCGGGTGCCGGGATCCGGGAGAATGGTGACCATGACGGAGTCGTCGGGCGGCCGGGCCGCCGAGAGCAGCGAGGGTGCCGGACCGGCGGCGGGACGGGTCGTCGTGGTGACGGGCGCGAACGGCGCGGCCGGGCAGGCCGTGGTCCGCCGCCTCGCGGCGGACGGCGCGCATGTGGTCGCGGCCGGGCGCCACCCCTTCACGTGGAGCGATCCACGCGTCTCCCCCGCCGTGGTCGACCTGCTGGATCCCGCCGCCACCCGCACGTGGGCCGAGGAGGTCGCGGGCCGGTTCGGCGGTGTCGACGGGGTCGTCCATCTGGTGGGCGGCTGGCGCGGCGGCAAGAAGTTCGCCGACACCGACCTGGACGACTGGGCGTTCCTGCACGACCAGCTCGTGCGGACGGTGCAGCACGTCTCGCTCGCCTTCCACCCCTACCTCGGCACGGCGCCGCGCGGGCGGTTCGCGATCGTGTCGCAGCACGCGGCGCGGCATCCGAGACAGGGCGCCGCTCCGTACGCCGCCGCGAAGGCCGCGGCCGAGGCGTGGACGCTCGCGCTCGCCGACGCCTTCGCGGACGTCGCGTCCGAGCGCGCCGTGGGGACGGGCGACGGCCCCGCCGCGGTGATCTTCGTCGTGGAGGCGCTCGTCACCGACGCGATGCTGGCCGAGCGGCCCGGCGGCGACGCGTCGCGGTTCACGCACGTCGACGACCTGGCGGAGGCCGTCGCGGGCCTGTGGGACGAGCCCGCGGCCGAGGTGAACGGGCGGCGACGTGACCTCTCCTGACCACGAAGCGATGCCGGTGCTTCCGGCGGTGCGCGGGTTCGCCAGCGACAACCAGGCGTCCGTGCACCCGGAGGTCCTCGCGGCGCTCGCGGCGGTGAACGACGGCCACCAGCCCGCCTACGGGGACGACGCGGTGACGGCGCGGCTCCGAGAGGTCGTCCGGCGGCACTTCGGCGAGCAGGCCGAGGTGTTCCCGGTGTTCAACGGGACGGGCGCGAACGTCGTGTCGCTCCAGGCGATGTCGGAGCGGTGGAGCTCGGTGATCTGCCCCGAGACCGCGCACATCAACACCGACGAGTGCGGCGCGGCGGAGAAGGTCGCCGGGCTGAAGCTGGTGCCGGTGCCCTCGCCGGACGGCAAGCTGACGCCGGAGGCGGTCGAGCGGTACGCGGTCGGCTTCGGCAGCATCCAGCGCGCGCAGCCCGCGGTGGTGTCGATCACCCAGAGCACCGAGCTCGGCACCGTCTACACGGCCGCGGAGGTCGCGGCCGTCGCGGCGGCGGCGCACGAGCGGGGGATGCTCGTCCACATGGACGGCGCCCGCGTCGCCAACGCGGCCGCGGCGCTGGACCTGCCGATGCGCGCCTTCACCACCGACGCCGGGGTGGACGTGCTGTCGTTCGGCGGCACCAAGAACGGGCTGCTGCTCGGCGAGGCGATCGTCGTCCTGAACCCGGGCGCGGTGCGGGGCATGCCGTACCTGCGCAAGGCGGGCATGCAGCTCGCGTCGAAGATGCGGTACCTGTCGGCGCAGCTCGTCGCGCTGCTGGACGGGGACCTGTGGCTGCGCAACGCCGCGCACGCGAACGCGATGGCGCGGCGCCTGGCGGACGCGGCGGGCGCGATGCCGGGCGTGGAGATCGTCCGTCCGGTGGACGCGAACACGGTGTTCGCGGTCGTCCCGAAGGACGCGGCGGAGCGGCTGCGCAAGCGGTTCGCCTTCTACGTCTGGGACGACCGGACCGGCGAGGTCCGCTGGGTGTGCTCGTTCGACACCACCGAGTCGGACGTGGACGCGTTCGCCGCCGCCCTCGCCGAGGAGCTCTCCGCCTGAGTCCTCGCCCTGCTGCGAGGCCGTGACCAGCGCACCCGCGCGGGAGCCGCGGGCGCCGCCGGGCCAAGCGAACGCTTCTTTGGCCGCCGGGTTATCGTGGTCCGAACTGGATTCGGTACAGGAGGCGAGCCTGATGGCCAACCGCACCTTCGTCGTCGGCGTGGGCATGACCAAGTTCGAGAAGCCGGGCTCCCGCGACTGGGAGTACCCCGACATGGCCAAGGAGGCCGTCGGCAACGCCCTCCAGGACGCCGGCGTCGCCTACGACGCCGTCGAGATGGCCTACGCCGGGTCCATGTACGGGTCGATGGGGCAGCGCGCCCTCTATGAGACGGGCATGACCGGCATCCCCGTCATGACCGTCCAGAACGCGTGCGCGACGGGGTCGAGCGCCCTGTTCCTCGCCCGCCAGGCCGTCCGCGGCGGGCTCGCCGACTGCGCGCTCGCGCTCGGCATGGAGAAGATGAAGAAGGGCTCGCTCGGCGCGGGCATGGAGGGCTCGAAGGTCACGATCATCGACCACCACCTCAACTCCATGGTCGAGGGGCGCCCCTGGGAGATGGACAAGGCGCCCATGCCGCAGATGTTCGGCAACGCCGGCCGCGAGCACATGGAGAAGTACGGCTCCACGCCCGACCACTACGCCTGGATCGGGTGGAAGAACCACAAGCACTCGGTGAACAACCCGTACGCCCAGTTCCAGGACGAGTACACCCTGGACGACGTCAAGAACGCCCCGATGATCTTCGATCCGCTGACCAAGCTCCAGTGCTCCCCCACGTCCGACGGGGCCGGGGCCGCGATCGTGGCGAGCGAGCGGTTCGTCGACGAGCACGACCTGTGGGAGCGGGCCGTCGAGATCGCCGGGCACCACATCTCCACCGACACCCCCGCGAGCTTCGAGGACCACTCGTCCATCCAGGTCGTCGGCTTCGGCTGCTCGCAGCGCGCCGCCCGCAAGGCGATGGACGAGGCGCGGATCTCCATCGAGGACGTCGACGTGATCGAGCTGCACGACTGCTTCAGCGCCAACGAGCTGATCACCTACGAGGCGCTCGGCATGGCCGAGGTCGGCGAGGGCCACAAGCTCGTGGACGAGCAGGCCACCACCTACGGCGGACGGTGGGTCGTCAACCCGTCCGGCGGCCTCATCTCCAAGGGCCACCCGCTCGGCGCGACCGGCCTCGCCCAGTGCGCCGAGCTGACCTGGCAGCTGCGCGGCGAGGCGGGCGCGCGGCAGGTCGAGGGCGCCCGCGTCGCGCTCCAGCACAACATCGGCCTCGGCAGCGCCTGCGCCGTCGCGGTCTACAAGCCCGCCACCGCCTGATGTTCCCGCGCCGTGCCGCCCTCACCGCGTCGATGGGGGCGGCACGGCCCCGCGATCAGCAGAGGTCGATGAAGACCGCGCACAGGTCGAGCGGGAGGGTGCCGGTGCCCGCGGCCAGCAGGGTCCCCTCGGGGCCCGGGACGCGGATGATCCCGCCGAGCCCGAGGAACAGCCGGTTCAGGGCGGACAGCAGCATCCCCAGGTGCCTGGCCCGGGGCGCGACGGCGGCCGCCGCGGCAGCGCCGCCGTCGATGACCCGGCCGAGATCATCGCCGTGCCGGACCAGGGTCCCGGACGTCCGGTCGGCGAGCTCGCCCGCGGCGTCGAGCAGCCGGGACACGTGGTCCGGACGGTCGTGGAGCGACGGCGCGAGCAGGTCGAAGTCCTCCGCCGCCCCGGCGAGCACGCCGCCGCGGTCGCCGAGCGTCCGCGACACCCCGGTCAGGTCGAGGATCAGCCGTTCGATCTCGTCCCGGCGCGCGTGGACGGCGTCGACGAGCCGCGCGCCGTCCTCCACCGTCCGGCGCAGCGCCGGGCCCTGCCCGCGCAGGCCGCCCGCCAGGGCGCGGAGCAGCGCGGCGACGTCCTCGGGCGCGATGGCGCGGGCCAGGTCGTAGGCGGGACGCGCGGCGTCGGCGGGCTCCCGCGGATCGGCCGTCCGGACGATCTCGCCGCCGTCCGGGAGCGCGGGGCCGGCCCCGAGTTCGAGCACCAGGTCCTTCGGCCCGAAGACCGAGACGGGCTCCACCAGGACCCGGGTCGTGGCGGGCACCGCGATCGCGTCGTCCACCCGCAGCGCGACGGCCGCCCTTCCGTCGGGACGCAGCCGGACGGCCTCGACCGTGCCCACCGCGATCCCCCGCACCTTCACGTCGGACCTGCCCGGGTCGAGCCCCTGCCCCGCCCTCGCGAACACCGCCCGGTAGCGGCGCACCCGCCCCTCGTCCGGCGACGCCGTCACCGCGACGGCGGCCACCGCCAGCGCGATCGCGGCCAGTCCCGCCAGCGCGTACGCGATCCGGGAGCGCGGGGACAGCTGCTCGTCGCTCATGGCGCGGCCCTTTCCGTGGGGCCGCCCATTGCACCGCGCGGTTCAGGCCGCTGCTATGCCCATCGCGACGGAGATTTGCCCCCGTTTCACGTTGGATGTCACAAAAGTACGCCCATAAATTAGACATGCGACAAGACTTGAATCTTGTCTCATCCCGGCTACCCTGGAGGTGAGCCGCCACCGGTCAGGAGGTGCGATGCCCACCCCTCCCGCGCCCGCCCCGTCCTCCCCCACCCCGGTGGCCACCGCCGCCGCCCGCACCCGACCGGCGGCCCGCGCACCGCTCGGCCCCGGCACGCTGCTCTGGCGGCACGCCGCCGACCTGCGCTCCCTGCTCCCGGGCGCCGCCGCCGGGCTGATGCAGCTCATGCATCCCGGCATCGGCGCGGGCGTCACCGAGCACTCCGCCTTCTTCGACGCGCCGTTCGACCGGATCCACCGATCCGTCCCGCAGATCTGGGCCACGATCCTCGCCCCGGACGGCGCCGACCGCGCCCGCGCCGTCCGCGACCTCCACCGCGCCATCGGCGGCACCGACGAGCACGCCCGCCGCTACCACGCCCTCGAACCCGAGACGTTCTGGTGGGCGCACGCCACCTTCACCTGGGAGATCTTCAGAGCCGCCGAGCTGTTCCACCCCGGCGCCCTCACCGCCGAGGACCGCGAGCGCATGTACGCCGAGACCGTCACCTGGTACTCCCGCTACGGCGTCAGCATGCGCCCCGTCCCCGCCGACCACGCCGCCTTCCGGTCGAAGTTCTGGCACGTCTGCGCCAAGCGGCTGGAGCTCACCCCCGCCGCGGCCCGCGCGCTGGAGATCGCCAAGCACGGCTCCGACACCGTCACGCTGCTCCCCGTCGGCGGCCCCCGCCTCGACCGCGCGGGACGCCGCGTCGCCGAACGCCCCCTCCGCCTCATCACCTTCGGGTGCCTGCCCTCGATCGTCCGGGAACGCTTCGACATCCCGTGGACGCCCCTGGACCAGGCCCGGTTCTCCGCCCTCGCCCTGGCCAACCGGCAGGGCTACCGGATGGTCCCCACCGGCCTCAACCACTGGGCGCTGCGCAGCATGCTCCGCTACATCGGCGCCCAGACCCGTCCCGACCGCTACCGGCCCGCCGCCTGATCCCGCCTTGTTAAACGGTCGGCGAGCAGGCCGGGGCGCCGACCTTGTCGCGCAGCTCCCGGCAGGCCACGAGCACGCGCTCCACGTCGTCGTCGCTCAGCCCCGCGTGCGTCGACAGCCGGACGAGGGTGCGCCGCAGCGACGTCGCGGGCGGGAACAGCGCCGCGCTGAAGATGTCGCGCCCCGACAGCGCGTCCCGCAGCAGCGTCGCCTCGGCCTCCGACGCGGCCCGCAGCGCGATGATCTGCGTGTCGCCCTCCCCCAGGTCGTAGCCCAGCGCGGCCAGGCCCCGCCGGAGCCGGCCGGTGACGGCGTTCAGCCGCTCCCGCCGCCAGCCCTCCTCCCGGACGACCTCCAGCGCCGCCGCGAGGCCCGCGATGTCGTGCGGCAGCAGCGTCGTGCTGAACACCGCCGGGAACGCGGTGTGCTTGAAGTAGTCCACGAACCCGGCGCGGTCGCAGGCGATCAGCCCGGCCCGCCCCGGCAGGGCCTTGGCCAGGCTCGCGGTGCGGAAGTCGACCCGCCCGGCCAGCCCGAGCGCGGCGACCAGGCCCTCGCCGCGCTCCCCATGGGTGCCGAGCGAGTGCGACTCGTCCACCACCAGCAGGCACCCGTGCTCCTCGGCGACCTCGACGAGGCCCTCCAGCGGGCACACCGACCCGTCGGTGCTGTAGACGGCGTCCGCGACGATCACCCCGGAGCCGCCCACCTCGATGCGCCGCCGCAGGTGCGCCAGGTCGTTGTGGCGGAAGTAGGCGATCTCGGCGCCCGCCGCCCGCGCGCCCTCCCACAGCGACATGTGCGCCAGGACGTCGAGGTAGACGGGCACGTCGGGACCCGCCACGACCTGGAGGAGCCCGGTGTTGGCCGTCCATCCCGAGGGGCACAGCACCCCCGTCCCGGCGCCCATGTGCCCGGCGAACGCGTTGCCCAGCAGGATCTGCGGATGGTCGTCCGGCAGGCAGGGCCCGGGCAGCGGCGCCGCCCCGTCGGCGGCGCGCAGGCTGGCGATCATCGCCCCCGTGATCGCCGGATGCTCCGCGATGGCGAGGTAGTCGCTGCAGGTGAGCACGATCGCCCGGCTGCTCGGCGCCCGGGACGGCCGCGGCCGGCGCCCGCCCCTGGCGCCGCGGAAGTCCTCGATGCGCTCGCCCAGTCGCTGGTGGGCGCTGGTCATGGTCGTCACTCTCCCCGATCGGACGACGGTAACGGTCAGTAGCCTCCGGTAAGCATAGTGTCAATTTCAATCATGGCACGGACCAAAACGGCGTCCCCCTCCGGAAAAGTTCGAGTGGAACGAATCATTCCGTTCTGCTATACTCGAACCATCACCACAACGGTGGACAACGAGGGAGACAACACCATGAGCGAGACCACCGCCTCCGGCTGGACCCTTCTCGACAGCGCCCACACCGCCCTGCGCGACGTCGTCCGCGGCGTCCCCGCCGGAGACTGGAACCGCCCCACCCCCTGCTCGGAATGGAACGTCACCCAGGTCCTCCAGCACGCCGCCGGCGACCAGCTCGCCTACGCCTCCGCCATCACCGGCGAGCCGGGCCCCGCCTACAACCCCTTCGCCCCGTCCGGCACCCTCGACGGCACCCCCGCCGAACTGCTCGAACCCGCCCTCACCGCCTGCGCCGCAGCCTGGGCCACCATCGGCGAGGACGCCGGGCCGACGCCCGTCCCCGTCCCCCCGAACACCCTCTCCCCCGCGCTCGGCTCCGGCGCCGCGGCCCTCGACGCCGCCGTCCACGCCTGGGACATCGCCGTCGCCACCGGCCAGCCGTCCCCGCTCACCCCCGAGATGGCGCGGGAACTCCTCCCCGTCGCGAAGGCGATCGTCGAGCCGCTGCGCCAGTACGGCGCCTTCGCCGCCGCAATCGAGGCGGACGGCGACGACGTCGACGACCTCCTGCACTACCTCGGCCGCGACCCCCACTGGAAGGCCTGACGCACCCGGAGCCCTGCGGCGCCCCCGCCGCCGCAGGGCTCGCCGCGCCGCAGGCCGGACCGCCGCCGGGCCGGCGTCCACGCTCCGCCACCGTTCTCCCACGGGGCGTTCTCTCCGAAGGCAGCCCCACGTCGCATAACCTTCAACCAAAGAGCCGACAAATAAGGTGTGGAGACGATCGCCGCCGGCGCTGAACACGCGGCGCCCGCCGGACTTCCCCTGCCCGGCGGCGACGCCGCGATCCCCGCGCTTCGCACCCGCCCGCCGAGGCCCCGGCGCTCCCGGCGGCGACGCCGTACCGCCGCCGCGGCCCTCCTGACCGCCCTCGCCGCCACCGCGATCCTCGTCCTCGCCCTCGGACCGGGAACCCCGACCACGACCGTCACCAGGACCGCGACCACCGCCGCGACCGCGGTCGGGCACATGCGCTGGGCCTTCCTGCCCTTCCTCGTCCTCCTGTCGCTGCTGCACTACGTCTTCGCGGCGGTCGCGCTGCGCGGCGCGGCCGGACGGCCCCTCCCGCTCTACACGACCACGCTGACGCAGTTCACCGCCGCCGCCGCCAACCGGATCACGCCGAGCGGCCTCGGCGCCGTCGCCGTCAACACCCGCTACCTCGTCTGCCGCGGCGTCCCGCTCCCCCGCGCCGCGGTCGCCGTGGCCGTCCTCCAGGTCGCCGGGCTGCCCGCCGACCTCCTGCTGATCGCCGCGGTCCTCGGCCTCGGCGGCGGGAACGGCCGGATGCTCGACGCGATGGGCAGCCACGCCCTCCGGGCCGCCGGCCACGTCCCGCCCGTCCCGCTGCTGGTCGGCGCGGGGATCCTGCTGCCCGCCGCCGTCCTCATGGGCCGCCGCGCCGCCCGCTCCCCCGCCGTCGGACGGGCCCTCGCCGGATTCGCGGACCTGTGCCGGCGCCCGCGCGACCTGGCGATCACCGTCGGCGCGTCCGCCGCCACGACGTTCGTGCTCGGTCTCGCGTTCGCGCTGAGCGCCCTCGCCGTTCCCGGGACGCTGGTGGGGCCGGAGGACGTCCTCGCACTGCTGGCCGCCTACCTCGTCGGCGCCGCGGCGAGCTCCGCGGTGCCGTCGCCGGGCGGCGTCGGTTCCACCGAGGCGGCCCTGGTCGCGGCGCTCGCGGCCCTCGGCATCGCCGCCGCGCCGGCGCTCCAGACCGTGCTGCTGTTCCGGGCGATCACGTTCTGGGCACCGGTCCCGGTGGGCCTGCTCGCCTGCCGGACGCTGCGCCGGTGACCCCGGCACCGCGCCGGCGCCCGCCTTTACGTTGTAGATCATGAACGGTCGAGCGCGAACACCCTCACGGCGTTGCCGGAGAGGAACGCCTCCCTCCGGACGTCGTCCAGCCCGAGGTCGTCCAGCCCCCTGAGCGCGCGCTCCGGCGTGATCATGGGGAAGTTGGTCCCGAACATGACCTTGTGGTGCCGGTCCTGGGTCATGTACCGGACGAGCTCGGGCGGATACCGGCGCACCGTGTACGCGGACGTGTCGATGTAGACGTTGGGGTGCTTGCGGCAGACCGCGACCATCTCCTCCGTCCACGGGTAGCCGATGTGCCCGCCCACGATGACGAGCTCAGGGAAGTCCAGCGCGACCTGGTCGATGTAGGGGATCGGACGTCCCGTCTCGCTCGGCCTGAGCGGACCGGTGTGCCCGACCTGCGTGCAGAACGGGACGCCCAGCTCCACGCACGCGGCGAACAGCGGGTAGTAGCGCCGGTCGGTCGGCGGCAGCTCCCACAGCCACGGCACCACGCGCAGCCCCGCGAACCCCAGCTCGGTGACGCATCTCCGCAGCTCGCGGACGGCCTCCATCGGCTTGCGCAGATCCACGGACGCGATGCCCCGGAGCCGCCCGGGCGCCTCCGCCGCGAACGAGGCGACCTCGTCGTTGCTCACGAGATCGCCCTCCGGCCCGTACCAGGCGCTGATGAGGCCGACGTCCACTCCCCCGGCGTCCATCGCGGCGACCGTGGCGGAGACGGGCGGCTGCTCTTCGGGCGGCTTCTGCCCGGTCCACCGCCACAGCGAGTCGAGCATCCCGTGGTTCAGGAAGCGCACCGTCCCGTGCTGCATCCAGGCGTCAACGATCATCCGTCCCTCCTCCGAGCGCCCGCCACGCGGCCGCGCTCACCACCTCGACCTGCTCGTCCGTAGGCTCCGCCGCCTGGCCGTGCAGCCACAGCCGGCACAGCTCCTGCGCCGGCCCGAGCCAGATCACGAACGCGGTGACGGCGTCGACATCGGGCAGCGCCTCGTACCGGACGTGCACCCGCCACCACTCGCGGACCTGCCGGAAGAACACCCGGTTGCGCTCCCCGAGCTCACCTCCGCCCGGCCGCCGCTCCGTGAACAGGAACCGCGCTCGCTCCCGGTTCCGCACGCACCAGCGCACGTGAAACGCCACGACCCCGGACACGGCCCCGCGCGCGCTCTCGTGCGACCTCAACTCGGCGAGGAACGCCTCCTGGTACAGGGCGATGCTCTCCACGAACAGCGCCTCGGCGACCTGCTCCTTGCCGGCGAAGTGGTGGTAGAAGCTCCCGACGCTCACCCCGCTCGCGGCCCGCAGGCTGCTGAGCGTCGTGCCCGCCACCCCGTCCCGGCCGAACAGCTCCAGCGCCGCCCGGAGGATCCGCTCCCGCCCGTCCTCGCCCATGGAGCATCATTCTGTCGTACTAGAACAATCTTCTGTCAACATCGGCGACTCACCGTGATCACCTGACCACGTCCGGCCAAGATTCCGGGAGAGCGCACAAAAAGGCCCCGGGGCGGACGCATTCCGAGTGCCGAAGGCACCGTCCGGAATGGCGCGACCGCCCCGGGGCGCTTCAGGGAATCAGCCCTCCTTCTGCAAGGCGAGCGAGGTCGATCCATTCAGGGCGGGCAGGTAACCGAGCCGGTGCCCCTTCGCCGTCGGGTGGTAGGACGAGCCGATGGGAATGGTGACGGAGTTCAGCCAGTCCTCGCCGGAGCACAGTTCATGCCCGCCGAACTCGTCGCGGACGTCCGAGAAGGTGAACCCCGCCCGTCCCGACGCCGAGGAGATCGTGCCGTCGAGCGTGTCGGCCGCCCCGTTGAGCGCGGTCCGCTTCGTGTTGCTCAGCCCCACGCAGACGCTGACGATCTTGTAAAGGCGCGGGTACCCGAGCACGACGACCCGCGCGGACGGCGCCTTCGCGCGGATCTTCGCGTACACCGAGTCGAGCCGCCCCGGCAGCGTGTTCACCATGTAGGACTTCGCCGTGTCCACCGCGCTCAGGCAGGCCGAGTCGCTGTTCAGCACGCAGGTCTGCATGACGCTGGAGAACCCGGCGTCGTTCCCCCCGACGGTGATGCTCACGAGGGTCGTCGAGGAGTCGAGCGCCCCGAGCTGGCCGTCGGCGACCGACGTCGTCGTCGCCCCCGAGCACGCCACGAACTTGTACGAGGCGGTCGTGTGGGCGGCCGCCCAGAGGTTGGGGTAGGCGTTGGCACTGCGGTTGCACGAGCCGCTGGCGGAGTCGTAGTTCCCCGCCCCCGTGCCGGACGAGTAGGAGTCGCCCAGGGCGACGTAGTTCGTCCCGGCCGCCGAGGCGGACCCGGACCAGGCGAACGTGCCGGCGGCGATGACCGCCGCGCCGAAAACAGCCGAGCAGGGGCGGGAGAGGCGCATAGGAGCTCCGGGGAAAAGGGGCGGAAAGGAGTCCGTTCCCTTATACCCCGCCCGCCATTCCCCGAAGCCCCGGATGTGATCACTATTCTTTGGCAGATTTCGCCCTAGTCTCGCTTAATACAAGCAACTCCGGTGAATTTCGGATGACAAACAAGTCACCTCACACCCCCCATCAACCCCTGCAATCCCACCGTCCACCCCTATTCGGTACAACACGGAATGCGGAACGGCCCGGCGCGCCCTGAAACGGGCGCGCCGGGCCGAGAGGAGAACGGGATCAACCGGAGACGCTCGGGCGGCCGTTCTCGATGTGGCCCATCAGCCTTCGCCGGAACGCGGCGTCCTCCGCGACCTTCACCTCGACGTCGTACCAGCCTTCGCGGGTGCGCCAGCGGACCGTCCGGCTCTGGCCCGCCTTCACCTGGACGGTGCGCCGCCGGTCACCGCCGTACGCGAGCGCCCCCAACTCGAACGTCAGCGCGGACCGCCCGGTGTTCCGCAGCGTGACCCAGAGGTCCCGCGACCCGCCCGCCTTCGAGCTCACCTCCGCTGTCGCGGCGGTCCGCCCGGCGAACTCGCGCCGGAAACCGTTCGGGCCCGTCAGCACCAGCTCGTACGAACCCTTAGGCACCGCGATGTCGGCGCGCTCACCGCGCCGGACGTCGAAATGCCGCGGCGCGGGCAGCTCCCCCGCGTACGGGTAGAGGGCGTAGTGCACGCTCTCCGACCCCGTGTTGACCAGGTCGAGACGCAGCTTCCCGCCGACGACCCGCGCGGACGCCTCCGGCCCGTACGGCAGCGGACGGGCGGGCCTCGTCCCCGGCTCCTGGCCCGGCATCCGCTGCTCGGCGGGCGGCGACGGGCGCCACCGGCCGGTGAACGGCGGCACCTCCCCCGGCCGCGCGATCCGCGGCGGCCGTCCGGGCCGCTCGAAGTCGAACACCGACGTCAGGTCGCCCGCGACCGTCCGGCGCCAGTCGCTGATGTCCGGCGCCTTGACCCCCAGCCACCGCTCCGTGAACCGCACCAGCGACGAGTGGTCGAACACCTGCGAGTTGACGTACCCGCCGACCGTCCACGGCGAGATGACCGTCAGCGGCACCCGGTAGCCCAGCCCGATCGGCTTGCCCTCGAAGTGCTCGTCCGCCACACCGGCAGACGGCACCGGCGGCGGCACATGGTCGAACAGCCCGTCGTACTCGTCGTACATGAGGAAGACGACCGTGGACGACCACACCTCCGGGTCGGAGGCGATCGCGTCCAGGATGTCGTAGGTGATCCGGGCGCTCTGGACCGGCGACGAGCCGCCGGGGTGCTCCGACTCCGCCGCCGACGGCACGATGTAGGAGACCTTCGGCAGCCTCCCCGCCTCGACGTCCGCGCGGAACGCCGCGGCCAGCCCGCCCGACGGCCCGCGCCGCAGCGCCCGCTCGAACAGATCCCGCTCCTCCCGCGGCAGCGCGGTCACGCCCCGGTCGAGCTCCGCCAGCAGCGCCGCGCGCTTCGCCGCGTCCGCGTCCAGCACGGCCATGTAGAACTCGTCGATCGTCCGGTACCCGCTCGGGACGGCCTTCTTCCCGATCGCCTTGAACCTCGCGAAGAACTCGATGTTGTTGTCGGTGTAGTTGTCCCACTCCTGGTACACCTTCCACGGCACGCGCGCCTTCTGCAGCAGCTCCGCGTACGTCGTCCAGGTGTATCCGGGATGGTCGTAGTCGTAGGCCGCGTTGTCGACGGCCCTGCGGCCGTTCGCCTCCGACCCCGTGTACCCCGACACGAAGTAGTTCCGGTTCGGGCTCGTGGAGCTGAACACCGAGCAGTGATACGCGTCGCACACCGTGAACGTGTCGGCCAGCTCGTAGTGGAACGGCAGGTCCCGCCGCTCCAGGTACGCCATCGTCGCCGGCGACTTCGCGCCGATCCACCCGTTGTTCCAACCGCCCGCGTGCGCCTGCTGCCCGTCCGTCCACCCATGCGGCAGGCTCCCCATGTACTGGAGATCCTTGCTGGCCCGCTCGGCGGCCTCCCGCAGCGAGAACGGCAGCACCTTCCCGCCCCCGCCCGGCTGCTCGTACACCGGCGCCCCGTCCGGCAGCCTGATCGCGTTCCGGTCCGCGAACCCGCGGACGCCCCGCAGCCGCCCGAAGTAGTGGTCGAACGAGCGGTTCTCCTGCATCAGCAGGACGACGTGCTCGACGGCCTTCAACCCACCGTGGCGCATCGGCGCCGCCATCGCCGCGTGCACGGACGGCGGCAGCAGCGACGCCGCCACCGCACCCCCGCCCGCGACCGCCCCGCCCGCCAGGAACCGGCGCCGGTCGAACCCGACCCCAGTGATCTCGGTTTCCATCCCGCCTTTCTGGCGCCCCACCCTGACCGCCAGCGCACCGCAGAACGTCCCCCTGATGTCCACCACCCGAACCTTGGGCATGGATCCACCTCCCGGCAAGCCGACGACCCTGACCCTTTCCGGCCGGACACTTGCCCCGCCGGCGCCCCCCGCCCGAAGCTGGCCTCCGGTCATGCCGGCACGACGGCAGCCAGGAGGACGGCAGGTGGGCCGCGACACCGCTCAGCAGGTGGCATGAGGCATCAGAGGCTGTCCCTGTTCCTGCAGGTCCTCCTGGTCCTCGTCGCGAGCCTCCTCGGCATCGTCACCAACTACGCCACCAACGCCGAGCACGCGCCGCTCCTGCTGAGGGTGCTGCAGAAGGCCGCGGTCCCCGCGATCGGCGTGCTGATCGTGGCGCTCGTCGCCGGCCACGTCGTCGCGTTCCGGCTCGACCGTCCGCCGCCCCCGCGGCGGACCTGGCGGCGCGACCGGACCCCGTTCCCCGGGCTGGACGCCTTCACCGAGGACGAAGCGCCCGTCTTCTTCGGCCGCGAGGTGCAGACGGCCGAGCTCACCCGCCGGCTGCACGCGTCCGGCGAGCGGTCCACCGACCGTTTCACCGTGCTCGTGGGAGCGTCGGGCAGCGGCAAGTCGTCCCTCGTGCAGGCCGGCCTGCTACCCCGGCTGCGCGAGCGCCGCTGGCTGATCCTGCCCGTCATCACACCGGGCGCCGACCCGATCGCCGCGCTCGCGTCCGCCGTCGCCCAGGCCGGCGGGGCACCCGATCGGAACGCCGCGGCGAGGCGGCTCCGCCGTTCGCCGGACGGGCTCGCGGAACTGCTGCGGGCGATCCGCCGGAGCACCGGTCACCGCCACCGGCGGATCCTCCTGGTCGTCGACCAGTTGGAGGAGACACTGACGCTGACCGGTGCCGAGGAGAGAAGGCGCTGCCTGGACGCCGTCGTCACGGCCCTGGAACGCGATGGGAGGTTCTGCACCGTCGCCACCGCCCGCGTCGAGTTCCTCCGCGAGTTCCTCGACACCCCTCACGCCCGGCTGTTCCAGGCTCCGCTGGCGATCGGGGCGCTCACCCGGACCCTGCTGGCACAGGTCATCGAGCGGCCCGCCGAGCTGGTCGACCTCAGGTTCGAGCCCGGGCTCGTCCAGCTGATCGTGGACGACGCGGGGACCACCGACGCGCTGCCCCTGCTCGCCTACCTGCTGCAGGAGCTGTACTTCACCGCGGGCCCGGGCGCGCTGGTCACGGAGAGCGCCTACCGGGCGCTCGGCGGCGTCGCGGGGGCGATGACCCGCCAGGCCGACCAGGTGGTGGCCGGGCTGCGCGGCGAGGACGGGATCGAACCGGTCCTGGCCGTCCTGCTGAAGTTCGTCACGATCGAAGGGCAGGACGCCGTCCGCCGCCGCGTCCCGCTGGAGGACCTCACCGAGGCGGAGCGGACGGTGGTGGACACGTTCGTCGACGCCCGCCTCCTCGTCACCGGCGCCGCCGGAGGCCCCCCGTTCGCCCAGGTCGCGCACGAGGCCCTGTTCCGGCAGTGGCCGCCCCTGCGGCAGGAGGTCGAGGCGAAGGCCGAGCAGCTGCGCCGGCGGGGCGAGCTCGAACGCTGGGCCGCCGACTGGGAACGCGCCGGGCGGAGCGCCGACTACCTCCTCACCGGAGAACGGCTGGCGCTCGCCGGGCGCTGGCTCGCCGGACTCGAGGAGAGCGGTCAGCCCTCCGCCCGGGCCCGGGCGCTCGTCGAGGCGTCCCAGCGCCGTGACCTCGCGTTCCTGCGGCAGGTGTCCGAACGCGTCGGCGAGCACGTCCTCGCCAACGCCGAACGGTATCCGGACCTGTCGACCCTCCTGTCCCTGACCGCGCTGTCCGACTGCCCTCCGACGCCCGCCGCGGTCAGGGCGCTGATGGCCGCGCTGGCGTTCAACCACCTCTCCGCGGTACTGGCCGGGCACGGCGACGCGGTCCGCCATGTCGCCTGGTCGCCGGACGGCACCCGCATCGCCACGGCGTCCCGCGACGGCACCGCCCGCATCTGGGACGCCGCGGGCGCCACCGCGACCGTCCTCGGCGACCACGCCGGAATGGTCGAGATGGCCGCCTGGTCCCCCGGCTCCACCCGGGTGGCCACCGCGTCGCGCGACGGAACGGTCGGGATCTGGGACGCGGCGACCGGGCTCCGGACCGGGCGTTTCACGGACGCCGCGGACGTCGTCCGGGCCGTCGCGTGGTCCCCCGACGGCCGCTGGATCGCGTCCGGCTCGCGGGACCTGTCCATCCGAATCTACGAGGCGGACACCGCCGAACTCGTCGGCGAACTGCGCGGGCACACCGACAACATCCTGGGTCTGGCCTGGTCCCCGGACAGCACTCGCCTCGCCAGCGGCTCACACGACCGCACCGTCCGGATCTGGAGCGCCCCGGCGGCCGAGCTCCAGATCGTTCTGCGAGGGCCGGAGGACTTCGTCGAGGGCGTGGCCTGGCATCCCGACGGCACGCGCGTCGCCGCCGCGTCCGGAGACCAGACGGTCCGTGTCTTCGATGTCCGCTCCGGCGGCCAGACCATGCTGATCCGGGCGCACGAGGAACGCGCGTGGAAC
Source organism: Actinomadura fibrosa (assembly GCF_900659615.1). Taxonomy (GTDB): domain Bacteria; phylum Actinomycetota; class Actinomycetes; order Streptosporangiales; family Streptosporangiaceae; genus Spirillospora; species Spirillospora fibrosa. Next base: position 14,813 of record NZ_CAACUY010000088.1, on the reverse strand, counting down.
GTCGCCTGGTCACCGGACGGCACGCGGCTCGCGTCCTGCGGCGGCGACCGCACCGCGCGGATCTGGGATCCGGACACCGCCCAGGAGATCGCCGCGCTCCGGGGCCACCTCGGCGACGTGTGGAGCGTCGCCTGGTCCCCTGACGGCGCCCGCCTGGCCACGGGCTCCGCCGACGGCACCGCGCGCGTCTGGGATCTCGTCCCGCGCGGAGCCGAGGAGGTACTGATGGCAGGTCACAGAGGCGCCGTCCGGGGCGTCGCCGTCCAGGCGCTGAACGCGCGGGACCACGTCATGACCTGCTCGGACGACGGTACCGTCCGGCTGTGGGACGGCACCACCGGGCGACCGCGCGGGACCATCGACGAGCACGGGGACGCCGTCCTGCACGTGGAGTGGAGCCATACGAGCTACCTCGCCTGCTCGGCCGCCAGGACGATCCGCCACCTGCACGTCACCCGTGACCTGACGGTCCGGAACCGGTGGACGGTCGAACTCCCCGACACGGTCGTCGAGTGCGTCACCGGCTACGGCAGCCGCGTGGCGAGCGCGGGCCGGGACTGCAAGATCCGGCTCTGGAACGCCGCCGACGGCGCCCCCTTGGCGGTGCTCACCGGGCACCAGGACTGGGTCGTCGGACTCGCCTGGTCACCGAGCGGGCACCTCCTCGCCTCCACATCCGACGACCGCACCGCCCGCATCTGGGACGCCCTGGCCGCCCGGCAGCGCACCGTCCTGCGCGGCCACGGCAACTGGGTGGACGGCGTGTCCTGGTCGCCCGACGAACGCCTCGTGGTCACCTGCTCCGCCGACCGGACGGCCCGCATCTGGGCCGTGGCCGGCGGCGACCAGGTGGCGGTGCTGGCCGGCCACGAGGCGCGCGTCCACGCGGTGGCCTGGTCGCCCGACGGCACCCGCATCGCGACCGCGTCCTACGACCGGACCGTCCGCGTGTGGGACGCCCGCGGCCACACCGAGATCGGCGTCGTGGGCGTCCACCGCGACCGCGTGACCTGCGTGGCGTGGACGTCCGACAGCCGGCACGTCGTCACCGGCTCCTACGACGGCACCGCCCGCGTGTGGAAGGCCGAGCCGGACCTCGACGCGCTGAAGGCCGCCGCCCGCAACCGCGCCTTCCGTACGCTGACCGAGGACGAGCGCCGCGCTCACCTGCTCCCGGCGGGCGACCCGTAGAACCACTCGACCTCGCGCACTTCCCGGCCGACCAGGTAGTCGGCCGGGTCCAGGCCCATCGCCGCCCGCTTCGGCGACGCCCAGTACCGCTCGTTGCGCTCCTCGAACGACCCGGGGCCGTCATACGCGATCACCCAGACGAACCGGCTCCGCTCGCGGTCCAGCCAGGCCCCGCCGATCTCGAACCCGAACTCCAGCCGCAGCGGCACGACCAGGTCCCGCCACTTGGCCGCCCACTCGTCCAGCAGCCCCTCGCGGATCGTGTACGTCCGCAACTGCGCCGTCCTGCCCATGACCGCTCCCCACGCCGTCCGTCTGCGCGTCGATCCTCCCAGCCTCGTCCACGGTCATGACAGGGAGCGGTATTACGCTCGTGCGGGTGACGGGGATGGATGAGCTGATCAGGCGGCAGCGGGCGTTCGCCGCCGCGCGGGACTGGGAGCAGTTCCACACGCCGAAGAACCTCGCGATGGCGCTGGCGGGCGAGGCGGGCGAGCTGCTCGCCGAGTTTCAGTGGCTGACGCCCGAGGAGTCCGTCACGGTCATGGACGACCCGGACGCCGGCCACCGCGTGCGCTCGGAGGCCGCGGACGTGTTCCTCTACCTCACCCGCCTGGCCGACGTCCTCGGCATCGACCTCGTCCAGGCCGCGAACGACAAGCTCGACGAGGGCGAGCGCCGCTATGACGCCGCCACCTACCGGGGCTCCGCCCGCAAGGCGCCTCCCCTGTCGTGACCCGGAATGTCGGCGGACGCCGATAGCCTTCCCGCGTAAGGAGTTGCGGCCCGACGGGCTTCCGCCGATCCCCTGATCGCGGACACGCCCCCATACCGCACGAGATCTTCGTGCTGCCTGGGGGTAGGTCCCGTGACGGTCTTCCGTCGCACCGCCGAAGCGCTGCTGTCGCCGCTTGAGCGAAGGCTGAGCGAGGTCCTGGCCGAGCATCTGAGGATGGCCGCCGGCCTGCGCGTGTCCGACTCCGAGCGCCGCGCCTGGGACCGCAGCCTCCCGATCCTCGCCCATGACCTCGTCGAGGCGGGCCTCGGGCACGTCGAGATGCTCATCGAGTACCAGCTCCCCCTGACCAGCAAGCGCGCCGACGTCGTCCTCGCCGGAGTCGACCGCCGGACGGGCGGCGACGCCTACGTCGTCGTCGAGCTGAAGCAGTGGAGCCACGCGGAGGTCTGGGAGGAGGACGCCAGGCGCGTCCTCGTCCAGCACATGTCCGGCAGACCGAAGCTGCACCCTGCGCTCCAGGCCAAGGGCTATAGCGACTACATCCTCGACTTCCTCACCGTCCTCGCCGACCACCCCGACGCGCTGCACGCCGTCGCCTACCTGCACAACGCGTCCCGCAAGGACGTCGCCGACCTCTACGACACGGTCGAGGACGACCGCACCCGGCTGTTCACCCAGAGCACCCGCGGCGCCTTCGTCGAGTACCTGCGCGACCGCTTCGCGCCCAAGCCCGGCGCCGGTGCCGCAGACCGCTTGCTGACCAGTGAGGTCCGCCCGTCCAAGCAACTCCTGAAGCACGCCGCCGAGGAGATCCGGACCCGCGAGAGGTTCGTCCTGCTCGCCGAGCAGCGGCTCGCCGCCGAGATCGTCTGGCACGCCGTCGACAAGGCGCACCGGGAGGACACCAAGACCGTCGTGGTCATCACCGGCGGCCCCGGCAGCGGCAAGAGCGTCATCGCCCTGTCGCTCCTCGGCGAGCTGTCCCGGCAGGGCCACTCCGTCCTGCACGCGACCGGCTCCAAGTCGTTCACCCAGACGATGCGGCGCCACGTGGCCAGGGGCTCCACCCAGACCAAGGCCCTGTTCAAGTACTTCAACAACTTCATGGACGCCCGCAAGAACGGCCTCGACGTCCTCATCTGCGACGAGGCCCACCGGATCCGCGAGGTCTCCGCCAACCGCTACACCCCCGCGCGGCTCCGCACGGGCCGCCCGCAGGTCGACGAACTCATCGACGCGGCCCGCGTCCCGGTGTTCCTCCTGGACGAGCACCAGGTCGTCCGTCCCGGCGAGATGGGCACCCTCGCCCAGATCGAGGAGCACGCCGACGCGAAGAAACTGCGCGTCGTCCACGTCTCCCTCGACGAGCAGTTCCGCTGCGGCGGCAGCCGCAAGTACGAGGAGTGGGTCCTGAGCCTGCTCGGCCTGGACGGCGACGAGCCGAAGCGCTGGGAAGGCGACGACCACTTCGAGGTGACGCTCGCCGATTCCCCGTACGACCTCGAAGTCGCCCTGAGCACCCAGCGAAACCACGGCTACTCGGCACGGATCACCGCCGGCTTCTGCTGGCCCTGGAGCGACCCCCGCAAGGACCACCGCGGGCAGCTCTCCCTCGTCAGCGACGTCGTCATCGGCGGCTGGGCCCGCCCCTGGAACGTCAAAGGCGACCGCTCGATTGGCGACGCCCCGCCCAGCGACCTCTGGGCGACGGACGACGGCGGCTTCGGCCAGGTCGGCTGCGTCTACACCGCCCAGGGCTTCGAGTACGACTGGAACGGCGTCATCCTCGGCCCCGACCTCGTCTACCGCGACGGCCGCCTGCGCACCGTCCGCGGCGCCAGCAAAGACCCGGCCCTCCGCCCTCGCACCGTCTCGGACGCCGACGCCGACAAGCTCATCCGCAACACCTACAAGGTCCTCCTGACCCGAGGCATGACCGGCACGATCCTCTACTCCTGCGACCCGCCAACACAGGCCTATCTCTCGCGCCTACTGGCATAGGCTTGCCCGAATGCTGATGCACCGGCTCCTCGCGCGGCTCTGGCACATGTTGAGCGGACGCGTGCAATGGCGAGTGGCGCGCATCAGGCATCGGACATTCCTCGTCTATGTCGCAGGAATCGTCCGGGACGACCAGGGCCGCGTCCTCCTGCTCCGCCATCGGCTGTGGCCGCAGTACCGCGCCTGGGGCCTGCCCGGCGGCTACGTCAACGCGGGTGAACGCCTGGAGGACGCCGTCGCCCGGGAGATCCAGGAGGAGACCGCCCTGGAAGTGGCGGTCAAGGGCCCGCCGCTCCACCTCGCGAGCGGCTTCAGATGGCGAGTCGAGGCCTACTACGAAGCAACGGTGACGGGCGGCCGCATCGACCTGGAGACCGCCGAGATCCTGGAGGCCCGCTGGTTCGCCCTGGACGACCTGCCGACGGGAATGTCCGTCCCCGTCCGCCGCTGGCTCAGCACACTAGACGAACAGCACTAACTCAGGTCGAACCGACCGCTCCGCACCGAAGCTGCGAAGTGCCGCCACTCGGCCGCACTGAAGCGCAAGACGGCTCCCGCAGGATCCTTCGAGTCACGCACCCCAACACCCGGCGCCAGCTCCGCAACCTCAACACACTGCCCACCCGTGTTATCACTCCGACTGCTCTTACGCCATTGCACAGCCGAGGTAGAAGCCATGGTCACTCCAAGATCGCGTGAAGTAGAGCCAGGGAATGATCGACGGACATCGCCGCACCCCTAATGAGATCAAACTGTAGCGCATAGGTTCGGACGACGTCGGGATGCTCAAAGAGTTGAGTTCCAAGATATCCACCAACATGTACGACATCCGGGTCACGCTCGAAGCCCATGACGGTGAACGCTCCAGGCAGCCCCGCATAGCTCCCAGTTTCGAACGGAACGATCTGCATGGTGACGTTGGGCAACGCCGCCAACTCGATGAGGTGGCGAACTTGCTCCCGCATGACCTCGGGCGCTCCGATGGGACGGCGGACAGCGCCTTCGTCGAAGATCGCAACCACGTGCGGGGGAACTTCGCGTGCCATGATCCCCTGCCGCTCCATCCTTGTTGCTACGAGCTTGTCAACCTCCTCCGGCGCCCGCCCCGTCTTGAGCACCTCGTACGCATACTGCCTGGTCTGGAAGAGTCCCGTGATGACCATCGTCTCGAAGACGTGCATGACCGTGGCCTCGGCCTCTCTGGCGATGAAATCGGGAAAGCCCGGCGGCAGCACCTGCAGTCGGTCGACATCCCGGATCCACTCCCATATTCGATGAAATGTCCCGTTCGTCGTGAAGAAGGTATCGCAGTCCTTGGCGAACTCTTCGGACGGAGAGCTTTTACCGGCCTCAAGCTGCCCAATCCACTGGGGGGTATATCCCAGCTTGTCCGCCAGTTGTGGACGGGACATCCCTGCAGCCTCACGGTAGGCGCGCAATTCGGTACCGAAGTACTCGGTCGGCGACGTGGGGACACCGGGGTCACGGGGACGACGAGGCATGGCGCGCTCCAGAGGGAAACCGGGGCATGTTTCCGACCCCACATATGAGCTTTCCGCAGATGGCTTTCCCGCTCTTCCCGACCATAACTCGGTCACAGCATGGTTGGGGGCGATAACGCAGAGAAACCGACCTGCGAGGTTCGCACGATCATGAGCACACCATTCGACCCCGCCGACCGGGCGCTGGCCGAACTCCGCGCCGACTTCCCGAGCCATCGGATCTGGCGGTCGACTCGCCGTGACGGACGCCTGGGCGACTGGGTGGCGACGCTGCACGATCCCACCGCCGGCGTCGATCCGACCGTCGTCCGCGGAAGTGCCGACGACCTCCGCACCGCGCTGCAAGTTGAGAGGGTCCGAGCGGCGGCTCGTCCCGGAGCCGCGCGGCAGGGACGGACGGCCCGGTGAGGATCTGGGCCCAGCCGTCAGGACGCCACCACCCCGGCGAACCACACCGATCGGACGAGCGTCCTCAACCGGACGGACACGACGACCGGACGTCCGGCTCGATCGCCTACCTGGATCGACTCGCGGGAGAAGTCGTCCGGGAGGGATGGACGGCTGTCCCGCGTTACGCCGGCGCGACTCCCGTCCTCCATGTGTTCGACCGCGCCGTACCGCAGTTCGGCGAGAGCGTCACGATGGCACCCGGTGCCACGGCCGACACGTGGTGGTACCGGTCGAGTACGGGTGAGAACCTGGCGCCGCATACTCAGCCGCTACTCGCGGCGGAGAGAGTCACTCGGATCCTCATCCCGTTCGTCACAGCAGCGCTCGCCGCGCAGTCGCGCCGTGCTCAGGCGGCGACCGTCGCACACGGCGGCCAACCGACCGCGTCCCCACCCGCCGCGGCGAGACGCGACGCGAACGGGCTGCTCGCTGCTCCACGCTGGTGGGGAGCAAGGACTCAGATGTGGTGGGCTATCGTCCCCGGAGGAACACGCTGGCGCCTTGTCAGCGCGGCAACACCGGCCGAACTCGACCAGGCGATCGCCGAAGCGCGCTCGGCGATATAGCTCGTAAGCCACCGCGTGACCAGGAGGTCCTCCGCGTCTCGGCCACACGGTGTGGTCAGAGGCGGGACGCGTTCTCTTCGGCTGCCTCTACCACGGCCTCCAGCATGGAAGTTGGGAGGTCTTGGCGGGCGGCGGTTCAACGCGTCCAGGATGGAAGGACCTTGGCCAGGGCGCGCAGCTCGGCCGGAGTGCCGATCACTTCCTCGACCGGAGCGTCGAGTTTCGCGGGGCTGATTCGGAGGGGTCTGCCGACGTCGTAATCGCAGCCGTAGTCGACGATGGCGCGGACGGCCACGGCGCTCTTCGACGGCAGGCGGGGGTGCGATTCCGGAGACTCGTCGACGATGGCTTGGCGGGCCTTGTCGTCGTAAGTCGAGAGCGGATCGAGGACACCGCCTTCGAGAGAGCTCGGATCCTGCTCAGGATGACGGCGCGGTCTTCGACGAAGCTCTCCGTCACCGGATGATCAAGAGTGCTGTTAGTGCACGACGTCGGTACGTGGCGGGGGCGAGGGCGGCGAAGGCGCGGAGGAGCGCGAGCGCCTTGCGGGTGCCCAGGTCGGCGGCGCGGTCGATGAGCCCGCCGTAGAAGACCTCGTCGATGTCGCCTTCGACGAGCTCCTGGCCCCACCAGGAACCGACGATCTCCGAGAAGTGCGCCTCGGCCTGCAATGGGTCGGAATGATTCAGGAGTTCCTCGGGCACGCCTTCAATCATCGAGTCCAGCAGGACGGGCAGCGGTGGCGGCTCCGGCCCTCACCGGCGAGGACGGGGACGCTTTCGGGAAACAGGCCGAGCAGCTCGCCGACCTTGTTGGCGGGATGGTCGTCGAAGTCCGGGTGGACGGACTCGTCGTCGAGTGTCCCGGTGCCGAGCTCGTCCAGTACGCGGCTTGACTTGTTCTACATCGTGGTCTGCTTTACGCCGAACAGCTCGGCCATCTGCTGCGCAGACATGTGACGGGGGTGCGACCGACGCGGCCCACGGCGTGGACGATGCCTTCGGTTTTGGCGCGCATGACATCCGGCACGCGCGCCTCCGCGAACCATTAATCCATATCTGCCAATGTCCCTAGGTCGGCAGTTCCTGCGCGGAGGCGGCGGTTGGCCCTGTCGAGGTCAAAAGCGTCCGGGTCGAAACCGCCGTCCGTCCACTCCATGTACATCTCGTGGTCGTCGTGGCTCGGGTCGGCCAGGGCGTCCAGCATGGCGGCGAAGCCGGGCGGGCCGCCGCTGTCCTCGGGTGGGCACGCACCAGTGCCGTCCACGACGCGCGGGTAGTCCACGCCCGGTTCGGCGGAGAAGTCGCCGGTGACGCGCACATCATGCTGCCAGTCGTCCCCGAAGTCGTGGACGTAGCCGAAGCGCGGAGCGACGGCCTCGAGCGTGACGTGCGCCGCATCCTCGATGCCCAATTCGCCGTCGGCGACGCCGAACCGGCCAAGGTGAGTCTCGAAGACGTGCATGTGGCTGTGGAAGTCCCAGCCCATCGCCGCCTGGATCACGTAGTAAAGGTCGGAAAGGGTCGTGTCGGCGGGAACCTCGACGGTCCTCCGAACCGGCTTCTCCATGTCCAGCAGCGTGATCTCAAGTCGGAAGATGCGCACCCGCCGATCGTCCCGCACAACGGAGCCGCGAGACGGCAAGTCACCCGAAGTCACCGCGATCGCGCCGTCCGGTAGCTTCCTTGCGATCTCGCATATGACGAGCGCGGGGGCCTCCACGGAAGTGCTCCGTGCGATCGACGAGCAGTACAGGGATGCGCCGGTGCCGCTGCGTCTACGCGCACCGGAGGAGATCGAAGTGCTGTTCGGGGCCGTGAGCTCGTCGCCCCCGGGCTGGTGGACGTCACCCCAGTGGCGTGCGGACGAGAAGGCGGCGCCCTCCGGCTTGCACCTGCTCGGCAGTGTCGCCCGCAGTGGCTGAGGAACCGGCCGGGCGAGAATCGGTCTTGGTCTTCGGACAGGCAAACCGTCGGCGAGACTGTGCGGTCAGCATTGTGGAGATCATAGGATTCCGGCAATCCCTAGACGCTTTGATGGCCGCCAGCAATATGGTGGGCCGACTTCGGCCAGATGAAAACGATCTATACGGGCGGGCTATCGCCTTACCGGTGGCGGTGTCAGCATGACGGTGTTCGGGTTCACGGGGACGGGGAGGGCGATCTCATGAGCGGTCCACAGAAAACCGACGCGGCTTCGGCCAAGGCGAAGGCGATGAAGGCGATCCAGGACGCGATCGACGGCAGCAGGCTCGCCGGCTGCAAGCTGTGGAATCCCTGGGAGAAGGTCTACGAGAAGGGTCTTGAGGTCTCAAAGATCAAGGCCACTCCAGGGCTGACCGCGGCACCGTTGACCATTCCCGAAACGGCGACTTACGCGGGGATCAAGGAGAAGGCTGCGCTCGATCTCCGGAAGTACAAGGCGCGGTTCAACGAGCTGAAGGGCATCAAGGAAGACGACAAGCTGGTCGACGTGACCGCCGACAACTTCGACGAGGTCCGCCTTCTGCTGAAGAAGGGCTACCTTGAGTGGGGCCGGACCAACTACAGCGGCTTCACGGCGGGCAACTGCACCTACATCGCGGGCGTGACCGTGGGGTGGCTGGCCGAGAACACCAGGCTCGTGCCGGAGGGCGCGCGGGTCGAACAGTTCAACCTCGCACCTGGCGGCGAGGGCCACGCGTTCGTGGTCATCGGCCGCGCCTCCGGCAGCACTCCGGGCACGATCTCGACCTGGGGGGCCGACGCCTTCATCGTCGACCAGTGGTACGCCCGCCAGCGCGTGACCGCGCCCGGGAAGTACGCCGTCAAGGACATCGTGAAGGGCAGCGACTTCTACGACGAGGACTTCATCGCCTTCATCACCGACGGAAAGATCGCGCCCGGCCCGTCCTTCACCGCCGAGGAGCTGGCCAAGCTCCGGTAGAGCCGCAGGTGGGATGTCGAAATGCGGGGGCCGTCGCCGAACGGCCCCCGCATTCCGATATTCCAGGACGAATCCGAAGCTGTCGCGGGTAGACGAGCGGCGACGCCGATGCCGTCCTGCTCAGACGTCCCAAGGCGGCAAGAGGGAGGGCCGCTTCCCCGGAGGCGATCGGAGTCGACGAGGAGTGCGTTAGAAGGGGCAGGTGGGGATGTCTGGGATGGGGGACTTGGTCCAGGTCGGGGAGACGTAGGTGGCCGGGTACCAGCCCCAGCCGTCGTTGGTGTAGCGGTCGTCGCCCTGGGTGTAGAGCCAGGTCGTGCCCTGGCCGCCGGGGTTGGGGGCGCCCTGCTGCTGGCAGACGAACCAGTTGGAGTCCGACCTGATGTAGCCGGTCTCCGGGCCGGGCGTCCGCTGGGCGTAGAGGGGGCCTTTGCGCTCGGTGGCGCAGGTCCAGGTGTCGAAGCTGCGGCCCTGCGGGTCGGTGACCTGCTTGCCTTCGCGGTCGCAGTGCGCCACGTCCGCGGCGGTGGACGTGCTCGGAGAAGGTGCGGGCGGTTCGGGCGAGGACTTGCCTCGGGCGATGAGGACGCCGACGGTGATCGTCGCTGCGAGGGCGACCGCGCCCAAGCCGGCTAGGAGCGGCCATGTCCTGCGGCGCGGGTTGCGTGGTGCCATGCCGTCCGTGGGCGAGACGGGCATCGGGGTCGAGATCGGAGCCGGAGGGAGAGCGCCCGGGTGTGCCGCGCTCCAGTGCGCCGGGTCCGGGGGCGGCAAGGCCGAGGACGGTGGGGCCGGAGGCGACGACGTCCATGAGGCCGAGGCGTCCGAAGGTGATGGGGTCCACGGCGCCGGAGGCGAGGACGGCGCCGGAGGCGACGGCACCGAGGGCGGCACCGAGGACGGCGACGAGGGCGCGGCCGGCGGTCGGGAGGGCGGGGTGGCGGAGGGCGGGGTGGCGCCTTTGTGGCGGTCTACCATCCGGGTGACCGGGGCGGGCAGCCATTCGTCGATCGGGCCCTGGGCGGCGCCGAGCAGATTGACGATGGCGGTGGGCGTGGGGCGTGCGGCGGGGTCCTTGGCGAGGCAGGCGGCGGCGAGGTCGCGGATGCCGGCGGGGACGCCGCGGAGGTCCGGCTCGTCGTGGACGATCCGGTACATCAGGGTGTGGGGCGGGCCCTCGCCGAACGGCTGGACACCCGCGGCGTGGCAGAGGACGGCGCCCAGGGCGAACACGTCGGACGCGGGTGTGGCGCCGGTGCCGCGGACGTGCTCGGGGGCCATGAAGCCGGGCGTTCCGATGGAGCCGCCGGGGATGGTGAGGGCGGTGCCCTCCAGCGCCTGGGCGATGCCGAAGTCGATGACGCGGGGTCCGTCGGCGGCGAGGATGATGTTGGACGGTTTCAGGTCGCGGTGCACCAGGCCGGCGGCGTGGATGGCTTCGAGGGCCTCGGCGAGGCCGGCGCCGAGGACGCGGAGGGACCGTTCGGGCAGGGCGCCGTGCTCGGCGACGACGGTCGCGAGGGACGGGCCGGGGACGTAGGCGGTGACGAGCCAGGGCGGGTCGGCGGTGAGGTCGAGGTCGACGACCTGGGCGGTGTGGAAGCCGCCGACCCTGCGGGCGGCCTCGGCCTCGCGGGCGAAGCGGCGGCGGAACTGCTCGTCGGAGCCGAGCTCGGCGCGGACGACCTTGACCGCGACGGCGCGGCCGCCGGGCGAGTAGCCGAAGAACACCTCGCCCATGCCGCCGGCGCCGAGCCGTCCGGCCAGCCGGTAGCGGCCGATCGTCTCCGGATCACCGGGTCGCAGCGGCTCCGTCATGCCCGTTCACCGTCCCCGTCCGCCGGGTCGCCGGCCGGTCCCCATGACCTGCCCGGCGGCGATCCCGGTACCCCGCCCGTGTCCGCGTCCGGCCAGCGGGCCGCCGCGCACCCTCCGAATCCAACCCATTCGCGGACGGGGGCGGGACGGAATTCACCCAATCGCGACGTCGGGTCAGTGCGTCGTGGTCTTCGGGCGGGGCGAGAGGGCGGCGAAGGCGGCTCCGACGAGGCCCTTCGCGCTCGCGGCGAGGAAGGTCGTCCAGTCGAAGTAGTCGCGCCAGAGGGTGATGCGGCCGTCGTGGACCTCGAACGTGCCGCAGACCCAGAACTCGGCGCGCCAGGGGCCCGCTTCGAGGACGTCGGTGCGTTCGGTGAGGACGGTCGGGCCGTTCTCGGCGATGTTGTGGATACGGGCCTCGAAGCCGGTCCCGTAGCGGGTCATGGCGCGGAGGGTCCGCTCCACGGCGGGGAGGCCGCGGGCGGGCGGGAGCGGGACGTTCTGGTAGACGATGTCCGGCGCGGCGTGGGTGAGGGCGCGGTCGATGTCGAGGTCTTCGAGGGCGGAGAGGAAGTCGGTGACGACCTGGATCCCGGTCATGGCGCTCCTTCGGGTCGGGGCCACCACGGTAGTGGAGGGGATGCGCCAGAATCAGGCCATGCGGTTCGGTGTGCTGGGGCCGGTGGAGGTCCGCGGCGGGGATGCGGGCGTCGCGGTCGGGGGGCCTCGGGTGCGGGCGCTGCTCGCGATGCTGGCGCTGGACGCCGGGCGTGTCGTCCCGGCGGAGCGGCTGATCGACGGGCTGTACGGGGAGGAGCCGCCGAGCGGGGCCGCGAACGCGCTGCAGTCGCAGGTGTCGCGGCTGCGGCGCGGGCTGGGCGACGCGGGGCTCGTCGAGGGGCATCCGGCGGGTTATCGGCTGGCGGTCGCGCGGGAGCGGGTGGACGTCCACCGGTTCGGTGATCTGGCGGACGAGGGGCGGCGGGCGCTCGCGGCCGGGGAGCACGCGCGGGCGGTCGAGCTGCTGCGGGAGGCGCTGGGGTTGTGGCGGGGGCCGGCGCTCGCGGATCTGGACGCGCCGTTCGCGGAGGCGCAGTCGGCGCGGCTGGAGGAGCGGCGTGCCGCGGTGGCGGAGGACGCCGCGGAGGCGGAGCTGGCGCTGGGCGAGAGCGGGCCGGCCGCCGCGCGGCTGCGGGAGCTGGTCGAGGAGCAGCCTTTGCGGGAGCGGGCGCGGGCGCTGCTGATGCGCGCGCTGTACGCGGGCGGGCGGCAGGCGGAGGCGCTGACCGTCTACGAGGAGGGGCGGCGGATCCTCGCGGACGAGCTGGGCGCCGATCCGTCGCGGGAGCTCGCGGACGTCCACCTGGCGATCCTGCGGGGCGACCTCGACGTGCGGGACCGGCCGGAGCCCGCGCGGGTCACGCCGCCGCCCGCGCAGCTGACGAGCTTCGTCGGGCGCGAGGACGAGGTGCGGCGGGTCGGGGCGATGCTCGCGGACGGGCGGCTCGTCACGCTGCTCGGGCCCGGCGGCGCGGGCAAGACGCGGCTGGCGATCGAGGCGGCGGGACGCGAGGACGGCGAGGTCTGCTTCGTGGACCTGGCGCCCGTCGAGCGGTCCGAGGTGGCGAAGGCGCTGCTCGGGGCGCTCGGGCTGAGGGAGAGCGCGATGCTGCCCGCGGCGGGCGAGCACGGGCCGGGCGAGCAGGCGCCGGCGGCGGAGGAGCGGCTCGTCACGGCGCTGGCGGGGCGGCGGATGCTGCTCGTCCTCGACAACTGCGAGCACGTGGTGGAGCCCGTCGCGCGGCTGGCGCACCGGCTGCTGAGCGCGTGCCCGCGGCTGCGGGTGCTGGCGACGAGCCGGGAGGCGCTGGCGATCACGGGCGAGGCGCTGCGTCCGCTGCCGCCGCTGGCGCTGCCGCCGGAGGGCGCACCGGTCGCGGAGCTGACCGCGTATCCGGCGGTGCGGCTGTTCGCCGACCGGGCGGCGGCCGTCCGCCCGGACTTCGCGGTGGACGCCGGGAACGCGGACGCGGTGCTGCGGATCTGCGGGGCGCTGGACGGGCTGCCGCTCGCGATCGAGCTGGCGGCGGCGCGGCTGCGGTCGCTGCCGGTCGAGGAGGTCGCGACGCGGCTGGACGACCGGTTCCGGCTGCTGTCGCGCGGCAACCGGACGGCGGCGCCGCGGCACCGGACGCTCCGCGCGGTCGTCGAGTGGAGCTGGGACCTGCTGGACCCGGCGGAGCAGGCCCTCGCGCGGCGGCTGACGGTGTTCTCGGGCGGGCTGGCGATGGACGCCGCGGTCCGGGTGTGCGGGCTGGACGGCGCGGACGAGCTGCTCGTCGAGCTGGCCGACAAGTCGCTGCTCCAGACGGACGGCGTCCGGTACCGGATGCTCGACACCGTCCGCGCGTTCTGCGCGGAGCGGCTCGCGGAGGCCGGCGAGGAGGAGCGGCTGCGGCGGGCGCACGCGGAGTACTTCCTGGAGCTGGCGCGGCGCGCCGACCCGCACCTGCGTGGCGCGGAGCAGCTCGCCTGGCTGGAGCGGCTCGCCGCCGACCACGGCAACCTGCACGCCGCGCTGCGCCGCAGTACGCGCCTCGACCCGGGGCTGGCGCTGCGGCTCGTGGCGTCCCTGACCTGGTACTGGTGGCTGCGGGGACGGATCGAGGGCGCGCCGCTGGCCGTCGACCTGCTCGGCACGGTGGGCCTGGAGCCGCCGCCGGGGCTGGAGGAGGAGTACGTCCTCTGCGTCGCGAACGCGGTGGCGGGCGGCGGCACCGGCGCCCGGACCGCGCCGTGGCTCGACCGGGCCGAGGAACTGCTGCACGGCATCGACCGGACGCTGAGGTACCCGGTGACGACCGTCCTGTGGGCGCTGACCGCCGGTCCGACGCGCACGGACGTCCCGGTCATGGAGAAGCAGATCGGCGACGACCCGTGGTCGCGGGCGCTGCTGCGGATGAGCGACGTGTTCCTGCACCAGTTCCGTGGCGAGACGGACGCCGCCGAGGAGGCGTGCGCCGAGGCCGTGCGCGAGTTCGGCGCGACGGGCGACCGCTGGGGGCGGGCCAACTGCCTGGACCCGCTCGCCCAGCTCGCCGACTGGCGCGGCGACCGCGAGCGGGCCCTGGCGCTGCTGGACGAGGCGCTCGGCCTCACCGGGGAGCTCGGCGCCCTGGAGGACACTGCTGACCTGCTGTTCCGGCGCGGCGACGTCCACGTCCACGCCGGTGACCTGGACGCGGCGCACACCGACTACACGCGCGGCATGGAGCTGGCGCGCCGCGCGGGCGCCCCCGACAAGGTCGCCGCCGGGCACAACGGGCTCGGCCAGGTCGCGCGGCTGCGCGGCGACCTCGCCGGGGCGCGGCGCGGCTACGAGGCCGCCGCGACCGGCTACGCGTTCGAGCGGTTCATCGGCACCGCCGTCCACGCGTCCGCGCTGACCGGGCTGGGCTGGCTGGCCCTCGCGGAGGGCGACGCGGCGGGCGCGCGGGCCCGGTTCGAGGAGGCGCTCGGCCTGGCGATCGACCATCCGATCTTCATGAACCAGGCCGGCGCGGTCGTCGGCCTGGCCGGTGCCGCCCTCGCCGAGGGCGACGCGGCGCGCGCGGCGCTGCT
>NZ_CAACUY010000087.1 GCF_900659615.1 Actinomadura fibrosa | reverse complement strand
TGACTGGAGTTCAGACGTGTGCTCTTCCGATCTTGCACGACGGGCCGAGCGGCGAGGCGGCGGCCGACGGGGTCCGGTGCGAGAGCGCGCCCTGCGCGGCCACCGGCTTCGCGTGCGTCGGCGTGCCCGTCCCGGCGGCCAGCCAGATCCCGCCGGCGAGGAGGCCCGTCCCGCCGAGCCCGGCCAGCAGGACGGCCGGGCCCCGCCTGATGCGACCCTTGTCGATCATGTGAGTTGCTCCCTGGGGAAGTGTCCGTACACCCCCAATAACCGGCGCGCCGATCCCGCAGGTTGTCATGATCGCGAACTTTCCGCGCCGTCCGGGGACGGCGCGGGGTGAAACGCTAGGTCAGGCCGGCGGTCTTCAGGGCGTCGGGGAGGATCTCCGCCAGGGCGCGGAAGGCCCGGCCGCGGTGGCTGATCGCGTCCTTCTCGTCCGGGGACAGCTCGGCGCTGGTGCGCGTCTCGCCGTCCGGGACGAAGATCGGGTCGTAGCCGAAGCCGCCGGTGCCGCGGGGCTCGCGGGTGATCGTGCCGCGCATCCGGCCCTCGACGCAGTGCTCGACCCCGTGCCCCGCGCCGGGTTCGGGGCCGGGCGGGATGACGAGCGCGGCGACGCAGACGAAGGCGCCGCCGCGGGCGCCGTCCGCGACGTCGCCGAGCTGGTCGAGGACGAGCCGGAGGTTCGCGGTGTCCTTGTCGCCGGACGCGTCGCCGAACCGGCCGGACCAGCGGGCCGACAGCACGCCGGGCATGCCGTTCAGCGCGTCGACGCTCAGGCCGGAGTCGTCGGCGACGGCGGGCAGGCCGGTGTGCGCGGCGATCGCGCGGGCCTTGAGCAGGGCGTTGCCCTCGAAGGTCAGCTCGGTCTCGGGGACGTCCGGCGCGTCCGGGAACGCGTCGAGGCCGACGATCGGCATGCCGCCGAGGATCCGGCGGAGCTCGCGGATCTTGCCCTGGTTGCGGGTGGCGAGGACGACGCTCACCGGGCCAGCGCCTCGGCCTGGAGGCGGGTCAGCTCGGCGCAGCCGCCGG
Organism: Actinomadura fibrosa; assembly: GCF_900659615.1. Lineage (GTDB taxonomy): Bacteria > Actinomycetota > Actinomycetes > Streptosporangiales > Streptosporangiaceae > Spirillospora > Spirillospora fibrosa. The sequence continues at coordinate 32,521 of NZ_CAACUY010000087.1, read as the reverse complement.
CCGCGAGGTCGAGCAGGGCGTCGAGCTCGGCGCGGTCGAAGGGCGTGCCCTCCGCGGTGCCCTGGACCTCGACGAAGCGGCCGTCGCCGGTGCAGACGACGTTCATGTCGGTCTCGGCGGCGGAGTCCTCCTCGTAGCAGAGGTCGAGGCGGGGCTCGCCGTCCACGACGCCGACGCTGACGGCGGACACGGAGGTGATCAGCGGGTCGCCCTTGGTGAGCCGGCGCCCGCGCATCCAGGTGACCGCGTCGGCCAGCGCGAGATAGGCGCCGGTGATCGCGGCGGTGCGGGTGCCGCCGTCGGCCTGGAGGACGTCGCAGTCGAGCTGGACGGTGTTCTCGCCGAGCGCCTTGAAGTCGATGCAGGCCCGGATGGAGCGGCCGATCAGCCGGGAGATCTCGTGCGTGCGCCCGCCGACCCGGCCCTTGATCGACTCGCGGTCGTTGCGGGTGTTGGTGGCGCGGGGCAGCATCGCGTACTCGGCGGTGACCCAGCCGAGGCCGCTGTCGCGCCGCCAGCGGGGCACCGAGTCCTGGACGGACGCGGCGCACAGCACCCGGGTGCCGCCGAACTCGATGAGCACCGACCCCTCCGCGTGGTCGAGCCAGCCGCGGTGGACGCGGACGGGACGGAGCTGGTCGGGTGCGCGATCATCGGGGCGTGCCATGGGCACCAGCCTAGTGCCCGGGGGGTGTGCGGGACGTGTCGACGGCGGTCACAGCTCGTATCTGGCGCCGACGGCCGCGAGCTCGATGTCGCCGGTGTAGCCGCTCGCCTTGGCCTCCGTGAGCGAGACGTCCGCATCGTTCCACGGGACGAGGTGGGTGAGGACGAGCTTCCCGACGTCGGCGGCGGCGGCGTGCTCGCCCGCCTCCCGCGCGGTGAGGTGCAGCTCGGACGGCAGGCCGGGGCCGTCCAGGAAGGACGCCTCGCACAGGAACAGGTCGGCGCCGCGCGCGAGCTCCACCAGCGTCTCGGACGCGCCCGTGTCGCCGGAGTAGGCGAGGGTCCTGCCGCCGTGCTCGATGCGGAACGCGTACGCCTCGACGGGGTGCGGCATCAGCGCGGTCGTCACCCGGAAGGGGCCGATGTCGTAGGGGCCGCGCCGCAGCGTCCGGAAGTCGAAGGTCCCGGTCATGCCGGGGTCGGGGTCGAGGTCGTAGGCCCTCGCCATGCGGAGGGCGGTGCCCTCGGGGCCGTGCACCGGGATCCGCGGCGGCGGGCCGTCCGGACAGTAGGTGCGGGCGACCCAGTACCCGCACAGGTCGAGGCAGTGGTCGGCGTGCAGGTGCGAGATGCAGACGGCGTCGATCTCGTACAGCGAGCGGAAGCGCTGGAGCGATCCGAGCGCGCCGTTGCCGAGGTCGAGCACCATCGCGTAGCCGTCCGCCTCGATCAGATAGCTGGACGCGGGGCTATCCGGCCCCGGGAAACTGCCGGAGCAGCCGATCACAGTGACCCGCACGCTCACTCCTCCTCTTGTGTCCCCGAGGAATCAGGTGGTCTCAGCTGGTTAGAGCCTTGCCGGGGGTGGTCTCCACCGATCCGATCTCCGGCCCGAGGAACCGGCGGCCGAGCGCGGCGAACACCGCGGGGTCACCGGTCGCGCGGAACCGGTGCCGCGGCTCGGGCACGGCCCCCGCGCGGGCCAGCCCGCGGTCGTGCAGCACTCGGTACACGTCCTTGGCGGTCTCGTCGGCACTTGAGACCAGTGTGACCCCGTCGCCGACGACATACGAGATGACGCCCGTCAGCAATGGGTAGTGGGTGCAGCCCAGGATGAGGGTGTCGCACTCCGCGTCGGCGATCGGGCGGAGGTAGCCGCGGGCGGCGTCGAGGAGCTCGTCGCCCATCGTCACGCCCGCCTCGACGAACTCCACGAAGCGGGGGCAGGCGGCGCTGACCAGCTCGATGTGGGGGGCGGCGGCGAAGGCGTCCTCGTAGGCCCGGCTGGTCACGGTGGCCTCGGTCGCGATGAGCCCGACCCGCCCGTTGGACGTGGCGCGGGCGGCGCGCCGGGCGGCCGGGTTGATGACCTCGACGACCGGGACGTCGTAGCGCTCGCGGGCGTCGCGCAGCATCGCCGAGCTGGCGCTGTTGCAGGCGATCACCAGCATCTTCACGCCCTCGTCGACGAGCTCGTCCAGCATCTCCAGGGCGAACGCGCGGACCTCGGCGATCGGGCGGGGCCCGTACGGCTGGCGCGCGGAGTCGCCGAGGTAGACGATCGGCTCGTTCGGGAGCTGGTCGAGGATCGCCCGCGCGACGGTGAGCCCGCCGAAGCCGCTGTCGAAGATGCCGATCGGCGCGTCGGCGGCGGCGTCGGCCGGAAAATCTGGACGGTCGTCCCGGCGGGCAGACTCGGACATGGTGCTTAAGGCTAGGCGAGTTCCGTTCGCGGAAGTACGTCATGCGGTGTACATCACATGGTCACGCACCGGAAATAGGCCCAGTTCACACGGGTCGCGGGCGAACCCTCCGGAGCGCGCCGCGAAACGCCGGGCGCGGCGCCGGCGGGCGCGTTCCGCGCGCAGGTCAGCGGCCGGCGCGGGCGATCTGGCGGCTCTGCGCGACGAGGCGGCCGGCCGAGTCCCAGACCTCGACCTCCTCGTCGAACCAGCCGCCCGCGAGAAGCCGGCCGGTGCCGTAGAGGTTCAGCCAGCCCGAGGCGGGGATCGCCCGCATGTGCCAGGTCAGCTCGACGGTGGGCGCCCACCCCTTGGTGCCGAGGTTGAGGGCGACGGGGGGCAGCGCGTCGACGGCGAGCGCGAGCGCGTACGCGTCGGGCTCGTGCGGGTCGCGGAGCCGGAACCAGGCCCGCGACTCGGGGCTGCCGCTCGGCTGCCCGTCCAGCCAGCCGATGGTGGAACGGTCGAAGCGCATGTCGACCTGGTCGGCGAAGCCCCGCTCGCCGGTGCGGGGCAGGAACTCGGTGCACTCGGCGAGCGGCGGCACGGCGGGGTCGGGGGCGGGGCCCGCCCAGGACGGCTCGGTGTCCGCGTCGAGGGTGCCGGTGGTGATCAGCGCGTCCACGACCGGGCGGTCGTCCTGCACGAGGGTGACGAGGGCCGTGGCGGCGGTGCGGCCCGCCTTGCGCTGGTCGACGATCACCTGGGCGGGGCCGGGCTTGGCCACCCGCAGGAAGTTCGCCGCGGTCGAGACCGGGTGCGCGTGCGGGGAGGCGTCCACGGCGGCGCGGTCGAGGACGGCCATCAGGTAACCGCCGTTGACGGCCTCGGCGAAGCCGTAGTCGCCGTCCAGGACGGCCTCGTAGCGCCCCTCGTCGACCCGCCTCACCGCGGTGGCGTCGCCGAACCTGCTCATCCGCACGCTCCCGGTCCCCCGTGCGCCGGCGGTCCGCCCGTCCGGCACGGTTCTAGAATCTCGTTCGAATCTGAACTCTACCGTGCCGGACCGGGCGGCGCCGTAGGGCGTCGGTCACGCCCAGAGCTGGCCTTCCAGCCGCGCCTCGGCCTCGTCGAGCGTGCCGCCGTAGGCTCCCGTGGACAGGTACTTCCAGCCGCCGTCGGCGACGACGAACACGATGTCGGCGCGCTCGCCCGCCTTGACGGCCTTCGCCGCCATGCCGAGCGCCGCGTGCAGCGCGCCGCCCGTGGAGATGCCCGCGAAGATCCCCTCCTGCTCAAGCAGCTCGCGGGTCCGGCGCAGCGCGTCCTTCGACCCCACCGAGTACCGGGTCGTCAGCACCGAGTCGTCGTACAGCTCCGGGATGAACCCCTCGTCGATGTTGCGCAGCCCGTACACCAGCTCGCCGTACCGCGGCTCCGCGGCGACGATCTTGACGTCCGGGACGCGCTCGCGCAGGAAGCGGCCCACGCCCATCAGCGTGCCCGTGGTGCCGAGCCCGGCGACGAAGTGCGTCACCGACGGCAGGTCCTCAAGGATCTCCGGACCGGTCGTCTCGTAGTGCGCGAGGGCGTTGGCCTCGTTGCCGTACTGGTAGAGCATCACCCAGTCCGGGTTCTCCTCCGCCAGGCCCTTCGCGACGCGGACGGCCTCGTTCGAGCCTCCGGCGGCCGGGGACGAGATGATCCGCGCCCCCCACATCTCCAGGAGCTGGCGTCGCTCGGCGGAGGTGTTCTCCGGCATCACGCAGACCATCGAGTAGCCGCGCAGCTTGGCGACCATGGCGAGCGAGATGCCGGTGTTGCCGGAGGTCGGCTCCAAGATCGTGCAGCCCGGCGTCAGCAGCCCCTCCTTCTCCGCCTTCTCGATCATGTAGAAGGCGGGGCGGTCCTTCACGGACCCGGTGGGGTTGCGGTCCTCCAGCTTGGCCCAGAGCCGGACGTCGCCGCCCGGTGCGAGTCTGGGCAGCCCGACCAGGGGCGTCCGGCCGAGCGAGTCGAGCAGCGAGTCGAAGCGCATGGTGCCGGCTCAGCCGCCGGCGACGGCCGGGAGGATCGTGACGCTGTCGCCGTCGGCCACCTCGGTGTCGAGGCCGCCGAGGAACCGCACGTCCTCGTCGTTCAGGTAGACGTTGACGAACTTGCGCAGGCCCTTGTCGTCCACCAGGCGGTCGCGCAGCCCCGGGTGCCGGCCGTCCAGGTCGGTGAACAGCTCGTCCAGGGTGCCGCCCTTGCCCTCGACGGCCTTGTCGCCGCCGGTGAGATTGCGCAGGATCGTCGGGATCCGGACCTCGATCGCCATCGCGATGATCTCCTTCTGGTCGTACGGGACGCCCCGCCCTCGACGTTGCAACCGGGCGGGGCACGGGGGAATTCCAGGCAGAAGTCAGCGCGTCAGCGACAGTCGTAGACGACCTCGGCGCGCGAGTGCCCGAACAGGTAGCTCTGCACGGGTGGCACCACGGCGGCGCGGACATGGCGCCGCGCGCCCGTCCGATCTCCGCTCGTCCCCATGCCCCCCAGCTTACCGGCCGCGATCCCGGCCTTCCCCGCCGCCTCAGGCGCCGTACGACTCGACGATCCGGACCTCTTCCTCGGTCACCTCGCCGTCCACGATCCGGTAGGACCGGAACTCCGTCTCCTCGTCCGAGCGGGTCGAGACGAGCACGTAGTGGGCGTTCGGCTCGGCCGCGTAGGAGATGTCGGTCCGGGACGGGTACGCCTCGGTGGCGGTGTGCGAGTGGTAGATCACGACGGGCTCCTCGTCCCGGTCGTCCATCTCCCGCCACACCTTGAGCTGCTCCTGGGAGTCGAACCGGTAGAACGTCGGGGAGCGCTCGGCGTTCGCCATCGGGACGTACCGGACGGGCCGGTCCGACCCGGCGGGGCCCGCGATGATCCCGCACGCCTCGTCGGGATGGTCGGCGCGCGCGTGCGCGACGATCTGGTCAACCAGGGCACGCTCGATCGTCAGCATGCCCCGAAGGCTACCGGCTCGCCCCGGAGCACCCGGTCAGGGGAGCTTCAGCCGCATCCGGACGCGGGTGCCGTCCGCGCCGGTGCGGATCTCGACGATGTGGCACAGCCGCCGGACGGCCCACATCGCCGCCTCGCCGCGCCGGACGCCGCGCGGCGGCGCGTACCCGAGGAAGTGGTCGTCCAGGGCCCGGCCGGGGTCGTGCACGTCGCAGATCAGCTCGCCGTCCGCCGCCCACACCCACAGCGAGCCGCGGCCGCCGCCCTCGCGGATGATGCTGGTGGCGACCTCGTTGACCGCGAGGACGAACGGGAGCGACGCCTCCCTCGGCAGCCCGAGCCGGCCCGCCTCGGCGGTGAGGAACGCCCGCAGCCCCGGCAGCTCGCCGCTGGCGAACGCGCGCCGGACGGCCCCGGACGGCGGCGGGGGCAGCGGCGCCGCGTTGCACTCGGCGTAGAAGTCGGCGGGGGCGGTGTAGTGCCCGCTCGGCCGCGCGATCCCCTCCGGCCCGAGCACCTCCGGATGGGTGCGGGACGCGTCGTCCACCACGTGCCCCGGCAGCGCGGACGCGTCGTAGGCGCACACGATCGACGTCGGGGTCGCCGCGAACGCCACGTTGAGGATCGACTCGTGCCGCTTCCACTCGCACACCTCCAGCGGCGTGCGCCCGTCCCACACCGGCTCGGCCAGCAGCCGCAGCCGGCCGTGCCGCCACCACTCGGGCATCCGGTCGTAGTAGGCGGCCAGCGTCTGCATCGGGCCCTGGAACCAGCCGGCCGCGTCGATGAACTCGATCGCGGCGGCGGTCTCCGCGCCGAGCTGCTCGCGGAGCCCGTCGGCCACGGCGGGCGCCGCGATGACGACGACCGCGTCGCCCGCGCGCCGTCCCGCGCGCAGGTAGGGCACGGCGGCCAGCGCGAACTCGTGCCGCGACCGGTAGACCAGCGCCTGGTGGACGAGGACGTCGCGGTCGCGGCCCGGGGCGGTGTCCGCCGGCCCCTGCGCCGCCGGGAACGGCGATGTGGCGACGGGCGCGCCGATGCCGGACGCGTCCGGGAGCGGGCCGCCGGGCCGGTCGGCCGGGGTCGGCGTCATCGCGCGCCCTCCTTCACGATCCCCGGCGCCGCCTCCAGCCCGGAGACCCGCATCATCAGCTCCATGCAGCCGGGCATGGAGCGCAGGATCACCTGCCGGTCGACGACGGCGCTGGTGCGGTTCGCCTCGATCAGCGTCCGCAGCCCGTCGAGGTCGCAGAAGTCGAGCCGGGACAGGTCGAGGCACAGGTGCGCGGCGCGCCGGTCGACCTCGCGCAGCGCCGCGACCAGCGCGGGCAGGGTGGACTCGTCGATCGCCCCGGCGAGCCGCAGCCCGGGCGGCGCGAACAGCGGGGTGATCGTCAGGACGCCGTCGTCGAAGACGTCGTCGGCCCGGACGCGCGCCTCGTGGCAGGCTTCGAGCGCGCGCACGTGGTCGGCCGCGAACCAGCGCCGGTCGTACTGGCACAGCGCCCGGACGGCGCCGCCCGCACCGGCGACGGCCCGGCCGACCGCGTCCTCGAACGCGGCGAACCGCTCGGTGCCCGGCCAGCCGCGCAGCGCCGGCGAGGCGTCGGCGACCACACGGACCCCAGGGTGCCCCCGGCGCAGCGCCGCCTCGATCGCTTCGGCGAGCGCACTCTCCAGACCGGCGGGCTCCGCCCCGTCCGCACCCGCGGACAGCACGACGATCCGCCCATCGTCCAGCGCAGCACCCACGTCCCACGCAACCAAATCGCCCCCACAAGCCCCAACCTCGGGCGCCCCGACCTCGGACACACCCGGCTCAGGCACGCTGGCCTCGGACGCGCGCGGCACGGACCCACCCAGCTTGGACGCGCGAAGATCGGACGCGTCAAGCTTCAAGGCATCCGACTCGCAGGCACCCGGCCCGGAGACGCCCGGCCCGGAGACGCCCGGCCCGCAGGCGCCCGGCGTGGGGGCGTCCGGCTGGGGGGCACCCGGCCCGAAGACGCCCGGTTCGGAGGCGCCCGGCCCGGAGGCACCCGGCTCGCAGGCGTCCGGCTTGGGGGCATCCGGCCCAGAGACGCCCGGCCCGGAGACATCCGACTTGGGGGCACCCGGCCCGGAGGCATCCGGCTTGGGGGCGGCCGGCTTGGGGGTGGGGGTGGCGAACTCCTCGCGTAGGCGGGCGGCGGCCAGGGCGGTGGGCTCGTCGTCCACGAGGTACAGGACGGCCTCTCCGGCGCGCAGGGCGTCCCGGAGGTAGGTCGTCAGGATGGCGCGGCGCTCCTCGGCGCTGTCGTAGGCGAGGCACGCGTGGTCGCCCGGCCGCAGCCCGCCGACCGTCGTGGAACGCGCCGCGGCGTCCGCCGCCGAGTGCGCCATACGACCTCCCTGGGGACGCCGGTCAGCCGCCAACGTACCAATCCCGGGCGGCGGGGCCCAGCGGTCGCCGCCGCCCGCCCGTGCCGCCCGGCCGGTCACCGCGGTGCCGGGTCGATCGCGAGGCCGGAGGCGCGGGCCAGCCCGGCGGACTCGATCCGCTCGCCGAGCCGCGGCGCCACGCCGCGCAGCAGCAGGCCCCGGTTCGGCCCGCGCTCGGGGCCGTCGGCGCGGGTCAGCAGCCGCAGCCCGTCGGCGTCGCAGTCGGTGACGCCGCCGACGTCCAGGCAGAGCAGGTTGGTGCGGGTCGCGACGGACTCCAGCACCTTCTCGGCCGCCGGGCGGGTCGACTCGTCGATCACCCCGGCGAGCGCCACGCCCGGCGGGCTGAAGATCGGCGTGATCCGCAGCGACCCGTCGTCGTAGTAGGCGTCGGCGCCGACGTGGCCCATGTGGCAGGCCTCCAGCTCCGCGAGCCGCTCGGCGTCGAACCAGCGCCGGTCGAACTGGCAGATGGCCATGGCCTTCAGGTCGTTGGTCATGAACATCTCGTCGAGCATCCGCTCGAAGTCGCCGTGCTGCTCGGTGCCGGGCCAGCGGCGCAGCGAGAACCGCGCCTCGCCGGCGATCCGGACGCCGGAGTAGCCCTGCACGAGCGCGAGGTCGATCTCGGTCGCCATGAGGTCGAGGCTTCCCTGCGGGTCGAACCGGCCGCTCGCGAGGAAGGTCTCCTCGGCGGTCCGGACGACGAAGTGCCCCTCTTCCATGGCGGCGGCGAGGTCGACGGGGTCCGCGGCGTCGCCCGGGCCGCCCGGGCCGTCCGGGCCGGCGACGGGGGCGTCCCGCTCGGCGCCGAGCAGCCAGTCGAGGACTTCCGTGGCGGTGACCGCGTCGGAGATGTAGATGATCTTCTGGCCCGCGCGGACGCCGTCGCGGACGTAGGCGGCCATGATCGACCGCCGCTCCTCGTCGTTGTCGAAGAACAGGCACAGGTGGTCGCCGAGCTGCATCGAGCCGACGGCCTTGCTGTTGAGGGACATCACGGGCCTCCGAGTTTCCGTACGGCACACACGCGGCCCGCGGGAGCGGGCCCTGGCATCCCCCGAGAGACCAACGTAACGCCACTCACCGCACCGGGGCCTCGACAATCGGTAATGTCCGTTGTGGCCGGGACCGGACGCCGCACTTACCGGCCGCGCCACCAGACCGCGCCGCGAGAGGGCGCTACCAGAGGGCTCGGACGAAGCTCTCCTGGAGCATGGTCAGCCAGTCGTAGGCCGCGAACATCGGCATCCGGGGGTCGCTCGGGTCGAGCCGCGCGGCCTCCTCGTACCATTCCTCGCCGATGTCCAGCCGGGTGCCGAGCGCGAGCCGGACGTCGTTCAGGGCGCGCAGCCACGCCTGCGCCTGGTCGTCGTCCAGCACGGTCTCCGCGACCGTCCCGCGCTCCAGGTCCTTCAGGCTTTCGAGGACCGTGGACGCGGCCTCCCGCTTCCCGTCGCGCAGCCCCATCTCGGTGTAGCGCCGGAACTCGCCGGCGGCCTCGCCGTCGTCGCGGTAGGCGTCCGGGAACAGCCGCGCCAGGACGGGGTCGTCCGGCTTGACGGCGTTCTCCGCGATGCCCATGGAGGCGAGCTCGTCGTCGGCGCCGGGCGCGTCGCCGAGGAGGCCGAGCAGCTGCTCCATCAGCGCACGGACGAGCGCCGCCTCCTCGGTCTCCAGCCGGACCCGGAGGCCGTGCCGGGTCTTCTTCACATCGCTCATGGATCCGCTCAGTCGTCCCGCTTCACGGTGGCCCACAGCCCGTAGGAGTGCAGGATCTCGACGTCCCGCTCCATCTCCTCGCGGGTGCCGTTGGCCACGACGGCGCGTCCCTTGTGGTGGACGTCGAGCATCAGCTTCTCGGCCTTGGTCTTCGGGTAGCCGAAGACGGTCTGGAACACGTACGTGACGTAGGACATCAGGTTGATCGGGTCGTTCCAGACGATGGCCAGCCAGGGCCGGTCGGCGCTCAGATCCTCCCCGGTGTCCGGCCGTTCCAGCTCGACCGGCGCGGGCGCCGTGCTCATGGCGCTCATTGGCCGCGTCTCCCCCTTTCGCCGTGAAGTCGGTCCCGCCCCGACCCCCGATGCTATGCGCCCCCGGACGCGCGGGTGTGACGGCCTGCACGTCCATGGTGCACACACTGCCCCTTAGGGTTCCACTTGTGGACCTTGGCGACAGCACTGCCCTGCTGACCGACCGCTACGAACTGACCATGCTCCAGGCCGCCCTCCGCAGCGGGACGGCGGAGCGGCGCTCGGTGTTCGAGGTGTTCGCGCGGCATCTGCCCGCCGGGCGCCGGTACGGCGTCGTCGCCGGGACGGGCCGGCTCCTCGACGCGATCGAGGCGTTCCGGTTCGACGCCGCCGAGCTGGAGTTCCTGACCGCGAACGGGATCGTGGACCAGCCCACGGCGCAATGGCTGGAGCGGTACCGCTTCTCCGGGAACATCTGGGGCTACGCCGAAGGCGACTGCTATTTCCCAGAATCGCCCATTCTGGTGGTGGAGGGGACGTTCGCGGAGGCCGTGCTGCTGGAGACCCTCGCGCTGTCGATCCTCAACCACGACTGCGCGGTCGCGTCCGCGGCCAGCCGGATGGTGCACGCGGCCCACGACCGCCCGATCATCGAGATGGGCTCCCGCCGCACCCATGAGAGCGCGGCCGTCGCGAGCGCCCGCGCCGCCTACATCGCGGGCTTCGCCACCACGTCCAACCTGGAGGCGGGACGGCTGTACGGCGTCCCGACGGCCGGGACGAGCGCGCACTCGTTCACCCTGCTGCACGACAGCGAGCGCCACGCCTTCGAGGCGCAGCTCGCCTCCGTCGGCGACGGGACGACGCTCCTCGTCGACACCTACGACGTCGAGCGGGCCGTCCGGACGGCCGTGGAGCTCGCCGGGCCCGGCCTCGGCGCCGTCCGGATCGACAGCGGCGACCTCGGCGTGGTGGCGCGCCGCGTCCGGGAGCAGCTCGACGCGCTGGGCGCCCGCGACACGCGCATCGTCGTCACCGGCGACCTGGACGAGTACGGCATCGCCGCCCTCGGCGCCGCCCCCGTGGACGGCTACGGCGTCGGCACGTCCCTCGTGACGGGCTCCGGCGCCCCCACCGCCTCGCTGGTCTACAAGCTCGTCGCCCGCGCGGACGGCCCGGACGACGGCGCGCCCATGCGTCCGGTGGCGAAGCGGTCCGTGGGCAAGCCGAGCCGCGGCGGCCGCAAGACGGCCGTGCGGCGCATCGACGGGCATGGGACCGCCCACGCGGAGACCGTCTCCACCGGGGAGCCGACGCCGGGGCCGCGTGACCGCGTCCTCCAGGTGCCGCTGGTCGCCGGAGGCGAGATCGTCGGCCGGGAGACGCTGCGGGACGCGCGGGAGCGGCACCGCCGCGCCGTGGCGGAGCTGCCGCCGACGGCGCTCCAGCTCTCCCGCGGCGAGCCCGCGCTCCCCACGGAGTTCGTGGACGGCGGCCCGCGGCACTGAACCCGTCCGCGCGGCTGGAGTAGCGTCCCCCATGGCGGGGGACATCCGGAGGGGTAAACCGGGACAGGGAGAGCGGTCATGGGCAAGAAGGCTCTGATCATCGTGGACGTGCAGAACGACTTCTGCGAGGGCGGCTCGCTCGCGGTGGGCGGCGGCGCGGGCGTGGCCACGGCCATCTCCGGGCACATGGCCGCGCACCGGTCCGACTACGACCACATCGTGGCGACGCGGGACTTCCACCTCGATCCCGGCGCCCACTTCTCCGCGGCGCCGGACTTCGTCGACACGTGGCCGCCGCACTGCGTCATCGGCACGCCCGGCGCCGACTTCCACCCGAACCTCGCGCTCGCGCCCATCGAGGCGGTCTTCAGCAAGGGCCGCGAGACCGCCGCCTACAGCGGCTTCGAGGGCGTCTCCGACGACGACGTGCCGCTCGCGGACTGGCTCGCCGCGCGCGGGGTCGACACCGTGGACATCGTCGGCATCGCCACCGACCACTGCGTCCGGGCCACCGCCGTGGACGCGGCCCGCGCGGGCCTGCGCACGACCGTCCTGCTGGACATGACCGCCGCGGTCAGCAAGGCCACCGCCGACCGGGCCCTGGACGAGCTCAAGAACGTAGGCGTCGCGCTCTCCGGCGCCCCCGTGGCGAGCGCCTGACCGTGGCCGACCGAACCGAGGCCGATTGGGCCAACACGGACGACCCCGCAAGCGAAGGGCCGCCTTCCGCGAGCAACGCGCCGTCGCCGAGCAACGGGCCTTCCGCAGGAGGCGAGCCTTCCTTGGGCGGCGGGCCTTCCGGCGGGGGCGGGCGGTCTTTTCCGGTGGTCATTGTCGTTGCGGGCGTGTCGGGGAGCGGCAAGTCCACTGTGGGGCGCCTGCTCGCTGAGCGGCTCGGCTGGGAGTACGCGGAGGCCGACGACTTCCATCCGCCCGCCAACATCGCCAAGATGCGGGGCGGCACGCCGCTGACCGACGCCGACCGACGCCCCTGGCTCCGCGCGATCGCCGCCTGGATCGACGAACGGATCGCCGCCGGACGGCCCGGCGTCGTCACCTGCTCGGCGCTGAAGCGGGCGTACCGGGAGCCGCTGGCGGGCGGGCGCCCCGGCGTCCGGCTCGTGATGCTCGACGGCGACCGCGACGTCATCGAGGCGCGCATGAAGGCGCGGAAGGGGCACTTCTTCAGCGCCGACCTTCTGGACAGCCAGTTCGCCGACCTGGAGCGTCCCGCGCCCGAAGAGGACGTCGTCATCGTCCCGGTGGAGGACGGGCCGGAGCAGATCGTCGACCGCATCCTGACCGAGCTGCGCCCGAGCGACGGAGCCTAGGAGCGGCGCTTGGCGGCCCATTCGCGGATCTTGTCGATGCGCTTCTTGATGTCGTCGGCGCTCGCCTGCGCGATCGCGGGCCCGCCGCAGGAGCGGCGCAGCTCGTTGTGGATGACGCCGTGCGGCTGCCCCGTGCGGTGGTTCCAGGCGCCGACGAGGCCGTTCAGCTCGCGGCGCAGGGACGCGATGTCCTCGGCGGCGGTGCGGTCGGCGCGCGGGTCGCCGGTCTTCTTGCGGCGCTCGTTGGCGATCTGCTCGGCCTGCCGCTTGCGCAGCAGCTGCGTCACCTGCTCGGGCTCCAGCAGCCCCGGGATGCCGAGGAACTCCTCCTCCTCGGCCGAGCCCGGCTGCGCCTGCATGCCGAACTCGCCGCCGTCGTACAGGACGCGGTCGAACGTCGCGGACGCCTCGACCGTCTCGAACGGCAGCTCCTCGCCGACGTCGGGCGTGTCCTGCTTGCGGTTCGCCTCGGCGAGCAGGTCGTCGTCGAGGCCGTCCTCGCGGACGGGCCGGTCGAGCACGTGGTCGCGCTCGGTCTCCATCTCGGCGGCGTGCCCCATCAGCGTCGGCACCGACGGCAGGAACACCGACGCGGTCTCGCCGCGCCTGCGGGCCCGGACGAAGCGCCCGATGGCCTGCGCGAAGAACAGCGGCGTGCTGGTCGAGGTGGCGTAGACGCCGACGGCGAGGCGCGGGATGTCGACGCCCTCGGACACCATCCGCACCGCGACCATCCAGCGGTCGTCGGTCTCGCCGAACGTCTTGATCTTCTTGGACGCGGACGGGTCGTCCGACAGCACGACCGTCGCGCCCTGGCCGGTCACGGCGCGGAGCATCTTCGCGTAGGCGCGGGCCGCCTCGTGGTCGGTGGCGATGACGAGGCCGCCCGCGTCCGGGATGGCGCGGCGCAGCTCGGTGAGGCGGCGGTCGGCGGCGGCGAGGACCTGCCCGATCCAGTCGCCCTTCGGGTCGAGCGCGGCCCGCCACGCCTGAGCCGTCTGGTCCTGGGTGAGGGGCTCGCCGAGGGTCGCGGTGATCTCGTCGCCGGCGCGGGTGCGCCACCGCATCTCGCCCGCGTACGCCAGGAAGATCACCGGCCGGACGACGCCGTCGGCGAGCGCGGGACCGTAGCCGTAGGTGTAGTCGGCCCGGCTGCGCCGGACGCCGTCGGGCCCCTCCTCGTACTGGACGAAGGGGATCGGGTTGATGTCGGTGCGGAACGGGGTGCCCGACAGCGCCAGCCGCCGCGCCGCGGGCTCGAACGCCTCCCGGACGGCGTCGCCCCACGACAGGCCGTCGCCCGCGTGGTGGACCTCGTCGAAGATGATGAGCGTCTTGCGCGCCTCGGTGCGGTTGCGGTGCAGCGCGGGGCGGGCGGCGACGGTCGCGTACGTCACGGCGATGCCGTGGAAGTCCTTGCCGACGCGGCCCTGCGCGTTCTGGAACTCCGGGTCGATCCTGATGCCGACGCGGGCGGCCGACTCGGCCCACTGCCGCTTCAGGTGCTCGGTGGGGCACACCACCGTGATGGCGGAGACGATGCGGCGCTCCATCAGCTCGCGCGCGAGGCGCAGCGCGAACGTCGTCTTACCGGCGCCGGGCGTCGCGACGGTGAGGAAGTCGCGCGGGCCCGGCTTCGTCCCGTCAACGCCGAAGTAGGCTTCGAGCGCCTGCTGCTGCCAGGCACGCAGGGACGACGCCGTCCCCCAGGCGGCCCGCTCGGGGAAGGCGGGAGGCATGCTCGATGCGGCGAAGGTGCTCACGGTCATTGAAGGCTACCGAGCCCCACCGACAGATCGTGCCCCGGTGCCCGCTCCTGTGCCGCGATCCACACCGCCGGACGCCGCTCGCCGGCGCGCCTCGGCACGGTGCCGGAGCGCCCGGTAAGCCGTCCACGCGGCCCGGATGAGCCGTCCCTGACCTGGGGTGAACTCCCGCATGCACGTGTCCCAGCCGTAGTTCATGAAGTTGTGGACGGAGTCCGTGCCCGGCCGAGGACAGCTGTCGCGGACGCGGGGGCAACCTTGTGCGGGCCCCGCTTCGTACGGAGTGTCGTCCACCCCGTCCCCGGGATCCTCGCAGCCGTTCTCGAACGTGTGGAGCAGGCCGAACCAGTGCCCGATCTCGTGGACGGCCGTGTAGCCGCGCTGGAAGTGCGCGAGGGCGCCGCCCGGCAGCGTCCGGTAGTCGATGACGACGCCGTCCGTGCGCGGCCTTTTCCGGGACGTGTGGGGGAACGTGGAGAAGCCCAGCACATCGTGGTCCATGGTCGCGGTGAAGACGTTCAGCGTTCCGGGGCCGCCCCGGCGGAGGCGCGCCTTGATCTGGCGGTCGTACCGCCGCGGATGCCGGAACCACGCGGTCCTGTCCGTGACGTCGTAACCGGCGAGCCGGAACCCGACGCCCGTGTCGGCGCCGCCCAGCCTCCCCCTGTACGCGGCGTTCAGGATGGCGATCTGCCGCCGGACGGCCCGCCGCGACACCCGTCCGGCCCGCCCTGCGTGTTCGCCGGTCAGCACGTGGAAGCGCACCGGCACGATGATCCGCTCGCGTTTCCGGCGGGCCGACTCGTCCATGGACGCGCCGGAACGCCGCCGCAGATCGTCGAGCATCGCGGTCACCTCGTCCGGCCCCAGGTCGTCGGTGTCGCCCGAGGCGCGGCGCACGGCCTCCGGGCGGGCCGCCGGAGCCGCGTTCTCTCGCTGGACGCACGCCGCCCGCTCCGCGTCCCGTCCCGGCGCCGCCTGACCGCCCCCTCGGCCGCCACCCTGGTCACCCATCGCACTCGACGCCGTGCACACCGTGACCATCAGTGCGCACAGCGAAGCCCCGGCCAAAAGCCGCATCCATCCCCCCGGACGGTCTCCCCCAGCTCACCAGGGCACGCCCGGACGCGGCGCCACCCCGGACGCCGCGTCCCCGGCGGCCTCAGCCGCTCGTCACTCCTCGTTCCCGCCGCCCGGCTTCATGGATTCGTAGATCTCCTTGCACTCGGGGCAGACGGGGTACTTCTTCGGGTCCCGGTTCGGCACCCAGACCTTGCCGCACAGCGCGATCACCGGCGTGCCGGTCACCGCGCTCTCGGTGATCTTGGCCTTCTTCACGTAGTGGGCGAACCGCTCGTGGTCGCCGTCACCGTGCGAAAGGTCCGGCCGGACATCGCTCTGGGTGTCGCCGTCGGGAAGGATCTTCGTACTCACGTCCATCACCTTAGTTCAGCGTCGGGTCCTCGGGAAAAGTGGAGACGAACGCCAGGTCGCCGCCCTGCCTGCGGAGCACCTCCTGCCAGAGCCGCTCCGGGTCCGGGGCGAACACGTCCCCGGCCTCCGCGGGGACGAGGTACCAGGCGCCCTCCTCGACCTCCGTGCGGAGCTGCCCGGCGGACCAGCCGGAGTATCCGGCGAACACCCGCAGCTGCAGCACCTCGGGGGCCAGCAGCGCGGGCGGGGCGTCCAGGTCGACGAGACCGACCCGGGCGACCTCGGCGCCGCCGTCCAGGGCCCGCCAGCCGAGCGGCTCGTCCTCCCCGGGCAGGCGGGCCAGGGCCAGCGCGTTGTCGAGCGCCACGGGACCGCCCTGGAACACCACGGACGGGCCGGTCACGAGCTCCGCCCAGGGGGCGAGGACGCGGTCCACGGGCACCTCGGTCGGCCGGTTCAGGACAACTCCGAGCGTCCCTCCGTCCGTGTCATGTTCGACGACCAGGACGACGCTGCGCCTGAAGTTGGGATCGTCGAGCTGAGGGGTCGCGACCAGCAGAAGCCCCACCCTGATGCCGTCTTCCATGGTCTCCATGATGCGTTGCGCGGAGCACCGGCGGCACGTCCCCCCGCTCGTTAGCCTGTTACGCATTCCTATCGATGGGGATATCGGCAGGACAACGGCTTAGGTTAAGAATGATCTAGGATCACCGGCCGCCCGCGTGGTGTCGCCTCGCGGGCCGGGGAGGAACGCGATGCAGTTGCCCAGGGTCATCATCGCCGCCGTGTTCTTCGTCCTCGGGGCGCTGATCATCACCTCGGCCGTGCTGAAGACATCGTCGGATTCCAGCGCCTCACCGTCGCCGTCCGCCTCCTCCGGCTCGCCGTCGGCGTCGCCCTCGCCCTCGGCCTCCACCTCGACGTCGAAGCGCTCGACGCCGCACCCGTCGCCGACCGCGGCGCAGCCGCTGACCGCCGACATCGGGGGCGTGTCCTGCCCGTCCCGTGAGGTGAGCGTCACCCTCCGCAACACGGGGACGAAGAACCTGGACTACGCGATCGAGAAGAACGACGACACCGCGTCCGCCCCGGGGCAGATCGGCGCCCGGACGACGAAGACGGTCGTCGTCAAGCTCCGCGAGGACCGCCGCACCGTCGTCCAGGTGACCCAGGCGAACAAGCAGGTCGAGACGCGGACGCTCACGGCGAACTGCAAGCGGTCCGGTGCGGCGCCGCCCTCGACGCCGCCGAGCAAGCTCCCGCACACCGGCCCCGACACCGGGCTGTGGGCGAAGGCCGCGACCGGCGTGGCCGCCATGCTCACCGGAGTGATCATCTTCTGGTACGGCGGGATCTGGCCGCGCCGTCGCGAGCAGATCTTCGCCAAGAAGACCGCCGACTGAGCAGGCGGGGCCTGAGGCCTCGACGAGACCCCTGGCCCCCTCAGGTTCCGCGCGATCTCAGAGCTCGGTGCGGGGACGCCCGCCCGCGGCCTCGCGGACGGCGCCCGCCACGCGGTTGCTGACGTCCGGGTGGAAGACGCTCGGGACGATGTAGTTCGGGCCGAGCTCGTCCGGCGTCACGACCTCCGCGAGGGCCTTCGCCGCCGCGGCGAGCATCACCAGCGTGACGCCGTCGGCCTGCGCGTCCAGCAGGCCGCGGAAGACGCCCGGGAACGCCAGCACGTTGTTGATCTGGTTCGGGTAGTCGCTGCGGCCGGTCGCGACGACCGCGGCGTGCTCGCGCGCCTCGTCCGGCGACACCTCGGGCTCGGGGTTGGCGAGGGCGAACACGATCGCGTCGTCGTTCATCGTCGCGATGTCGTCACCGGTCAGGATGCCGGGCGCCGAGACGCCGATGAACACGTCGGCGTCCTTGACCGCGCCGCGCAGGTCGCCCGCGTAGCCGCCCTCGTTCGTGTTCTCGGCGATCCAGCGGAGCGAGTCGTCGAGGTCGTCGCGGCCCCGGTGGACCGCGCCGCGGTAGTCGCACACGATGAGGTCGCGCGCGCCCGCGTGCTTCAGCAGCTTGAGGATCGCGCTGCCGGCCGCGCCCGCGCCCGCCATCGTGATCCGGACGTCGCCGATGTCCTTGCCGACGACGCGCAGCGCGTTGGTCAGCGCGGCCAGCACGCAGATCGCGGTGCCGTGCTGGTCGTCGTGGAAGACCGGGATGTCGAGCAGCTCGCGCAGCCGGGCCTCGACCTCGAAGCAGCGCGGCGCGGAGATGTCCTCCAGGTTGATGCCGCCGAACGCGGGGGCGAGAATCTGCACGGTCCGGACGATCTCGTCGGTGTCCTGGGTGTCGAGGCAGATCGGCCACGCGTCGATCCCGGCGAACCGCTTGAACAGCGCCGCCTTGCCCTCCATCACCGGCAGCGCGGCCTCCGGGCCGATGTTGCCGAGGCCCAGCACGGCCGACCCGTCGGTCACCACCGCGACGCTGTTGCGTTTGATCGTCAGTCGCCGGACGTCCTCGGGGTTGCGGGCGATCGCCAGCGAGACGCGGGCGACGCCGGGCGTGTAGGCCATCGACAGCTCGTCGCGGGTGCGCAGCGGCACCTTCGACTGCATCTCGATCTTGCCGCCGAGGTGCATCAGGAACGTGCGGTCGCTGACCTTGTGGATCTTGATGTCGGGCACCTGCTCCAGCGCGCCGGCGATCGCCTCGGCGTGCTGGGTGTCGCGGGTGGCGATGGTCACGTCGATGCGCAGCGTCTCGTGGCCGGCCGTGTTCACGTCGAGGGCCGTGACGATCCCGCCCGCGTTCTCGACCACGTGCGTGATCTGGCTGACCGCCTTGCCGCCGGCCGGGACCTCCAGCCGGACGGTGATGGAGTAGGACACGCTGGGCACGCTCGCCACGACACTTGCTCCTCTGTACCGGGTACGTCCTTGTCCCGGGTGCATCGTCCCACGGCGGGGCGGTGCGTCCGGGCGCCGCCGCCCGGCCTTCCCCCGGCTCAGGACGCCCGTGCCGCGGTCACGATCAGTTCGACGGCGGCGGACGCGGGCAGCCTCGTGGTGTCGACGACGAGGTGGTAGAGCCGCGGGTCGGCGGGATCGACCCCGTAAAAGTGCTTCACGTAGGCCGTGCGGGCGCGGTCGTTGTCATCGAGCATACGCTCCACATCGCGTCCGGGAGGCCCGGTCGGCCCGTCCGACCGGCGGATCTCCCGCGCCGCGACGGCGAGGCGCCGCTCCCGCGGCCCGTCCAGCCGGACGTGCAGCGCGTCCGGGCGGTCCGCCAGCACCACCGCGGCGGCGCGGCCGAGCAGCACGCCCCCGCCGCCGTCGGCGACGCGGTTGAGCACGCCCTCGGTGCGCTCGACGAACTGCTCCGGCGGCACGATGGCCTGGCTCGGGACGTAGACGTCCATGCCGCCCAGCGCGACCTGGGGCAGCCGCGCGGCGCCCGCGAGGATGCGGCCGATCCCGCTCTCGGCGCGCCCGTCGTGGGCGAGCGCCTCCTCCAGCGTGCAGCCGATCTCCCCGGCGACGAGCTCGGGGATGGCGCGGTCGACGAACGGCAGCCCGAGGCGGTCCGCCACGGCCGGGCCCACCACCGCGCCGCGCGCCCCGAAGGTGGCCGAGATGGTGATGACACGGGCATCCATTCCGGATTGATGCCCGTTTCCGGCGTCGCCTACGTCGGCCACGCGGGATTCGTCACCCGCGCGGCCCGCACGCGCCCGGCCAGCACCCGCACCGTCAAGACACGACCGTCAGAACAGGACGGCCAGAACACGACCGTGACAGTTCCCGTCAGAACACGACGGCCAGAACAGGCCGCGTCAGGACAGGCCCCGTCAGAACAGGGCCGCCTGGAGGGAGCGGCGCGCCTTGCCGACGCGCGGGTCGTCCGGCGCCAGCAGCTCGAACAGCGACAGCAGGTGCTTGCGGACCGCGTCGCGGTCGTCGCCGGCGCTGCGCCGCACCGCGCCGAGCAGCCGCTCGAAGGCCTGGTCGATGCGCCCCGACACCATCTCGACGTCGGCGGCGTCCATCTGGGCCCGCACGTCGCCCGGCTTGGCGTCGGCGTCCTGGACGGTGCGCTCCGGGTCGAGGGAGCCGACCCGCCGGCTCAGCTCGATCAGCGCGAGGCCCTGCTTGGCATGCTCGTCGCGCGGGTTCCTGCTGAGCAGCTGCTCGAAGGCGGCCTTCGCCCCGTCGAGGTCGCCGCGCTGGAGGGCGTCCTCCGCCGCCCCGTACACCGGGTCGCCCGCGGGCTCCGCCGCCTCGGCGGCCCCGGGCGCGCCCTCGGGCGCCTCCGGGAGGATGCCCTCCTTGCGCAGCGCGTCGAAGAGCTGGTCGATGGCCTGCCGCACCTGCGGTTCCGGCGCCGCGCCGTTGAGGAACGGCAGCAGCTGCCCGCCCACGACGGCCGCGACGAACGGGATGCCCCGCACGCCCATCTGCTGCATGTAGGCGCCGAGCTGCGGGTTGGCGTCGATGTCGACCTTCGCCAGCACCCACGCGCCGGCCGCCTCCGTCGCGAGCTTCTCCAGGATGGGGCTGAGCTGCTTGCACGGCCCGCACCACTCGGCCCAGAAGTCCACGAGGACGGGGACGCTCTGCGACCGCTCCACGACCTCGGTGTTGAACGTCTGGTCGGTGACGTCCACGACGTACTGGCCGCCGGCTCCGGCCGCGGTGCCCGCGGGCGCCGCGCCGCCCTGAGCCTGGCGTTCCTGCTGCTTCCTGACGGCCGCCTGGCGCGCCCCCAGGTCAATGGCCCCGTGCAACGAAAAGTCCCGAGAAGGCATGGGTCCATCCTGCCCCATGACCGCCCCCGGCTGTACGCCCGTCCGCTCCCAGCGGAGCGCGCCGCACCGGCCCGGGCGCCCGCGTCGCCCCGCTCCGGGATGGGCCACGACAATTGTCCGCCTTTCTCGAATTCCCGTTCCCGCAGCGGAAGGCAAAGGATCCGGGCACCCCGCCGTGAACGGAGAAAGAATGCTGACAGCCATCACCAAGCACGGTTATAGTCACGCTGTCGCTGCATCGCGGCACGGCAAAAGAGATCCGGTGTCCCGGAGCCGTTTCGAGACGGCCCGCCGGCCGGACGTGCACGGCGTGGTACGCAAGCCACCGGTGCGCCTCGCACGGCCGTCGCGATCGCATGACGAGCAACGGGGGGAAAGTAGTGATCGCGGATTTTCCCGCGATCGTGGCTCAAGGAATGGGTGTCCGCCGCGGGGGGCGGTGGCTCCTGCGCCCGGTGACCTTCGGCGTGGCCGAAGGCGTGGTCGGCCTGGTCGGCCCACCTGGTGTCGGTAAATCCACTCTGCTGGCCACGTTCGCGACCTTGCGCCGGCCGAATACCGGCGCACTGCACATTCTGGGACATGACACAGCGCATGCCGTCGGCCTGCGCGCCGCGCGGGCCCGGATCGGCTATCTGCCGGGCCGGCTGTCCCGCGCGGAGCACATGACGGCGGGAGAGTTCGTCGCCTATGCGGCCTACTACAAACGGACGAGCGCCTCGGCCGCGCGCGACATGGTGAAGCGGCTGGACCTCACCGAGGCCGCCGGCACCGAGCTGTCGCTGCTCCCGCCGGACGTGCGCCTGCGCGCCGGGATCGCGGCGGCGTGCGTCCACCGGCCCGACGTGGTCCTGCTGGACGACCCGTTCGGGCGGCTGTGCGCCGCCGCCGAGCCCTGGCCCGCCGGCGCGGCCGGTCCCGGACCGGGCGCGCGGGCCGCCGCGGTGGCGGAGCTGATGCCGGTCGTCCGGTCGCTCGCGCCCACGGTGGTGATCAGCTCCGACGCGCGCGAGACCCTCACCGGGTGGTGCGACCGGCTGCTCTCCCTCGCCCGCGGCCGGCTGACGGAGCTTCCCGCGCAGTCGGCGGCGGCGCGCCGCGGCCGCTCGTCCGCCGACCGCCGCGATCCGGCTGCCCGTCGCGACCCGGCCGACCGCCGTGATTCCGCCGGTCGCCGTGACCCGGCCGACCGAACGCCGCCCGACCGCTCCGAAACCGGCCGCTTCAGGCCCAGCCGACCTCCTGCCGACCGGCCCCCACCCGATCGCTCTGCTTCCGAGTGGCCCGCCTTGGGGCGGCATGCATCCGACCGGGCCGCCGCGTCCGAGCGGCCTGCATCCGACTTGGCCGCATCTGAGCGGGCCGGGTCCGAGCGGACCGCGTCCGAACGCCTTGCATCCGAGCGGGCCGTGTCCGGGGAGCGTCGGGTGGCCGCCGGCAGGCGCGCGGGTGGTGAGCACCGGGCCGGTGACCCGCGGCCCGCGGGCGCGGGCGCCCGGCGCGCGGCCGCGCCGAAGCGGCGGCCCGCGCGGCTCGTCCTCCCGCAGATGACCAGATCGCGGGCCAACCCGGCGCCCGCCGGGAGCGGCGCCGGTGTCTGACCTCGGACGGGTGCTCCGGCTGGACGCCCGCCGTACGGCGCTGCTGGTGGCGGTGCCGGTCCTCACGCTGGTCGGCATCGCGGCGGCGGCGTCGTCCCTCACGCCCTCCGTGGCCTACTGGGACGACTCCGTCGTGGCCCTGCTCGACGCGGTGCGGCTCCTCGGCCCGCTGGCCGCGGGGCTGGCCGCGTGGACGGCGGTGCGCGAGCGCCCCCTCGACTACCTGCGCCATCTCACCGCGCGCTCGCCCGCCACCGGCGTCCTGTTCGACCTGCTGCTGCTGTCGGTCGCCGCGCTGGCCGCGTACGCCGCGGTCACCACGGTGGTGGCCGGCATCACGGTCGTGCACGCGGCGGCGGGCGGCCCGCCCGCGCTCGGGGTCGTCGCGGGCGCGGGCACGCTCGTCCTGCACGTGGTCGCCGGCTACCTGGCTGGACGCGCCTTCCCGCACCGGGCCACCGCGGCGATGGTGCTGGCCGCCGCGTCCCTGTGGTCGGCGCTCCGCGTGCCGGGCGCGGCCTGGTGGAGCCTGCTGCCCCCGGCGGCGTTCGAGCGCGTCCACCTGTTCGCGGCGCTGCGCCCGGCGGTGCTCGCCGACCAGGTCGCCCTGTCGGTCGGGCTGACCGCCGCGCTGGTCCTCTGGTACGTGGTGTGGGCGACGCGGCGGCTGGTCACCGTCGTCCCGCTGGCCGTGGCCGTGGCGGTGGCCGTCATCGCGGGCGTGGGCCTCTACGGCTCCGGCGGCGGGACGGTCTCGCCCGTGCCCGCGGAGCCGGTGTGCCGGGAGTGGCCGCTGACCGTCTGCGTCCACCCCGCGCTCCGGGAGGCGCTGCCCGCCCTCATGGCGGTCGCGACGCCGCTCGCCGCGCGGCTCGACGGGACGCCCGGCGCCTTCACCCGCGTCGAGCAGCGGCCGGCGTGGATCCCCGCCGAGATCGTGGACGGCGTCGCGGGCGTCCATCTCGACGAGGACCTCGCGCCCGGGTTCGAGGAGCGGGCCGTCCGGGAGATCCGCGACGGCCTGCTGGACGGCTCCGCGTGCGCGGGTCCCCGGCGTCCCGTGTCGGACGGCTACGGGGGGCTCGTGGACGCGTGGCTCACGGGCGAGGAGCCGCCCGCCGTGCCCGACGAGCGGGCGGCGCGCAGGTTCGCGTCGTGGGGCGAGCTCCGGCGCCGCGAGTGGCTGCGGCTGCGGTTCGCGCGCTACCGGTCGTGCTCGCTCGGCGCGGACGACTTCGGCGCCGGGTCGCCGGGCCGGGGCCTGAACGCGTACGCGCCCCGGACGGCTCCGCGGACGACCCGCGAGGTCGGCGACGAGAAACCCTCTGCGTGACCGCGGCCGGATCCCCCCAGACCTGCCGCGGCCACGCAGAAGCCTTTGCGGGCGCTCAGCCCCGGGCGGCCGCCTGCGGGACGTTCCCGGCGGCCACCGGGGGCTTGGCCCAGTAGTGCTCGACGAGGAAGGGCGCCACGGGCAGGACCGAGGCGACGAGGGCGAGCGCCGTGCGCTTCAGGTCCCAGCGGAGCGGCTGCCGGACGACGAACACCAGCCCGACGTAGGCGAGGAACAGGATCCCGTGGATCGGACCCATGATCTGGACGCCCGCGGGCGCGTCCGCCATGTACTTGAACGGCATGGCGATCAGCAGCAGCACCAGGAACGAGACCGCCTCGGCGATCGAGACGATCCGGAAAGCACGAACGATGTCCACGCCCGGTCAACGCCCGGGAGCCCGCGGAGGTTTCGGCCCGCCGTATGGTCCCGCTCACACAGGGTCGCTCCTGACACTCCGCGCGCGATCGCGACGCTCGTTCCTCCCGGTTCCGGTCATGCCGGAATCCGCCCGCCGAGCGTCCCGATCTTGGTGTAAGGCTCTCGAACCGCGGAGACAGGTGAGGGTGCCTCCTCTTCGGGAATGCCGGGTACATGGCCCGATCGGAATCGAAGAAAGACGCCCCCGGCAAGCCCGCCGCCGCGCGGGCCGTCGAGCGCGCCGACGAACGCGTCCCGGAGCGCGGCCGCGAGACCCGGCCGGCCCCCCGGCGCGGCGGCGGGTTCCGCACCGCGCTGCTGCTGGTCGTGGCGACCGTCGCGGTCGTCCTGCTGGCCCAGCAGACGCTGCGCATGCTGCCGCACTGGCTGAACCCCTTCGCCGAGGAGACCAAGGACCGCAGCGGCCCCGTCCTGCTCCAGTCGATCCGCGACCTGCACCGCTACGAGGCCGCCAGCGGCAACTACCAGGTCGTCGTCGACCTGGAGAAGGACGCCAAGTTCCTCCCGGGCGCCCTGCGCGGCAAGCGCACGCTGTTCATCGGCAACGGCTCCGTGGACGCCTACATCGACTTCTCCAGGCTCGCCTCCGGCGCCATCACGGTGAACTCCGAGCGGACGGTCGCGACCGTCACGCTGCCGCCCGCCCAGCTCGAACCCACCAACCTCGACACCAAGCGCAGCTACGTGTTCGCCACCGAGCGCGGGCTGTTCAACCGCTTCGGGGACTTCTTCAGCGGCAACCCGAACAACCAGCAGCAGCTCTACGTCCTGGCGAGCCAGAAGATCCAGACCGCGGCCACCGAGAGCGGCCTCCGGCAGCGCGCCGACGCCAACGCCAAGTCGATGCTGGAGAACATGCTCAAGGCGCTCGGCTTCAAGACGGTCACCGTGAAGCAGGCGACCGCCCAGTAACACGGGCGCCCTGGAGCGGTGCGGGTCAGGCGGCGGGCGGGGCGGGGACGCGGAGGATCAGCGCGTCGCCCTGGCCGCCGCCGCCGCACAGGCCCGCCGCGCCCGTCCCGCCGCCGCGGCGCCGCAGCTCGTACGCCAGGTGCAGGGCGATCCGCGCGCCGGACATGCCGACCGGGTGGCCGAGGGCGATGGCGCCGCCGTTCACGTTGACCTTGTCGGCGTCCACGCCGAGGTCGCGCATCGACTGGACGCCGACCGCGGCGAACGCCTCGTTGATCTCGATGAGGTCCAGGTCGGCGACGTCCAGACCCTCCTTGCCGAGCGCGTGCTTGATCGCGTTGGCCGGCTGCGACTGGAGGGAGTTGTCCGGGCCCGCGACGTTGCCGTGCGCGCCGATCTCGGCGAGCCAGCTCAGGCCGAGCTCCTCGGCCTTGGCCTTCGACATCACGACCACGGCGGCGGCGCCGTCGGAGATCTGCGAGGACGAGCCCGCGGTGATCGTCCCCTCCTTGGAGAACGCGGGACGGAGCCGGGCGAGCGACTCGGCGGTGGTGTCGCCGCGCACGCCCTCGTCGGTCGCGAACACGATCGGCTCGCCGCGCCGCTGCGGGATCTCGACCGGCGCGATCTCGTCGTCGAAGACGCCGTTCTTGATCGCGGCGGCGGCGCGCTGGTGCGAGCGCGCGGAGAACTCGTCCTGCTCCTCGCGGGTGATGCCGAGCCTGGCGTTGTGGTGCTCGGTCGACTCGCCCATGGAGACGCCGTCGAACGCGTCGGTGAGCGCGTCGTAGGCCATGTGGTCGAGGACCTCGATCGAGCCGTACTTGTAGCCGCCGCGCGACTTCGGCAGCAGGTGCGGGGCCTGGGTCATGGACTCCATGCCGCCCGCCACGACGATGTCGAACTCGCCCGCCCGGATGAGCTGGTCGGCGAGCGCGATCGCGTCCAGCCCCGACAGGCACACCTTGTTGATCGTGATGGACGGGACGCTCATCGGGATGCCCGCCTTGACCGCCGCCTGCCGGGACGGGATCTGGCCGGCGCCCGCCTGGAGGACCTGTCCGAGGATGACGTACTGCACCTGGTCTCCGGAGACTCCCGCCCGCTCCAGCGCGGCCTTGATCGCGTGCGCGCCGAGGTCGGCGGCGGAGAAGTCCTTCAGCGAGCCGAGCAGGCGACCGACAGGGGTGCGCGCTCCGGCGACGATCACGGACGTGGCGGTCATGCTGGGGCCTCCAGGGGTGGTGCGCGGCGACGTTTGCCACCATACCTAGGAGGAGGCCCCGCCTTTCCGTTCGCCCCCGTCCGTCCTGCTTCGAGGGAGAAACGCCCATGCTGACCCGAATCGACCACATCGGCATCGCCTGCCACGACCTGGAGGCCACCGTCGCCTTCTACCGGGAGACCTACGGCTTCGCCGACGCGCACTTCGAGGTCAACGAGGAGCAGGGGGTGCGGGAGTGCATGCTCAAGATCAACGAAACGGGGGACGGCGCCGCGAGCTACCTCCAGCTCATCGAGCCGATCCGCGAGGACTCGGCGGTCGCCAAGTGGCTCGCCAAGAACGGCGAGGGCGTCCACCACATCGCGTTCGGCACCGACGGCGAGGTCGCCGACGAGGCCGCGGGCATCGCGGGCAAGGGCGTGCGGGTGCTGTACGACGCGCCGCGCAAGGGCTCCATGGGCTCGCTGATCAACTTCCTGCACCCGAAGGACTGCCACGGGGTGCTGACCGAGCTCGTCCAGAAGCCCTGACCTCGGGCTCGGCCGGCCCCGCGCCGCACCCGATGCGCATCCGGGCCGCATCCGGGTGCGCATCCGGTCCGCCGCCCGCCGCGTACCACAGAAATCCCCCGGCGCGGCGGCGCTGCGACACGCCCGGATCGTGACGTGTTCGATATCACTGCGCGGAAGGGCGGGCACGGACCGCCGCTCTGTGACCGTTCGGACACATCTGGTGCATTTGCGGGGCCGGTAGCTGGGCGGCCGGGGCCCGGACCAGCATGATCACAAAAGGGACAAAACACGCAGCGCGTCAAGATGAGCCCCCAACACGGCAGTGTCCGGAGTACGCTTCATTCGCCGGAAGAGGTCTGGGGCACTGCGCCCGCTCATCTGCGTTCGTTCATGCCAGGCGATCAACCGGTCCCCGGAACTACCCGTAGCCCCGTCACATCAGGATTGAGCCACATGCAGTCCGACATCGACGCCCAGCTCAGCAACTTCTTCGAAGACACGCCCCCACGCGAGTTCGACGTGGTGCTTCGCGGCTACGACCGGCACCAGGTCGACGAGCACATCAAGCAGCTCGACAACGAGGTCCGGCAGACGCGCGAGCAGACCCAGGCCCTGCAGCGCGAGCTGTCGGACGCGCACCGCCAGCTCCAGGAGCAGGAACGGCCGACGTACTCCGGCCTCGGCGCGCGCATCGAGCAGCTGCTGCGACTCGCCGAGGAGCAGGCCACCGAACTCGTCCAGGCCGCGCGTTCCGAGGCCAACGAGATCAAGGCCGCGGCCAAGGTCGACGCCGCCGAGCAGCGCGCGACGGCCGAGAACGAGGCCGCCGAGCTGCGCGCGACCGCCCAGCGCGAGGGCGACGACATGCGGAACGCGGCCGAGCGCGAGGCGGAGGAGGTCCGCACCTCCGCCCACCGCGAGGCCGACGAGCTCACCTCGACCACCGAGCGCGAGGTCGCCAAGCTGCGCGCCACCGCCGACCACGAGGTCGCCGAGAAGCGCGCCGCCGCCGAGCGCGAGATCGCCAAGCTGCGCACCACGACCGAGCGCGAGGTCGCCCAGCTGCGCGCCTCGACCAAGCGCGAGCGCGACGAGATCCTCACCACCGCCAAGCGGCAGGCCGACGAGATGCGGGCCCAGGCCCAGCGCATCCTGGAGGAGAGCGAGGCCCAGCGCGCCCAGGCGGAGGCCGAGTTCGAGATCCAGCTCGCCGCCCGCCGCGAGGAGGCCGACCGGCAGGACGCCGAGCGCCACGCCGCCGCGCAGGCCGCGACGCAGAAGCTGGTCGCCGAGGCCGAGCAGCGCGCCGCGTCCGCCGAGCAGCGCGCCGCCAAGGCCACCCAGCAGGCCGAGCAGACCCGGCGCGAGGCCGACTCGCACGCCAAGCAGCTCATGGCGAACGCCCGCAAGAACTCCGACAACGTCATCGCCGAGGCCAAGTCGCAGGCCGAGCAGCTGCTCGCCGAGACCAAGGCCGAGGCCGACCGCGTCCGCACCGCCGCGCAGCGCCAGGTCGACGAGCTGACCCGCCAGCGCGACAGCATCACCAGCCACCTCAACCAGCTGCGCCAGCTCATCGGCGGCGTCGCCCCGGCGATGGGCGGCGAGCCCGAGCTGGCCGCGCCGCCGGAGAAGGCCGCCATCCCGGCCGCCGAGCCGAAGCCGGCCCCGGCGCCGCAGCAGGCCCAGCCGAAGCAGCAGCAGCCGGCCGCCAAGGCCGCGCCCGCCGCCGCCGCGAAGGGCGGCCAGGCCAAGAAGTCCGACGAGGACGACGAGGACTGGTGGCAGGAGTGACCGCCGGCCGGGTGGATCGCCTGCCGTTCACCCGCGCCTGAACGAACGACGCGTGATCGGAAAGCCTAGGGGCATGAACTGCCTCTAGGCTTTCCGCATCTCATGGCAGGACCGAAGAGGAGAGCGGCGTGCCCGACGAGACCCCCCACGAGGACCGCCCCGCGACGTCCCCCGCCCAGGGGGGCTCCGGCGCGGGCGGCGATGTCCCCGCGCCCGCCCCGCCGGCCGACGACGCCCCCGGGCCGTCCGGCCCGGCGTCCGGCCCGCCGGACGAGGGCGAGGCGCGGCCCAGCGGTGCCCTGGATCCGGAGGAGGCCGACGACGGCGTCCAGAAGGAGCGCGACCCGGCCACCGGCGGCCCCGTCGAGCGCCCGCTGCCCGCGAACGTCGTCGAGCCGGTCCCGCCGGAGCCCGACTCCCCGGACCCGGCCCACGACATCGAGCAGCGCAAGCGCGAGGCCGGCGTCGACCACCGGTTCCCGTTCGGCCGGCCCGGTGAGCCGCTCGGCCGCGCGCACCCGTTCATCTTCGGGTTCACCGCCGCGCTCGGCGTGATCACCGCCTGGATGCTGGTCAAGGCGGCCACCAACGCCAAGTCGGTCATCGTGATGATCGTCGTCGCGATGTTCCTCGCGGTGGGCCTCAACCCGGCGGTGGAGCGCCTCCGCAGGTTCGGGCTGCCCCGCGCCGCCGCGGTCGGCGCGGTGTTCCTCGGCGTGCTCGCGTTCTTCGCGGGCTTCGTCGCCTCGCTGGTGCAGCCGGTCTCCGAGCAGGTCACCGAGCTGCGCAAGAGCATCCCCGACTTCGTCACGCAGCTCCAGCACAACCAGCGGCTCGCCGAGTGGGACAAGCGCTACGGGCTGCTCGACCGCGCGCAGGCCGCCGTCAACAGCAAGGGCTTCCAGAGCAGCCTGACCGACACCGCCACCGGCATCGGCAAGGTCGCGATCAACGGCATCTTCCAGACGATCACGATCCTGATCCTCACGCTGTACTTCCTCAGCTCGCTGCCGCAGATCAAGACGTTCTTCTACCAGCTCGCGCCGCGCTCCCGGCGGGCCCGCGTCGCGCTCCTCGGGGACGAGATCCTCGACCGGATCGGCGGGTACGTCGCGGGGCAGTTCACGATCGCGTTCATCGCGGGCGTCTCGTCGTACATCTTCCTGGAGATCATGGGGGTGAAGTACGCCCTCGCGCTGGCGCTGATCGTCGCGGTCACCGACCTGATCCCGCTGATCGGCGCGACGATCGGGGCGGTGATCGTGTGCCTGGTCTCGTTCCTCACCGGGACGATCACCGAGACCGTCATCTGCGTCATCTTCTACGTCGTCTACCAGCAGGTCGAGAACTACTTCGTCTACCCCCGGGTCATGAAGCGCACGGTCGACGTCCAGCCCGCCGTGACCGTGGTCGCGGCGCTCATCGGCGCGGCGCTGCTCGGCGTGGTCGGCGCGCTGCTGGCGATCCCCACGGCGGCGGCGATCGCGCTGATCATCCGGGAGGTCGTCATGCCCCGCCAGGAGACGATGTAGGACGCGCCGCGCGTCGGAGCTGGGCGCGGCCGGTGGCGCGGCGCGGGTCAGTGGCGGGTGCGGGCGAGGGCGGCGGCGAACTCGGCGACGGCCTGGTTGAACAGGTCGGGCTGCTCGACCGCGCACAGGTGGCCGGACCGCGGGATCACCAGCAGCTCCGCGTTCGGCAGCGCGTCCGCCATGGCGCGGGCCTCGTCCTCGCCGGCGAGGACGTCCTCGTCGCCGACCATGACGAGCGCGGGCACCTTCAGGCTCCGGAGGGTCTCGAAGGCGTCGTCCCGGGCCGCCATGGCGCGCTGCGCCCACGCCGCGGCCTGCGGCGGGGTCGCCTGGACGAGGCCGCGCACGCGCCCGTAGACCAGCGCCCGCTGGCGGAGCGTGGTCGGGCCGACGAGGTTCGGCAGGAGGTCGTCCACCAGCGCCTGGATGGTGCCCTCGCGTTCGATCCGCTCGGCCTGCGCGATGCGGACGTCCCGGGCGGCGGCGGAGTCGGCGGAGCCCCGCGTGCTCGCCAGCACCACGCCGAGGACCAGGTCGGGATGGTTGCGGCAGAGCGACATCGCCACGTACCCGCCCATGGACAGGCCGCCGACCACGGCCCGCTGGACGCCGAGGTGGCGGAACAGGCGGGCGACGTCGTCGGCCATCACGTCGATCGAGGGCTCGTCGGCGCCGAGCACCGAGCCGCCGAACCCGCGCAGGTCGGGGGTGATGACGCGGAACCGCCCGGCGAGCCCCTCGCGCTGCGCCAGCCACATCGCCGAGGACAGCGGGAAGGCGTGCAGCAGCACCAGCGGCGTGCCCGACCCGACGTCCCTCGCGTAGAGCTGCACGGTCCTTACATCCTCACGTCGACGTCCCCGACGGCCACCGTCAACCCGACGGCTACGCAATCGTCACCCCAGTCCGGGGTCGGGCGGACGGGTGTGGCCGTGATCGGTCGCGCGGGTTTAGCCTTCCGGGCCGTCCCATTCGGTGGGGAGCGGGTGGGCCGCCGGAGCCACGTGCCGGACGACCTCATTGAGGACGACGCGGACGTACGGCTCCCCCACCCACAGGTGCTTGGCGTTGTCCACGGCGATCACCTCGGCCTGCGGGATCCGCTTGAACCGCTCGCGGGCCTCGGCGGGGCGCAGGTAGTCGTCGAACTCGGGGACGAGCGCCACGACGGGCCGCCCGTCGGCGCCCCAGGCGTCCAGGTCGGCGTCGGTGGCGCGGTGCAGCGGCGGGGAGAGGAGGATCGCGCCCTCGACGAGCGGGTCGCGGCCCCACCGCAGCGCGAGCTCGGTGCCGAACGACCAGCCGAGCAGCCAGGGGCGGGGCAG
Organism: Actinomadura fibrosa; assembly: GCF_900659615.1. Classification (GTDB taxonomy): domain Bacteria; phylum Actinomycetota; class Actinomycetes; order Streptosporangiales; family Streptosporangiaceae; genus Spirillospora; species Spirillospora fibrosa. The sequence goes on along the minus strand of NZ_CAACUY010000087.1, from coordinate 1,300 downwards.
GTCGTGGTACTCGGTGTACTCCAGGGCGGCCGCGACGTCGAACCGCTCGGTCTCGCCCTCGCCGAACTCGCCCTGGCTCGTGCCGCGCGCCGACGACGTCCCGCGCGTGTTGAACCGCAGCACCGCGACGCCGGCGAGCGCGGGCAGCCGGTAGGACGCCTTGCGGAGGACGTGGCTGTCCATCATGCCCTCGGCGGTGGGCAGCGGATGCAGGCAGACGAGGGTGGCGACGGGCGGGCGGTCCGCGGGCAGGGCCAGCTCGCCGACCAGCTCCAGGCCGTCGGAGGTGTGCAGCGTGATCTCCTCGCGCCGCGCCGGGAGCACGGACGCCGCCCTGATCTCCGCCATCGTTCCCTCTCTCGTGGTCGTGCCGTGGCCCGCGCCGGAGGTGTGCCGGGGGACGGGCCGCCGGGCGTCAGAAGCGCGGGGCGTTCCGCGAGCGCATGATCCGCGGGCCGCGCCGGCCGCGGGCCCGCCAGCAGGGCCGGTGCCAGTGCCGCCGGTCGTCGGCGCCGCCGCGCCCGTCCGCGGGCCAGGCGACGACGTGGGCGACCCCCGGCGGGATCTCCTGGTCGCATCCCGGGCACCGGTAGGCCTTCGTGGCGTTCGCCCCGGCGACCATTCGGACGATCCAGTCGCCGTCCGGTCCCTCCTCGGTCTCCTGAGCCCACGCCCCGCCGCCGCCCTGCGAAGGGCGGCCGGTCAGCGCGCGGCGGTTCTTGCGGGGGCTCATGATTTCCAGGATAGGGCGGCCGTGCCGTGCTGGAATCACCCGGCGGGACGGGGGGTCAGCGCAGCGTCCGCCCGGCGGTGGCGTGCTCGACCAGCAGCGGCACCGGTGCGAGGGCGGGCTCGCGGGTCTCGGCGTGCAGGGCGCGCAGGACGGCGACGGCGCGGTCGAGGCCGAGGCGGTCGAGATCGGCGATCGGCCCGGTGGGGTAGCCGCAGCCCAGGGTCATGGCGGCGTCGATCGCGTCCGCGTCCGCGTAGCCCGCTTCGAGCATGGCCGCGGCGTCGTTGAGGTAGGGGAAGCGCAGCGCGTCCACGATGAACCCGGCGCGGGCGCGGCTGCGGACCGCGGTGAGGCCGAGCCGCCCGGCCATGGCGGCGGCGCGGTCGGCGACGCCGGGGGCGGTCGCGACCGTGGCGGCGATCTCGGCGAGCGTGCCGCCGGCGTCCGGCAGGTGCAGGCCGACGACGTCGCCGGGACGCGCGCCGGATCGCGGCGGCGGGGATCCCGGTGACCGGCGCGACCCGTTCGGGCGGGAAGTCGAGGGAGAGGGCGCGGAGTTCGTCGAGG
>NZ_CAACUY010000086.1 GCF_900659615.1 Actinomadura fibrosa | reverse complement strand
ATCCGGTCGGCGACCTCCTCCAGCGCCGCCCGGCGCCGCGCGGCGATCGCCAGCCGCGCCCCTCGCCCGGCCAGCGCGAACGCGAGCGCGCGGCCGATCCCGCTGGACGCCCCGGTCAGCAGCACCGGAGCCCCGGCCAAGTCGAAACAGGCCATCGGACCTCCCCAAGTTGACTGATTATCAGTCAGTTTGCGAGGCTAGACACGTCCCCGCGGACGCGTCAACCCTGGAGGAACCCGCCGATGACCCGGCCCGACCGCCGCCGGCTGCTCATCGAGGCCGCCGCCGGCCTGTTCGCCGACCGCGCCTACGACGAGATCACCACCACCGAGATCGCCGCGCGGGCGGGCGTCGCCTACGGGCTGATCGCGCACCATTTCGGCAACAAGCGCGGGCTGTACCTGGCGACGATCGCCGCCGCCGCCGACCGGCTGAGGGCCGTCCACGACACCGCGCCGGGCGACGGCACGCCGGGCGAGCGGCTGCGCGGCGCACTCGACCGGCACATCGCCTTCATGCAGGAGAACGCCGCCGGGTTCCTCGCGGTCATGCGCGCCGGCAACGGCTCCGACCCCGAGGTGCGCGCCATCGTCGAGGACCTGCGCTGGCAGGGCGCCCGGCGGCTGCTGGACGCGCTCGGCGCCCCGGACCCGGTGCGGCCCGTCCTGCGCACCGCGATGTGCGGCTGGGTCGGCTGCCTCGACGAGATGATCATCGACCAGCTGCGGCACCGCGACCTGCCCCGCGGCACGCTGGTGGCGCTCGCGGCGGCGACCCTGGCCGCCGCGCTGCGCGCCGCGGCCGAAGCCGACCCCGCCATCGGCCTCGACCCGCGGACCATCGACCTCCTCACCACCTGAGGAGCTCAGATGGTGATCTTGTATCTGCCGAGGATGATCTGGAGGAGCTCGTCGGCGATCTCCTCCAGGGTGGCGTCGACCCATCCGACGACCCAGTCGTGCATCAGCCCGTTCACGGCGCCGATCAGGCCCGCGGCGGCGATGCGGTAGTTGCCCGGGGGCGCCTCGCCGCGCGCGACGGCCTCGTCCGCCACCCGGCTCACGAGGTCGATCCAGACGGCGCGGCGTTCGAGGCGCTGGCGGTCCATGCGGGGGCTGACCCCGACGACCTCGACGTAGGCGATCCGGGCATGGCGCATGTCACCGGTGGCGCCCCTGACGTAGGCGTGCACGTACGCGGTGATCCGCTCCGGCGCGGGGAGGTCCCGGACGTCGGGCAGCACGTCGAGGACGGCCTTCGCGGCGACGTCGTTGACGTACAGGTGGAGGCTGGCGAGCAGGTCCTCCAGCGTGCGGTACTCCTCGTAGAACTGGCGGGTCGACAGCCCGGCCGCCTTGCACAGGTCCCCGAGCCTGGTCGCCCGGTATCCCGGCCCGGCGCCGAACAGCTCCAGGCCCGCCTCGCGGAACCGCTCGCGCCGCTCCGCCCGCCGCTCGGCCGCGTCCCTGCCGCCGTACCGGCCCTCCGCCGGGGTGATCCTTCCTGGCACCGCACCCCCCACCTGGTGATGTCGACAATCGTCCCTTACAGGTCTTGCGCCCTCCGCCGACCCCTGCCTACTATCCAGTAACCAAAATCTGAATAAGGCCTTATTCAGATTTTGCGGGTCCGTGCGGAAGGCGTCCCCGCGCTCCACGCCGAGCGCCGGCCCGAACGCAGAGCAGCTTCACGTTCCCCGCCCGTTCCGGGCACCCACCCCCCTGGAGAGCGAACATGCACGCTGCACCCACCCCTGCCCCGAACACCCCCGCCCGCCGGTTCCGGCGGCTGCGGACGATCGCCGCCGCGGCCGTCCTGGCCGCCGGCGCCGTCGCGCCCGCCGTCGCCTCCGCGGGCACCGCGCACGCGGCGCCCGCCCTCCAGGAGGTGATGTTCGTCGGCAACAACTGGGAGGGCACCGCCGACGTCATCGCGCCCAGCGGCGACTTCCACAAGATCGGCCGGATCAACGTCATCCCCGACAAGGACCAGCGGCTGGCCGCGATCTACCTCAACCCGGCCAACCTGGCCGTCTTCCTCGGCATCCGCCTGACCGCGGGCGAGGGCCACGACCAGTTCGTGGACGACATGTACTCCACCCCCGACGGCACCGCCCTGGTCGCCTCCCGGCCGAGCTTCGGCGACGTCGTCTCCATCGACCTGGCGACCGGCAAGGTGAAGTGGCGGTTCCCGGTCTCCGGCTACCGCTCGGACCACATGGCCCTGTCCCCCGACGGCACCAGGGTTGCGGTCTCGTCGTCGCTGTCCAACAGCGTCTACGTGCTCGACATCAACACCGGCAGGCAGCTCGGCTCGTTCGCCACCGGCGCCAAGCCGCACGAGAACGTCTTCACGCCGGACGGGAAGATCTGGAACATGTCGATCGGCGAGGTCAACAACGATCTCGACGCGCCCTGGCAGGACTTCCTCAAGGGCGACCGGCACATCACCATCGCCGACGCCTCCACCTACAAGGTCGTCAGGACCATCGACATGCGCTCGCGGCTGGACGCCTTCGGCCGCACGGACCTGTCGAACGCCGTCCGCCCGGCGGTCTTCAGCCCCGACTACGGCAAGCTGTACTTCCAGGTCTCCTACTTCAACGGCCTCGTGGAGTACGACGTCGCCACCGACAAGATCACCCGGGTCAAGACGCTGCCGAAGAACCCCGCGACCAGCGACGACCGCACCACGTTCGTCAACGACTCCCGCCACCACGGCCTGTCGATGAGCCCCGGCGGCGACAAGCTCTGCGTCGCCGGGACCATGGACGACTACGCCACCGTCGTCAACCGTGCCACCCTCCAGGAGGGGCCGCTCGTCAGCGCCTCCAAGCCCTACTGGGCGACCGTGAGCGGCGACGGGAAGTCCTGCGTCATCTCCGAGAGCGGCGCCGACCAGGTGACCGCAATCAGCTTCGCCACCGGCCAGAAGACCGTGTCGGTGCCCGTCGGCGACCACCCGCAGCGGGTCCGCATCGCGCACATTCCCGCCGGCTGGACCGGCACCACCGGCTGACGTCCTCCGGGAACCGGGGCGTAGGGCACGCGGGATCGCCCTACGCCCCGCCGGGCTGGACGGCGTTCAGGCGGGGTTCCCGGAGATCCGCTCCGGTGTGAGCAGCACGGCCGTGCGGCGTTCCTCGGCCATCACCCGGTCGTAGGTCGCCCAGTCGTCGTGCGTCCCCCCGGCGGCGGTGAAGATCTCGCGCAGCAGCAGCCGGAGGCGCTCGCCGTCCACGCCCGGCAGCGGATCGCCGGGCCCGGCGAGCTCGACCGGCCCCTCGGCCGCGGCCCACTCCCAGCCGGCCCTGACCACGACGTTCGCGCGCGGCCGCGCCCGCAGGTTGGCCAGCTTGCGGGTGCCGCCGGCGGCGACGAGCCCGACGACCCGCGCGCCGGTGACCGGATGCTCCAGCACCCCCGCGTTGACCACCGACGACTGGATGGTCCCGTCCGGCCGCAGCGTCGACACGACGCACAAGCCGTGGTCGCCCGGAACGAGCCGGGCGAACTTCTCAAGTCCGGTCATCGCGACACACCTCTCCGCCCTGGCATGGGCACCTCATCCGGCTGAACGACAAAGACATGGTCACACGGAGCCGATCGTCCGGTAACGACTGTGCGTGCGCGCCCGATGACAGCTTGCTACCGAGTCGTCCGGAGGTGTTCGCAATGCTCGTGCAGGTGGTGGTCATCGCGGTGGGCGCGTCGCTCGCCGCGGTCCTGGTGTTCGGCGGTCTGGGCAGGATGCGGCCCGAGGCGTGGCGGCAGAGGGACGACGAGGCCGCCGGGACCCTCGTCACCGACGTCGTCAAGACGATGTTCGCGTTCGTCTTCGCGTTCGTGGTGGTGACCACAACGCGCGCGCCGCCGTCCCGGCCGCCGGACCCGCCGAACGTCCCGCTCACCGGGCGGGCGCGCCCTCGACGGCTCCGCCCACGCACCGCCCCGCCCCGCCGGCGACCGATCCCACACAAGGCCCGTCCGACCCGGCGCGGAACCCGAGCGATCCCACGCGCGGGCCGTCCGACCCCACGCGGGACCCGTCCGGCACGCCGCCCACCACCCGAGCGGGGAACCCTCCGCCGACCGACAAGTCCGGTTCCACACGTCCCGGGAACCCGCCGAAGCGCGACACCCCGCCCACCGACGAGCCCCCCACGGACGACCCGCCCACGGATGAGCCGCCCACCGACGATCCGTCCACCGAGACCCCGCCCACAGACGACCCGGAGACGGACGATTCGCCCACGCACGAGACCCCCACGCATGACGGCACGACGGGCACGCGCGACGGTCCGGTGGGCTCGCAGGCGACGCAGCAGCAGGCCACGGCCGTGCAGGTGCAGCCTCAGCAGGAGCGGGCCGTTCCGGCGCAGCCCGTCCAGTCCGGCGTGCCCGGTGAGCCCGGTTAACGGGAGCGCGCGGTGAATCCCGAGGAGCTTCCCGGGCGGGCGCGCTGGCCGCGTCCCGGCGATCCCCGCTGGATCGGCGCCTACGAGGTGCTCGGCTTCCTGGGCGAGGGCGGCATGGGCAGCGTCTTCCTCGGACGCGGGCGGGACGGGACGCTCGTCGCGATCAAGGTCGTCCGGCCGGAGCTGGCGGACGAGCCGTCGTTCCGGGCGCGATTCCGGCGCGAGACGGTCAGCGCGATGGGCGTCCCGCGGTACTCCACGGCGGAGGTCCTGGCGGCCGACCCGGACGCCGACCCGCCGTACCTGGTCACCGAGTTCATCGACGCGCCGACGCTGAAGGAGACGGTGGCGGCCTCGGGCCCGCTGCGCGGCGCCGAGCTCGACCAGCTCGCCGTGGCGATGGCGACGGCCCTGGTCGGCATCCACGCGGCGGGCATCGTCCACCGCGACCTGAAGCCGGGGAACGTGCTGCTGTCGCGGATGGGGCCGCGCGTCATCGACTTCGGCATCGCCAAGCCCGCCGGCGCGACCCGCATCACGGCCGACGACCAGGTGCTCGGGACGCCCGCGTACATGGCGCCCGAGCAGCTCCGCGGCCGTCCGGGACCGGCGTCGGACGTGTTCGCGTGGGGGTGCGTCATGGTGTTCGCCGCGACGGGGCGCCGCCCGTTCGGCGGGACGACCGCGGCGGAGATCGCCAGGGCGGTCCTGCACGGCGAACCCGACCTGACCGGCCTCTCCGGACGGTTGCGCGGTGTCGTCGCGGCCGCCCTGTCCAAGGACCCGAAAGCCCGTCCGGCGCCCGCCGCCCTGCTGGAGATGCTCGGTGTGGCGGCGCCCGTCCCGCTCATCCCCGCTCCAGGACGGCCCGGCGGGGAGATGCCTGCACGGGCCGCCGAACAGCCCGCTGGACGGGACGCCGGAGGCACGGGCGGGCAGAACATCGAAGGGACGCGTACGGATCAGGGCCCGCGACCTCCCGGCGGGAGGATGGCGACGCGATCGGACGAGACGTCGGCGGGCGACATCTGGCCCACCTGGACACCGCCGAAACCGAGGAAGCGCCGCCGCTGGCCCGCCGTCGCGGCGACCGTCCTCCTGCTCTGCGGGGTCCTGGCCGTGCTGTACCTCCGTGGCCGTCCGGCCCTGGAGGTGACCGCGGTGTCGGTCCGTCCGGACAAGGCCAGACACGGCTGCGGGACGACCGTCGACCTGACCGGGACGCTGACCACCAACGGCGCTTCCGGTGAGATCGAATACCAGTGGAAGCGCAGTGACCAGAAGGCGCCGGGCCCCCGCCTCACCGAGAACGTCAAGAGCGGCGAGAAAACGGCGATGGTCCATCTGCTTTGGCGGATCAGCGGTCCCGGTAAACGCCAATTCACCGCGACCCTGATGATCCTGAATCCGTCGGCGGCGCGGGAATCGGCGACCTTCACCTATAACTGCAAGAGCAGATGACCGTGCCGTGAGGCGCCCGGAGGTTCAGACCATGTACTGGTCGTGCCTCAGGTAGAGGTCCGTCCATTCCTCGTCGCTGAGCGTCCGCCCGGTGGAGGCGATCTCGGCGAGTTCCTCGAAGTAGCCTTCGCGGGGGGCGCCGGGCGTGAACAGCAGCAGCATCGACGCGGGCTCGCCCGACTCGTTGCGGAAGGCGTGCACGCCGCCCTCGGGGACGAACAGGAAGTCGCCCGGCGCCGTGTCCTTCCACCCGTCGCCGTCGTAGAGCCTGATCGTGCCGGTCAGGACGTAGAACGACTCGGTGATCGTCCGGTGGAAGTGCGGGGACGGGCCGGACGGCTCCGGTCCCATCTCCCACCGGTACAGGCCGAACGCGCCGTTCGTGGAGCCGCCCGTCCCGAGGTAGTGGACCTTCGTCCCCTGGAACCCGCCGTCGGCGTCCTGGCGGCCGAGCAGCAGGTCGGGTCCCGCGTCGGCGGCCCGGTACACGGCGCTGTGCTCGCCGTCCGCACCGAGGTACCGGGGGTCCGGATACGACATCTCTCCTCCTCCGGGCCCCGGATCATGGCGGGGCCCGGGCGATCTTAGAGGACGGACCGCGCGCCGGTCAGTCCCCCGCGCCCTCCGCGTCCTCCGCGGACTCCTCCCGGGGTTTCGCGTCCTCCGTAGGGGGCGCGGTGAGCCAGGCCTCCAGGCCGTCGAGAAGGCGCCGCAGGCCGAACTCGAAGGTGTCGTCGTGGTTCTGCCGCATGTCGACGGCGCGGTCGCGGTTCTCCCGCCACCATTCGAGGAAGTTCGGGTACGCGGCGCCGGCCTGCTCCAGGTAGGGGCCGAGCTGCTCGCCGACCTGGTCGCCGTCCGCGCCGCTCCGGGCGGCGACCCTGCGGTACGCGACCTCGCCGGTGGCCGTGCCGACGGCGTGGGACATCAGCAGCGAGCCGGCCCAGGCGATCTCCGGGCCGCGGAACCCCGCGGCGCGGAACATCGCGATCGCGCGGTCGCTCGTCCGCATGGCGCGGGGGCCGATGTTCGGCTGCTCGCCCAGGATCGCGGTCGTCCAGGGGTGGCGCAGGATCATGGCGCGCATCCCGCGGGAGAACTCCGCCGCCGCGGCCCGCCAGTCGCCCCCGGCGACGTCCGGGACCGCGACCTCGCCCATGACCTCGTCGAGGACCAGTTCGAGCAGTTCGTCCTTGTTCGCCACGTAGAAGTAGAGGGACGTGGCGCCCGCGCCGATCATGGCGGCGAGCCGGCGCATGCTCAGCCCGTCCAGGCCCTCGGCGTCGAGCAGCTCGACCGCCGCGCGCACGATCTCGTCGCGGCTGAGCTGCGGCCTGCCCCGGCGGGACCGGTCCGGACGCAGCCAGACCGAGCCGGCGGCGGGATCGGAGGTCGGGGCCATGTCGGGGGTGTCCTTCGGGCGACGGCTTTCCGGGCAGTCTACCGTCTTGCGAACGATGTACGAATCTTAGTACAGTGTGCGAAAAGTAGTGCGCTGTTCTGCGGCCACGACTCCGGCGACCACGGGTCCGGGCCTTCCCGGACGGCGCCGCGACAGCCGTCCGCAGCAGCCCGAGGGGGAGCCATGCCGGCCCCACACCCGCGCCGATGGTTCATCCTCGGTGTCCTGTGCCTGAGCCTGCTCGTCGTCGTCATCGACAACACCGTGCTCAACGTCGCCATCCCGGCGCTGATCCGGAACCTCCACGCGAGCAGCGCCGACGTCCAGTGGATCCTGGACGCCTACATCGTGGCGTTCGCCGGGCTCCTGCTGACGGCGGGCGCCCTGTCCGACCGGTACGGCCGCCGCCGCGGGCTGATCGCCGGGCTCGTGCTGTTCGGCGGCGCGTCGGTGCCCGCCGCGCTGGCCGGCAGCGCCGGAGAGCTGATCGCCGCCCGCGCGTTGATGGGCGTCGGGGCGGCCTTCCTCATGCCGGGCACGCTGTCGATCCTCACCACGGTCTTCGGCGACGACGAGCGCAAGAAGGCCATCGCCATCTGGTTCGCGGTGCTCATGCTCGGCGCGCTCGGCGGGCCGCTGCTCGGCGGCCTGCTGCTGGAGCACTTCTGGTGGGGCTCGGTGTTCCTGATCAACATCCCGATCGCGGTGCTCGCCATCGCCGCCGCGCTCCTCGTCATCCCCGAGTCGCGCGGGCCGGCCGCCCGCCCCGACCTTCCCGGCGCGGTGCTGTCCACGGTCGGCATGACGGCCCTCGTCTGGGCCGTCATCTGCATCCCGCGGGACGGCTGGTCGTCCGGGCAGGTCCGCGCGGGCTTCGCCGTGGCCGTCGTGGCGCTCGCGGGCTTCGCCGGGTGGGAGCGGCGCGTCCGCGAGCCGATGCTGCCGGTGAGGCTGTTCCGCGACCGGAACTTCAGCGGTGCGAGCATGTCGATCGTCCTGCTGTCGTTCTCCACGGGCGGCCTCATGCTCGCCCTCACGCAGTACCTCCAGTTCGTCCTGGGCTTCGGCCCGATGAAGACCGGCGTCGCGTTCATCCCGATGGTGGTCTGCGTGATGGCCTTCAACGGCGTCGGCGTGCTCGTCGACAAGCGGGTCGGCGCCCGCGTCGCGCTGTCGCTCGGCCTCCTCGGCCTCACCGCCGGGTTCGGGCTGCTCGCGACGGTCTCACCGGGCGACGGCTACCGGCACCTCGTCGTCGCCCTCGTCGTCATGGGCGTCGGCTGCGGCATCGCGGGCCCGCCCGCCTACGGCACCCTGCTCGGCGCCCTGCCGGCCGAGCGCGCCGGTGTCGGCTCCGCCGTCAACGACACCGTCCAGCAGGTGGGGCAGGCGCTCAGCGTGGCGGTGCTCGGCAGCGTCCTCACCGCCGCCTACGCCCGCGCCCTGCCGGACGGCGTCGCCGGTCCGGCCCGCGACTCGATCGGCGACGCGCTCGCCGTCGCGGCCGCCCGCGGTGACGCCGCCCTCGCCGTCACCGCGAGGCACGCCTTCACCGACGCCATGGCGGTCACCGCCGTGGCCGGCGCCGCCGCCGGGCTCGGCGGCGCGCTGATCGCCTTCCTCGTCCTGCGCCCCGCCCCGCGGACGCCTCCCGCCCCGCCGCCCGCCCCGGAAACCGCCCCGGAAGCCGCCCCGAAAACCGCCACAGTCCCGTCCCCGAGGCGTCCGGGAGTGGTCACCGACCCCACGACTCCGAAAGCCGTCGCCGCGCCTTTACCCCGGGCGGCCACGGGACGCCCGCTCGCCGCGGGCCTCACCGCGTCCGCCACGACCATCGCGGCGCTTCGCCTCATGTGGCGGATGAGCCTGTTCGTCGCGCTGCCCCTGGCGTCGGGCATCGGACGCCCTCCCGCGACGGCCGGCGCGGTGATCGCCGCGTCGCTCCGGGGCGCCGTGCGGCTCGCCGCGCGCTCGGGTCTCCGCTTCGCGCGCACCTGGTTCCGGACACGGCCGCGGCACCGTTGAGGCGCGTACGCGCCTGACCACGACCGGTCATCGGACGGGGTCGCCGGGGCGGATGGGGCACGCTGTGGGCGGCCCCCGAAGGTCCAGGGGGCGGCGGACGGGTCTTGGGGGAGGACGCCGGTGCGGCCTGAACTCAGCGTCAACCGGTTCCTCGGCGCGTCGGACGAACCGTCCGGGCCGGGGGACGACGGGGTGTCGATCATCGTGGTCACCTACCGGAGCGCCCGGTACATCGAGGACTGCGCGAGCGCGCTCCGCGCCGCCGTCGGCGGGGTCCCGGCCGAGCTCCTCATCGTGGACAACGACTCCCGGGACGAGACGGCGGACGTCGCGCGGAAGGCGGCCCCGGACGCACGGGTCGTGGAAACAGGCCATAACGGGGGGTTCGCGTACGGCTGCCACGAGGGGGCGAAGCGGGCGCGGTTCCCGTGGCTGGTGTTCGTCAACCCGGACGCGGCGCCCGCGCCGGGGAGCATCGCGGCCCTGCTGGAGTGCGCGCGCGCCGAGCCGGGCGCCGGGATCGTCGGCGGACGGTGCGTCGCGTCCGACGGCTCGGCGGATCCGCGCTCGTGGTGGGGGCGGCCGGGGCTGTGGTCGACGTTCTGCTTCGCGTTCCTGCTCAGCTCGCTGTTCCCCGGCAGCCGCCTGTTCGACCCGGAGTCGCCGCGGCCGTGGGCGGAGGGCACGGAGACGCGCCGCGTGCCGGTGGTCACGGGCGGCTTCATGCTCGTCGCGCGGCGGGTCTGGGACGAGACGGGCGGCTTCGACCGCGGCTTCTTCATGTACGGCGAGGACGCCGACCTGTGCCTGCGGGCCGCCGCCCACGGCTACCGGCCGATGGTGACCGGACGGGCCGCCTACCGGCACGAGGTCGGCGCGTCGTCAAGCGGCATCGGCAAGCTCGTGCTGCTGTTCACGGGGAAGGCGACGCTGCTGCGGCGGCACCTGCGGCCCGGGACGCGTTCCGCCGGGGTGGCGCTGCTCGCCGTCGGGGTGTTCCTGCGGGCGGCGCTGAGCCGGCTGGCCGCCGCCCGTCCCGAGCGGCAGGGGCGCCCGACCGCGCGGGGGGAGGACTGGCGCCTGCTCTGGGCGGCGCGCCGCCAGTGGCTCCGCGGCTGGCCCCCCGCCCGAACCGGGACGCGATGACCCGCGCGCTAGGTGCGGCTGCTTTCGTCGCGTTGCCAGGTGTTGTAGTCGCCTCGCTTGCGGGCGCGGCGGGCGCGGGTGATGACCGCGACCGCGAGGAAGACGGCGACGTGGGGGGCGAGGCGGGGGTCACGGCGGACGAGGGCGGCGAGGTCGGCGGGGCCGGTGCGGGCGGAGCCGCCCGGCTGGCGGAGGTCGGCGCGTTCGAGCTGCTCGACGCCCGCGGCGGCCCGCTCGCGGCGGCGCAGCAGGTCGCCGAAGGTGCGCGGCGGGTGGACGGTCACGAACGCCGACCCGACGACGGCGCGCTCCGCGGCGGCGAAGGCCAGCGAGGAGGCGAGGTCGTCCGCGATGACGCCGGGCAGCGCGGCGAGGCGGGCGTGGCCCTCGCCGGTGACGGCGACGACGCCGCGGCCGAACAGGCCGCCGCGGACCTCGGGCAGCCGCGTCCACACCCGGTAGTAGGAGCGGACGGGCCACGGCCGGCCCGTCATGTCCAGGCGGCGGGACGGCGCGGCGGCGGCCACACCCGGCCGCTCCAGGGCGGCGGTGAGCGCGCGGACGTCGTCCGTGCGCAGCTCGACGTCGGCGTCCACGTAGAGGCGGGGGAAGCGGCGGGCGGCCTCGTCGCCGAGCCGCAGCGCGGCGGCCTTCGACGGCTCCGGCGCCTCCACCACCCGGACGGCCGGGCCGTAGGACGCCGCGATCCGCGCGGTGCCGTCGGTGCAGCCGTTGGGCACGACGACGATGTCGAGCTCGTCCGGTTCCGCCGTGCCCAGCAGGCCGTCCAGCAGGCGGCCGAGGACGCGCTCCTCGTTGTGCGCGGGGATCACGATGCTCACCACAAGTGGGAAGTATGAACCAGCGACCCTCCCGGAGGCACCCCATGGGCGCAGCCCGCATCCTTCCGAGCGCGGACGTGGACGAGCGCGCCGTCCTCGGCGACGGGACCACGGTCTGGCATCTGGCGCAGGTGCGCGAGGACGCCCGGCTCGGCCGCGACTGCATCGTCGGTCGGGGCGCCTATGTAGGGCCTGGCGTGCGGATCGGCGACGAGGTGAAGCTCCAGAACCACGCGCTGGTGTACGAGCCGGCGGTGCTGGAGGACGGGGTGTTCATCGGCCCGGCGGTGGTGCTGACCAACGACCCGTACCCGCGCTCGTCGGAGGTGGACGGTGGCCTGAAGCGGCCGGGGGACTGGACCGCGCTGGGCGTGACGGTGCGGGAGGGCGCGTCGGTCGGCGCGCGGGCGGTCGTGGTCGCGGGACGGACGGTCGGCCGGTACGCCCTCGTCGGCGCGGGCGCCGTGGTGACGCGGGACGTCCCGGACTTCGCGCTCGTGGTCGGCAATCCGGCCCGGCGGGCCGGCTGGGTCGGGCGGGCCGGGGTGCCGCTGGAGAAGGCGCCGGAGGGTCCGGGAAATGCGGAGGCGGAGATCCTTTGGCGGTGCCCGCGGACGGGGGAGCGGTACATCGAATGCGGCGGACGCCTGACGCTCGCCGCGAGGTGACGTCCGGGCCGGGCCAGGCCACCACCGGCCAATCGCAAGGTGACCGGCGCATTCGACCTTATAGTCGGAGTGCTTTCGGGCGCGGGCTTTATGGAAGTCGGTAATCGGAGCGGACCTGGGTTCTCGCTTCGGCATCCCGGGTTTTCGCTCACGGGGTGGGGCCGGAGGGGGAACAATGGTCTTGGTGCGGGTGTCGTGAAAGGGCGGACGAGGCGGCGCGGGGGCCGCGGGGCCGTTCTGGCGGTGATCGTGTTCGCGCTGGTGGCGACGGGTCTGGCGGCCCTGGCGCAGCCGCCGGTGCGGGCCGCCGCGGGGCCGTGCGACAGCGGCGGCAATCCGGTGGCGTGCGAGAATTCCAAGCCGGGATCACCGTCCTCGGAGTGGGAGAAGATCTCCGGGGCCGGACAGACGATCGAGGGTTTTGCGGCGGCCTTCAGCGTCAATGTCGGGCAGCAGGTCCAGTTCAAAGTCAACACGCCCGCGCGGTCGTACTCGATCGATATCTACCGTATGGGCTATTACGGCGGCGACGGTGCCCGAAAGATCGGCTCGGTGTCGCCGTCGGCGCCGCTTCCGCAGCAGCAGCCGTCCTGCCAGAGCGACGACGCGACCGGTCTGGTCGACTGCGGCAACTGGGGCGTGTCGGCGAGCTGGACGGTCCCGTCCGACGCGGTGTCGGGGGTCTACTTCGCGCACATCACGCGCACCGACGGCACCGAGGACGACAACCACGTCATGTTCGTCGTCCGGAACGACGCGAGCCACTCGGACCTGCTGTTCAAGACGTCCGACGCGACCTGGCAGGCCTACAACCGGTGGGGCGGCAACAGCCTGTACTTCGGCGACAGCACCGCCGCGCCGGGCCGTGCGGTGAAGGTCAGCTACAACCGGCCGTTCGACACGCGCGAGGGCACCCCGTGGGGGCGGGACTTCGTGTTCGCGAACGAGTACCCGATGATCCGCTTCCTGGAGGCGAACGGGTACGACGTCAGCTACATGGCGAGCGCCGACGTCGACCAGCGCGGCGCGCTGCTGAGGAACCACAAGACGTTCCTGTCGGTGGGGCATGACGAGTACTGGTCGGGCGCCGAGCGCGCCAACGTGGAGGCGGCCCGCGACGCCGGGCTCAGCCTCGCGTTCTTCAGCGGTAACGAGGTGTTCTGGAAGACCCGCTGGGAGGCGGGCGCCGGCAACGTCCCCTATCGGACGCTGGTCACCTACAAGGAGACGCGCGACAACACGCGGACCGACCCGACCGGGACGTGGACGGGGAGCTGGCGAGATCCGCGGTTCAGCCCGCCCGCCGACGGGGGCCGCCCGGAGAACGGGCTGACGGGTTCGATCTGGACGGTGAACTGCTGCGGCGTGGCGATGAAGGTGCCCGCGGCGGACGGGAAGATGCGGCTTTGGCGGGGCACGGCCGCCGGGAGCCAGACGTCCGGGACGCTGACGCTCGCCGACCAGACGCTCGGCTACGAGTGGGACGAGGACCTCGACAACGGCGCCCGCCCGGCGGGGTTGTTCCGGATGTCCACGACGACCGCGGACGTGCCGGAGAAGCTCATCGACTACGGCTCGAACGTCGCGGCCGGCACCGCGACCCACCATCTGACGATGTACAGGGCGCCGAGCGGAGCGCTCGTGTTCGGCGCCGGAACGGTGCAGTGGTCGTGGGGCCTGGACGCGACGCACGACGGGCCGTCGGACGCGCCGACCGCGCCGGACGCGAGCATCCGGCAGGCGACGGTCAACCTGTTCGCGGACATGGGCGTGCAGCCGTACGCGCTCCAGACCGGCCTGACCCGCGCGACGGCGTCCCTCGACCACATCGCGCCGGTGTCGGCGGTGACGTCGCCGACGCCCGGCACGCAGATCGTGAACGGCCGGACGGTGACGGTCACCGGGACGGCGACCGACGCCGGCGGCCAGGTCGGCGGCGTCGAGGTGTCCACCGACGGAGGGTCCACGTGGCATCCGGCCGAGGGCCGCGGGACGTGGACGTACAAGTGGGACGCGACCGGCAACGGGCCGGTCACCATCAGGACCCGCGCGGTCGACGACAGCGGGAACATCGAGACCCCGGGCGCCGGGGTGCAGGTCGGCGTCGGCTGCCCCTGCCGCCTGTTCGGCGATTCCGCCGTCCCGGCGATGCCCGCCGACAGCGACACCACGTCCCTCGAAGCCGGGGTGAAGTTCACGTCCTCGGTTTCGGGCTGGGCGACCGGCGTCCGGTTCTACAAAGGCACGGGCAACACCGGCACGCACACCGGGAGCCTGTGGAAGGCGGACGGGACGCGGCTCGCGACGACGACGTTCACCGGCGAGACCGCGTCCGGGTGGCAGAACGCCACGTTCCCGTCCGCCGTGCAGCTCGACGCGGGCACGACGTACATCGTGTCGTACTTCGCGCCGAACGGGCATTACGCCGCCGACGCGAACTTCTTCTCGCTGAACGACTACGCGCGCCCGCCGCTGACCGCGCCGAAGGCGCGGACGGACAGCGGCAACGGCGTGTACCGGGCGGGGAGCAGCGGGTTCCCGACGTCCACCTACAAGGGCGGCAACTACTACGTGGACGTGGTGTTCGCGACGGTGAAGCCGCCGGACACGATGCCCCCGACCGTCGTCGACAACACCCCGTACGCGGGCTCGTCCAGCGTGAAGACGTCGCTGAAGCCGACCGTGACGTTCAGCGAGCCGATCCAGGCGGGCACGGCGTCGTTCACGCTGAAGGACGGCACGACGACGGTCCCGGCGACGGCGAGCATGGACGCGTCCCGGACGGTCATGACCCTCACCCCGTCCTCGCCGCTGCCCGCCGCGACGAAGCTCACCGCGACCGTCACGGGCGCCAAAGACGACGCGGGCAACGCGATGCAGGACTTCACCTACGCGTTCACGACGGCGAAGGCGACGCCGCAGCCCGGGGTGTGCCCGTGCAGCATCTGGGCGGACGACACGGCGCCCGCGATCGAGGGCGTCGCCGACGGGAACGAGCTGGAGCTCGGCGTGCGGTTCACCGCCGACGCCGACGGGTTCGTCAAGGGCGTCCGGTTCTACAAGGGCCGCAACAACGACGGCACGCACATCGGCACGCTGTGGACGGCGGCGGGGCAGCAGCTCGCGAACGCGACGTTCGCGAACGAGTCCACGCTCGGCTGGCAGGAGGTCACGTTCTCCACGCCCGTCCAGGTGACCGCCGGGACGACCTATGTCGCCTCGTACCACACCACCAAGGGCTGGTACTCGGCCGACTATGGCGGGCTCGGCCGCGCGGCCGACAACCCGCCGCTGCACGCGCTCGCCGACGGCAACGGCGGCGGGAACGGCGTGTTCAAGTACGGCGCGCGCGGGTTCCCGAACCAGACGTCCGGGTCCACGAACTACTGGGTGGACGTCGTGTTCTCGCCGCCGCCGGACACGACCCCGCCGGCCGTCGCGGCGAAGAGCCCGGGGAACGACGCGACGAGCGTCCCGACGGGCGGGAAGGTCGCGGTGACCTTCAACGAGGCGGTCCGGTCCGGGTCCCCGGTGTTCGCCCTGAAGGGGCCCGGCGGGCAGGCGGTCGCGGGGACGTCCGCGCTGGACGCCTCGGGACGGGTCCTGACGTTCACGCCGTCCAGCGGGCTCGCGGCCGCGACGACCTACACGGCGAGCGTCACCGGCGCCAAGGACACCGCGGGCAACACGATGACGGCGACGACGCAGTGGTCGTTCACCACGTCCGGGTCGTGCCCGTGCACGCTGTTCCCGAGCGACGCCGCGCCGGGCACGCCCGCGTCCACCGACGGCGGCGCGGTCGAGGTGGGCGTCAAGTTCACCACCGACCAGGCCGGATGGATCTCGGGCGTCCGCTTCTACAAGGGGGCGGGCAACACCGGCACGCACACCGGCACGCTCTGGCGGGCGGACGGCACGCGCCTCGGCACCGGGACGTTCACCGGGGAGAGCGCGTCCGGCTGGCAGACGATGACGTTCTCCGCGCCCGTCCAGGTGACCGCCGGGACCACCTACGTCGCGTCCTACTTCGCGCCGAAGGGGCACTACGCGGTCGACGGCGGCTCGTTCGGCAACGCCTACGACAACGCGCCGCTGCACGCGCCGTCCAGTGACGCCGCGGGCGGGAACGGCGTGTACGCCTACAGCGCGACGTCGCGGTTCCCGAACCAGACGTACGGCGCCGCGAACTACTGGGTGGACCCGGTGTTCTCCGTCGCGGCGCCCGGCGACACGACCCCGCCGACCATCGACGCGGTCAGCCCGGTGAACGGCGCGACCAGCGTGCCGCGCGCCGTCCACCCGTCCGTCACGTTCGACGAGGCCGTGCAGGGCGCCACGGTGCAGTTCACGGTCACCGGCCCCGGCGGCACCGCCGTGCCCGGCTCGGTGAGCTACGACCCGGCCACCCGGACGTCGTCGTTCACCCCGTCCGCCGCGCTCGGCTGGAAGACGGCCTACACGGTGAAGGTCGACGGCGCGAAGGACCTCGCGGGCAACACGCTCGCCGCGTCGCGGACCTGGTCGTTCACCACGGCGAAGCAGACCACGCCGGGCACCTGCCCGTGCTCGGTCTGGTCGGACGAGGACCAGCCGCAGGTCCCGGACGTCGACGACTCCGGATCGGTGGAGCTCGGGATGAAGTTCCGCACCGACTCCGACGGGTGGGTCACCGGCGTCCGCTTCTACAAGGGCCCCGGGAACACCGGGACGCACACCGGCAGCCTCTGGAAGGCCGACGGGACGCGGCTCGCCACCGCGACGTTCGGCGCCGAGTCCGCCGCGGGCTGGCAGGAGGTCGCGTTCTCCACGCCCGTCCAGGTGACGGCCGGGACCACCTACGTCGTGTCATACCTGGCGCCCAACGGGCACTACGCCGCCGACATCAACGGATTCGCGAACGCCGGCGTGGACGCGCCGCCCCTGCACGCGCTGCGCAACGGCACCGACGGGGCCAACGGCGTCTACGCCTACGGATCCGGGGGCTTCCCCGCGAGTCCGTCCGCCTCCAACTACTGGGTCGACCCGGTCTTCACGACGACCCAGCCCTGAGCCGCCCACCCCGAGCCCCCGAACCAGAGGAGAACGCCTGATGGAACCCATCGGCCTGGCGGTGGTCGGCGCCGGATACTGGGGCCCGAACCTCGTCCGGACGGCGCAGGCCACCCCGGCGCTGCGGCTGGAGTGGCTGTGCGACCTCGACGAGGACCGCGCCCGCGCCGTCCTCGGGCCCTACACCACGGTCCGCGCGACGGCGTCCTACCAGCGGGTCCTGGACGATCCGCGGGTCGGCGCCGTCGCGATCGCCACCCCGGCCGCGACGCACTTCGACCTCGTCCGGGCGGCGCTGGAGGCCGGCAAGCACGTGCTGGTCGAGAAGCCGCTGACGCCGAGCGCGCACGACGGCGCGAAGCTCGTCGACCTCGCGGAGCGGTCGGGGCTGGTGCTGATGTGCGACCACACGTACTGCTACACCCCGGCCGTCCGGAAGATCCGCGAGCTGGTCCGCGGCGGCGAGATCGGCGACGTCCAGTTCGTCGACTCGGTGCGCATCAACCTCGGGCTGGTGCAGCCGGACGTGGACGTCCTGTGGGACCTCGCGCCGCACGACCTGTCGATCCTCGACCACGTCCTGCCGGACGGGGTGCGGATGGAGGCCGTCGCCGCGCGCGGCAGCGACCCCATCGACGCGGGGCGGCTGTGCGTGGCGCACCTGTCGGTGCGGCTGTCCACCGGCGTGATGGCGCACGTCCACGTCAACTGGCTCAGCCCCACGAAGATCCGCACGACGGTGATCGGCGGGTCCCGGCGGACGATCGTCTGGGACGACCTCAACCCCGTCCAGCGGCTGGCCGTGTACGACCGCGGCGTGGACCTGGCCCCGGCGGGCTCCCTCGGCCCGGACGAGCGGCGCGACGCCCTGATCTCCTACCGGGTCGGCGACATCCTCGTCCCGGCGCTGCCGGAGCGGGAGGCGCTGCGCGAGGTGATGGCGGAGCTCGCCGCCGCGATCGCCGAGGGCCGTCCCGCGCGCACGGACGGCCGCGCGGGCCTGCGGGTCGTCGCGCTGCTGGAGGCCGCCACCCGCAGCGCCGCGGAGGGCGGCGCGCTCGTTCCCGTCGACGCGCCCGTGCGCGCGACCACCACCGCTGGCAACGTCAAGGAGCACGCATGATCGAAGGATCCCGCTGCCTGGTCACCGGCGGCGCGGGGACCATCGGGTCCGCCGTCGTCGACCAGCTCGTGGACGCGGGCGCGGCCGAGGTCGTCGTCCTGGACAACTTCGTCCGGGGACGCCGCGCCAACCTCGCGGACGCGCCCGGGACCGTGCGGGTGGAGGAGGGCGACATCCGCGACCGCGACCTCGTCCGGACGCTGATGGACGGCGTGGACGTCGTGTTCCACCTGGCGGCCATCCGCATCACCCAGTGCGCGCAGGAGCCCAGGCTCGCCCTGGAGGTCCTCGTGGACGGGACGTACGAGGTGGTCGAGGCCGCCGCGGACGCCGGGGTCGGCAAGGTCGTGGCGTCGTCGTCGGCGTCGGTGTACGGGCTGGCGGACCGGTTCCCGACGCCCGAGGACCAGCACCCCTACGCCAACGACACCTTCTACGGCGCGGCGAAGGCGTTCAACGAGGGCATGCTGCGCAGCTTCCATGCCATGCGCGGCCTCGACTACGTCGCGCTGCGGTACTTCAACGTGTACGGGCCCCGGATGGACGTCCACGGTCTCTACACCGAGGTCCTGATCCGGTGGATGGAGCGGATCGCGGCGGGGGAGCCGCCGCTCATCCTCGGCGACGGCGAGCAGACGATGGACTTCGTCTTCACCGAGGACATCGCCCGCGCGAACCTCCTCGCCGCCGAGTCGGACGCGACCGACGCGGTGTTCAACATCGGCAGCGGCACCGAGACGAGCCTGAAGGAGCTGGCCGAGGCCCTGCTGCGGATCATGGACGCGGAGCACCTCGGGCTGGAGTTCGGCCCGGCCCGCGCCGTCAACGGGGTCTCCCGGCGGCTCGCCGACGTGTCCGCGGCGCAGCGCGTCCTCGGCTGGAAGGCGCAGGTCGACCTGGAGGAGGGGCTGCGGCGGCTGGTCGCCTGGTGGCGGGACGCCCGGCTGGAGCAGGCGTGATCGTCTACTTCGGGGGATCGGCGTACGAAGGGGTGACGGGCACCGACCGGCAGCTTGCCGACCGGCTGAGCGCGATGGTGCCCGTCCTGTACGTCGATCCTCCCGTGTCGGTCACGACGCCGCTGCTGCACCCGCACCTCGCCGACTCGGTGCGGGGCGCGGCGCTGCGGCGGCGGAGCCCGGCGCTGTGGCGGCTGTGCCCGCGGGTGCTGCCCGGCGCGTACCGGCCGGGCCTGCACCACACCACGAACGCGCTGGTCCGCCGGGCGGCGCGGCGCGCGGCCCGGCGGATGGCCGCCGAGCTCGACGAGCGGGTGTCCGCGGTGGTGGTCGCCGCCGGCGCGGACCTCCTCGACGCCGTCCCCGGCGCGCGGACCCTCTACTACGCCACCGACGACCTGGTCGCCGGGGCGGAGCTGCTCGGGCTGCCGCCGCGGCGGCTCGCCGCGGCGCGGGAGCGGATGCTCGCCCGCGCCGACGAGGTCGCCGTCGTGTCGCCGCTGCTCCGCGAGCTGTTCCGCGCGCACGGCCGCGACCCGGCGCTCGTCCCGAACGGGTGCGCGCCCGAGGCGTACGCGGGCATCGACACGGCGCCGTGGCCCGCGGACGTGCCCCGCTTCGACCGTCCCGCCGCCGGGTTCGCGGGGCACATCAACGCCCGCATCGACCTCGGGCTGCTGGAGGCGGTCGCCGCCGCCGGGCACCCGCTGGTGCTCGTCGGCCCGCACGACCCCGGCTACCAGCCCGCCCGGTTCCGCGCGCTGACCGCGCTGCCCGACGTCCACTGGACGGGCCGCAAGGGGTTCGGGGAGATGCCGTCCTACCTGAGCACGATCCAGGTCGGGCTGACCCCGTACCGCACCGACGCCTTCAACCGGGCGAGCTTCCCGATCAAGACGCTGGACTACCTGGCCGCCGGCCGCGCCGTCGTCTCGACGGACCTGCCCGCGACCGAATGGCTGCGCGGCTTCTCCGGCGGCGCGGACCTCGTCCGCTCCGAGGCCACCGTGGACGGGTTCGTCCGCGCGGTCGAGGCGGAGCTCGCCGTGGAGCGGACCCCGAAGCTGACCGCCCGGCGGCGGGAGTTCGCCGCCCGGCACGACTGGGGGCAGCGCGCCCGCGCGCTCGCCCGGCTGCTGGACATCGACCCCGTCCCCGCACGGCAGGAGGAACCCGCATCGTGATCCCGGTCATCAGGCCCGTGCTGGGCGAGGAGGAGGCCGAGGCGGTCGCCGCGGTCATCCGGTCGGGATGGGTGGCCCAGGGGCCGCGCGTCGCCGAGTTCGAGACCGCCTTCGCCGGACGGGCCGGAGCCGCGCACGCGGTCGCGACCTCGTCCTGCACGACGGCGCTGCACCTGGCGCTGCTGCTCGCCGGGGTCGGCCCGGGCGACGAGGTGGTCGTGCCGTCGCTGTCGTTCATCGCCACGGCGAACGCCGTCCGGTACACGGGCGGCACGGTCGTCTTCGCGGACGTCGACCTCGCCACCGGCAACCTGACCCCCAAGGACGTGGAGGCCGTCCTCACCCCGCGGACCCGCGCGGTCGTCCTCGTGGACCAGGGCGGCATCCCCGCGGACCTCGACGCGATGCGGGCACTGTGCGACCCGCGCGGCATCACCGTGGTCGAGGACGCCGCGTGCGCGGCCGGGTCGGAGTACCAGGGACGGCCCGTCGGGGCGGGCGCGGAGCTGACCGCCTGGTCGTTCCACCCCCGCAAGCTGATCACCACCGGCGAGGGCGGCATGCTGACGCTCCGGGACGAGGCGGCGGCCCGGCGCGCGCGGCGGCTCCGCGAGCACGGGATGAGCGTGAGCGCCGCCGACCGGCACGGCAGCGCGAAGGTCGTCCTGGAGGAGTACGAGGAGACCGGCTTCAACTACCGCATGACCGACATGCAGGCCGCGGTGGGACTGGTGCAGCTCGGTCGGCTCGACGCGATCGTGGCGCGGCGGCGGGAGCTCGCCGAGCGCTACCGGCGGCTGCTCGCGGACGTGCCCGGCCTCGCCTGCGCGGGCGACCCGCCCCACGGCCGGACCAACTACCAGTCGTTCTGGGTGCTGCTCCCCGACGACCACCCCATCGGCCGCGACGACCTCCTCCAGCGGATGCTGGACGCGGGGATCTCCGCCCGGCGCGGCATCATGGCCGCGCACCGGGAGCCCGCCTACGCGGACGTCCCGGCGGACCTGCCGGTCACCGACCGGTTCACCGCCCGGTCGCTGATCCTGCCGCTGTTCCACGCGATGACGGCCGCCGAGCAGGACCGGGTCGCCGAGGCGGTGGCGGCGCGCGCATGAGGATCCTCGTCTACCCGCACGCGATGGAGATCGGCGGCAGCCAGCTCAACGCGATCGAGCTGGCCGCCGCCGTCCGCGACCTCGGCCACGAGGTCGTCGTCGCGGGCGAGCCCGGCCCGCTGGTGGACCGGGTCCGCGACGCCGGGATCGAGCACGTCCCGCTCGACCCGGGCCGCCGCCGCCCGTCCCCGGCGACCGTCCGGACGCTGCGCGGGCTCGTCGCCGAGCGCGGCATCGACGTCGTCCACGGCTACGAGTGGCCGCCGGGCGTCGAGGCGTTCTACACGGCGCGGGGCCGCCCGGGCGTCGCGGCCGTGTGCACGGTGATGTCGATGGCCGTCGCGCCGTTCCTGCCGCCGTCGCTGCCGCTCGTCGTCGGCACCCGGCAGATCCGGCGGGACGTCCTGGACCGGCGGGGCCGCCGCACCGGCGCCGTCCACCTCATCGAGCCGCCGGTGGACGTGCGGGCCAACGCGCCCGGGCACCCGACCGCCGCGTTCCGCGCCCGCTTCGGCCTGGACCCCGGCCCGCTGGACGTCGTGGTCGTCTGCCGGCTCGTCGCCGAACTCAAGCTGGAGGGCGTGCTCACGGCGATCGACGTGGTCGGGCGGCTCGCGGACGAGCTGCCGCTGCGGTTGATCATCGTCGGGGACGGGCCGTGCCGCGGCCAGGTCGAGGCGCGCGCCGCCGAGGCCAACGCCCGCGCGGGACGCCTCGCCGTCGTGCTCACCGGCCCGCTCGACGACCCCCGCCCCGCCTACGCGGCCGCGTCCATCGCGCTCGGCATGGGCGGCTCGGCCCTGCGCGCCCTCGCGTTCGCCCGCCCGCTGATCGTCCAGGGGGAGCGGGGCTTCTTCGAGCTCCTCGACCCGGACACGAGCGCGACGTTCCTCGAACAGGGCTGGTACGGCGTCGGCGGGCGCGGCGGTGACCGGCTCGCGGAGATCCTCCGCGCCCTCGCCGACGACGTGCGGCGCAAGGAGCTCGGCGACTACGGGCGGCGGCTCGTCACCGGGCGGTTTGGCCTGGAGCGCGCCGCGACCGTGCAGGAGCGCATCTACCAGGACGCGCTCGCGGCCCGCGCGGCGACCGACCCGATCGGCCGGGCCCTCGCCCGCCGCTGGGACGCGGCGTCCACCGCCGCCCGCGTCGTCGCCTACAAGACCGCCCGCAAGGCCCGCAAACTCCGCGGAACGGCCCCCCGCGACGACTTCAACGCCGTAGCCGCCAAGGCCGCGCGCGATGAGCCCGCGTCCGGCAAGGCCGCGTCCGGCAAGACCGCGCCCGACAGGGCCGCGCCCGGCAAGCCCGCGTCCGGCGAGGCCGTGCCGGGCGAGGCCGCACGCGGCGAGCCTGGTGGGGAGGGGCGGTGACGCGGCTGACCGTCGGTGACGACGACTCTCTGTTCGGGAAGGCGTCCCGGGCGCTCGGCTGGAGCCTCGTCAACACCGCGGTCGGGCGGCTCGGCACGCTCGCGATCGGGATCGCGCTGGCCCGGCTGCTCGGCCCCGCCGAGTTCGGCGTGTTCGCCGTCGCGATGGTCGCGCTGCTCGCCGTGCTCAGCTTCCACGAGCTGGGCGTCAGCCTCGCGATCGTCCGCTGGCCGGGCGACCCCGAGGAGATCGCGCCGACCGTCGCGACGATCTCGGTCGCGTCCAGCCTCGCCATCTACGCGGGCTGCTACCTCGGCGCGCCGGCGTTCGCGTCGTCGATGGGCGCGCCCGGCGCGTCCGGCGTGATCCGGCTGCTCACGCTCAGCGTCGTCGTCAGCGGGTTCGTCGCGGTGCCCGCCGCGCTGCTCCAGCGCGGCTTCCGGCAGGACCGCAAGATGCTCGCCGACCAGGTCAACAACTGGGGCGGCGCGCTCGTGTCCATCGCGCTCGCCGCGACCGGGACGGGCGCGATGAGCCTCGCGGTCGGACGGCTCGCGGGATCGGCGGCGTCCGCCGTCCTGCTGGTCCGCGCGGCGCCCGGGTCGATGCGGTTCGGGTTCGACCCCGGCCGGGCGCGGGCGCTGCTGCGCTTCGGGGTCCCGCTCGCCGGGTCCAGCATCGTCGTGTTCGCCGTGAACACCGTCGACCAGGTCGTCGTCGGCCACGTGCTCGGCGCCACCGCGCTCGGCTTCTACGTCCTCGCGTTCAACCTGTCGCAGTGGCCGGTCACGATGTTCTCGCAACCGGTCCGGAGCGTCGCGCCCGCCGCGTTCGCGCGGCTCCAGCACGACCCGCCCGCGCTGCGCGGCGCGTTCCTGTCCACGGCGGGCCTGCTCGCCGGGCTGACGCTGCCCGTCTGCCTGCTGCTGTCGGGCGCCGCCGAACCGCTGATCCGGCTCGTCTACGGCGACCGGTGGGGGCCCGCCGCGGACGCGCTGCTGTGGCTCGCGATCCTCGGCGGCCTCCGGATCATGTTCGAGCTGATGTACGACTACTTCGTCGTGCTCGCCCGCTCCCGCGCCGTGTTCACCGTGCAGCTCATCTGGCTGGTCGTCCTCGTCCCGGCGCTCGTCGCCGGGGCGCACGCGAAGGGCGTCTCCGGGGTGGGCGCGGCGCACGTCGCGGTCGCCGCGCTCGTCGTCCTGCCGATGTACCTGTGGGAGCTGCACCGCGCCGGAGTCGGGACGCGCGCCGTCCTCGCCCGGATCGGGCCGCCCGCCGCGATCGCCGCGGGGGTCGGGCTCGCCGCCGTCGCCGCGCACGCCGCCATCCCCCTGGACGTGATCGCGCTCGCCGTCGCCGGGACGGTCGCGCTCGCGGCGATCGGCCTGCTGCTGCGCCGGACGCGCGGCGCCCTGTCCGGCCTGCGGAGCCTGGAGGGCGCCGATGCCTGACCTGGTGATCTTCGGTGCGGGCGGGCTGGGCCGCGAGACCGCGCAGACCGTGACCGCGCTGCCCGGATGGCGGCTGCTGGGCTTCGCCGAGGACGACCCCCGGCGCGGGCACGAGGTGGACGGCGTGCCCATCCTCGGCGGCCGCGCGGACGTCGCGGCGCTGCCCGGCGTCCAGGTCGCCGTCTGCACCGGCAGCCCCCGCGACTACGGCAGCCGCGAGCGGATCGTCCGCGCGCTCGGCCTCGCGCCGGACCGGTACGCGACGATCGTCCACCCCACCGCGTGGGTGTCGCCGTCCTCGCGGATCGGCCCCGGCTCGGTCGTGCTCGCCCAGACCGTGCTCACCGCGTCGGCCCTGGTCGGCGCGCACGTCGCGGTCATGCCGCACGTCACCGTCACCCACGACGACGTGATCGAGGACTACGCCACCATCGCCTCCGGCGTCCGGCTCGGCGGCGGGGTCCGGGTGCGCGCCGGAGCCTACGTCGGCGCCGGGGCGCTCGTCCGCGAGGGCGTCGAGATCGGCGCGGGCGCCCTGGTCGGCATGGGCGCCGTCGTCCTGCGGGACGTCCCGCCCGGCGAGGTCTGGGCCGGCGCGCCCGCCCGCCGCCTGCGTCCCGCCCCGCAGAGGAAGGAAGCGTGATGACCGACAGCACGGCGAACGGCGGACACCCGACCGGCGGAGGTACGACCGGCGGAGGTACGACCGGCGCGGACGCGTGCGGCGAGGTGCCCTTCGTCGACCTGGCCGCCGCGCACGCCGAGGTGGAGCGGCAGGTCCGCGCGGGCTTCGACCGCGTCCTCGCCGCCACGGCGTTCGTGAACGGCGAGGAGGTCGGCGCGTTCGAGCGCGACTACGCGCACTTCACGGGCGCCGCCCACTGCGTCGGCGTCGCCAACGGCACCGACGCGCTGGAGCTGGCCCTGCGCGCGCTCGGCGTCGGGCCAGGCGCGGAGGTCGTCCTGCCCGCCAACACGTTCATCGCCACCGCCGAGGCCGTCGTCCGCGCGGGCGCCCGCCCGGTCCTGGTGGACGTCGATCCCGCGACCCTGCTGATCGACCCGGCGCTCGCCGCCGCGGCGACCGGCCCGTCCACCGGCGCGATCATTCCCGTGCACCTGTACGGCAGGCTCGCCGATGTCCGCCCGCTGCTGGAGCTCGGGCCGCCGGTGCTGGAGGACGCGGCGCAGTCGCAGGGCGCCGTCCCCGCGGCGGCCACGGACGCGGCCACGGGCGGGGCGTCCGGCGCCATCGCCGCCACCAGCTTCTACCCCGGTAAGAACCTCGGTGCCTACGGCGACGCGGGCGCGATCACCACCGGTTCGGCGGAGCTGGCCCGCGCGGTCCGGCTGCTCCGCGACCACGGCAGCGACCGCAAGTACCACCACGAGGTCGTGGGGATGAACTCGCGGCTGGACACCCTCCAGGCCGTCGTCCTGCGGGCCAAGCTGCGGCGCCTGGCCGGATGGAACGCGTCCCGCCGCGCCGCCGCCGCCCGCTACGCCGAGCTGCTGGACGGCGTCCCCGGCGTCGTCCTGCCGCCGCCCGCCGGGGAGGACCACGTCTGGCACCTGTACGTGGTCCGCGTCCCCGACCGGGACGAGGTCGCCCGGCGGCTCGGCGAGCTCGGCGTGCGGACCGGCGTCCACTACCCGGTCCCGGTGCACCTCCAGCCGGCGTTCCGGCGGCTCGGGCACGGCCCCGGCGACTTCCCGGTGACCGAGGCGGCCGCCGCGGAGATCCTGTCGCTGCCGATGTTCCCGCAGATCACCGACGAGCAGCAGCGGCGGGTCGCCGACGGCCTCCGCAAGATCCTCGACTGAAGGACCATCCGAAGGAGGCCGGCATGGCCGGTTCGGCAAGACGCCCGGGGACGCGTGCGCTCGCGCTCGTCTCGGCGCTCGTTCTCGCGGCGGCGGGCCTCGCCGGCTGCTCGGGCGGCGGGGACGGGAAGCACGCCGCGAGCACCGCCACGGTCCGGCCGCCGGTGTCCCCGCTGACGGCGCCGACGCGGTCGGCGGTGCCGGCTCCGCCGCTGAAGCTGCGGACGCCGAACGACCCGGCGGGCGGTGAGGGCGCCCGGATCACCTGGCCGACGCTGAAGTCCGTGGGCGTCCCGGCCGGGACGAGGCTCAAGGACAGCGGGCCGATCACGATCCGCAAGCGCGGCACGGTCATCGACGGGCTGCGCGTCCGCACCGAGATCAACGTGGACGCCAGCGACGTCACGATCCGCAACACCCACCTGATCGCGGAGGGGGAGTGGGGGATCATCCAGCGGCGCGGCGCGTCCAACCTGCGCGTCGAGAACGTCGAGATCAACGGGGACGGCAGGCGCAAGGCGCAGTTCGGCATCCTCAACCAGGGCGGGATGATCACGGTCCGCAAGGTCCACGTCCACACCGTCAGCGACGGCATCGGCACCGACCACGGGCTCATCGAGGACTCGATCGTCCGGAACCTCAAGGAGTTCCCCGGTGACCACGTCGCCTGCATCGCCTCCAACTCCGGGCCCGCGCCCGGCCTGAAGCTCGTGATCCGGCACAACGTCGCGCTGAACCCGCTGTCGCAGACGTCCGCGATCTCGATCTACCAGGACTTCGGCCGCGCCTACGACGTGACGCTCGACGGGAACCTGCTCGCGGGCGGCGGCTACGCCCTCTACGGCGGCAAGGGGAGGTTCGGGACGTCGTCGAACATCCGGATCGTCCGGAACGTCTTCAGCCGCAGGATCTACAAGAACGGCGGCTTCTTCGGCCCCGTGACGTCGTTCGAGCCGAACGGCAAGGGCAACGTGTGGAGCGGCAACATCTGGGAGGACACGGGCCGCCCCGTCCAGCCCTAGGGTTCCCGTGACCGCTCCGGGCGGGTGAGGCGCCACAGCGCGCCGCAGCAGCCGAGCAGCAGGAACGCGAGGTTGGACACCATCGGGAAGCTGAACGCGTCGAAGGTGAAGAAGGAGAACAGCGCCACCGCCATCGACGCCGCGAAGCACTGCGCGAGGTGCGCGGTCACCGCGTCCCGGCGGGCGAGGGCCGCGCGCCGCGCCGAGCGCGCCAGGAACCACCCCGACAGCAGGACGGTCAGCAGCGCCGCCACCCCGACGACGCCGGTCTCCACCGCCGACAGCAGGTACTGGTTGTCGAGGATCCGGTACGTCTGCGGCAGGTAGGTGCCGAACCCCTGGCCGAGCCAGGGCCGGTGCACGAACGTGTCGCCGAGGACGACGTAGTCGTTCGTGCGGGTCACGGTGCTGGAGTCGGAGCCGATGTCGGAGACGAGGCTCGTCAGCGTCCCGATCAGGCCGGGCACCAGGGCGCGCAGCCCCACCATGAACACGCCGAGCATGACGACCGCGGTGAACCGCCACATCGCCGGCCAGATCGGCAGGATCACCACGCAGCAGACCGCCAGCCCGAGGATCGCCGACCGGGACACGGTCATCGGCAGCACGACCAGGATCAGGCACACCAGCAGCCAGCGCCGGCCGCGCCGCCCCTCCCCGGCGTGCACCGCGCCGTGCAGCGCGAGCGGCAGCAGCATCGCCAGCACCACGCCGAACTCGATCGGATGGGTGGCGGTCGCCATCGGCCGGTTGAACTCGTCGCGCTGGAGCAGCGAGGTGTAGGACGTGCTGGTCGTCAGGCCCGGGAAGGCCAGCCGTCCCGCCAGGTCCAGGCCGGTGAAGAACTGGAGGCAGCCGAGCGCCGCGATGAACCCGCCGCCCGCGACGAGGCGGCGGCGGACCGCCTCCAGCCGGTCCAGCCGGGGGATCCCGTCGGCGGCGAGCAGCGCGATCCCCGCCCAGCCCGCGGTGAGGATCAGGCCGCGGTCGGCGGCGTTGGCCTCCAGCGCCGGCAGGTACCGCAGGTTGGCCGCCGCGTAGGAGGCCAGCATCGCGCAGCAGAACACGACCACGACCGTGCGGACGGGCTGGACGCCGCGGATCGGCGACGTGCGCGCCGCGATCATCGAGCTGAGGTACCAGAACAGGCACAGCACCGCCATGATCCCGGCGGGCGTGCCCGCGGCGCCGAGGGGCCCCACGATGAACCGCGCGGGCACCACGGTCAGCATGACGACGAAGACGCTGAGGACGGTGACCGCGTCGACCTGGCCGAGCACGGGCCGCCCGGCCGCCGCGCGCCGGCCGTCCGGTGCGGCGATCAGGTCCGCCGGCGTGGTCGGGACCATCGGCGGCTACGCCTCCGGCTCGGACATCTCGGGCTCGCCCGGCGCGTCCGGCGGGCGCGGAGCGGTCCCGTTGGACGCGGGCGGCGTGTAGTCGAGGAGCCCGTAGGTCTCGGGCGTGTCCGACGCCTTCGCCTTCCCCTTCCCCTTCGCCTTCTTCTCGGCCTTGCCGCGGCCGGCCGGGGTGTCGGGCATCGTCACCAGCGGTGAGCCCGGGCGGCCGGACGATCCGGGCCCCCGCGCGTCCGCGCCCCACGACCCGTCCGCGCCCCACGGCCCGGGGGCGCGCACGGGTTCATCGCGGGGCTTCCGCGCGGCTTCGTCGGAGACCTCCGGCGCGGGCTCCGGCGCGGGCTCCGGCGCCGGGTCGGGGCCGGGGGCGGGGTCCCGCGGGTGCGGGAGGTCACCGCCCGCCCGCCCGCGGCGGCGCCGCTCGGACACCACCTCGGCGGACAGTGGGACGGCGACCGCCACCACGATGCCGAGGAACAGCACCATCACCACCGTGCGGATCTTGTCGGTGGTCACCCGCGCGGCCTTCGGGCTCGCGCTGATGACGTTCAGCTTGATCTGCGCCCGCGGCGACACGCTCTCCTGCGCCTGGAGCCGCGCGAGGCGCTCGGGGACGGTGGCGAGCAGCGCGTCGAGCGTCGCCTTCGTGACGCGCGCGTCGGTGCCGCTGACGCTGATGGCCAGAACCGGCCCGGTCGAGTCGGGCGCCACGC
The DNA here is from genome assembly GCF_900659615.1 of Actinomadura fibrosa. Lineage (GTDB taxonomy): Bacteria > Actinomycetota > Actinomycetes > Streptosporangiales > Streptosporangiaceae > Spirillospora > Spirillospora fibrosa. The sequence goes on along the minus strand of NZ_CAACUY010000086.1, from coordinate 4,778 downwards.
CCACCACGTACGTCGCCGTGAGCCCCCGGGCGCGGAGGGCGGCGGCGGTCCGCTCGTCCATCATGTCGCGGCCGAGCACCTCCGCGGTGATCGTGAGGGAGCTGTCGAAGACGAGCCACGGGTTGCCGCCCGCCTGCTTCGCCTGGACGGGCGAGGCGAGCAGCACGCCCGTCGCGCTCGCCTCGTACTTCCAGGGCGTGACCACGGCGATCGCGCCGGCTCCCGCCAGCGCGGCGAGGAGGAGCGGCACCGTCAGCCACCACCTCCGCAGCAGGGTCCCCACCCAGTCGAGCAGATCCACCGGTCCCCCTCACGACCCCTGTCGACCCGCGCCCGCCGGCGCCGTCATGCTGGCCACACCCGGCGAGCGCGCCCTGTCCGCGTCCCTCTCATGCCACGATGACACGCACCTGCGGAGTGGAGTAGCTCGTGGCGTTCCGAGATTTCATGGTCGCGCTCCGGCGCAACATCTGGGTCACCGTCACCGCCGCCGCCGTCACGCTTCTCGTGGTAGTGGGCATCCGGACGGCCCCGCCGACCTACGCGGCCCGGTCGGTCGTGACCTTCCTGTCGCCGCGGACGGAGTACCCCCGCAACACGTTCGCGAGCTTCACACCCGCGCTCGTGACGATGGCGGAGGTCTCCGCCGACTGGCTCGGCTCCGCGGCCGGACGGGACGCCGTCCGGAAGGCGGGCGGCGACCCGGGCTTCGAGGTCGTCCTCGCCAACCGCGGCAACCAGGAGCAGCCGATTCACGACCAGCCGTACCTCACGCTCAGCGTGACGGCGGGCGACCCCGGCACGGCCCGCAGGTCGCTGCTCGCCGTGCTCGGCGTCCTCCGCGAGCGGCTCCAGCGCACCCAGGCCGAGCAGGGCGCGCTCCCCGGCTCGTACATCACGTGGCAGATCGACGCGGGCAGCGACCGGGCGGTGCCGGTCGTCGGCCGTCCCGCGCGCGCGTTCCTCGCCGTCCTGCTGATCGGCGGGATCGGCGCGGCGTACGCCGCGGTCACCGTCGATCGCCGCCGGCGGCGGAGCGGCGGGGCCGCGACCGCGCGCGCCTGAGCGCCCGCGTCCACTCGCGCGCCACGAGCACCACGAACGCGAAGTTCGTCGTGAAGTAGCGGGGCCCGAGGCGCAGCGGCTCCTGGACGACCCGGTACAGCCACTCCACGCCGTGCCGCTGCCACCACTCGGGCGCGCGGCGGACCTCCCCGGCGAGGACGTCGAACGTGCCGCCGACGCCGTGCGCGACCTGCACGCCCGTCCGCGCGGACCACTCCTCGACGAACAGCTCCTTCATCGGCGATGAGACGCCCACGAACAGCAGGTCCGCCCCCGTCTCGCGGACGGCGTCCGCCACCGCGGGCGCCTCGGCGGAGGAGAAGTACCCGTGCCGGGACCCCGCGACCTCCAGGCGCGGGAAGCGGCGGCGGACCTCCGCGACCGTCCGGTCGAGCACGTCCTGCCTCGCGCCGAGGAAGTACACGCGGTCGCCGCGCCGCTCGGCCTCGGGCAGCAGCGCCAGCATCAGGTCGATGCCCGCGACCCGCTCCGGCAGCGGCGCGCCCAGCAGCCGGGACGCCCACACCACCGACTGCCCGTCCGCGAGGACGAGGTCGCAGCCGAGCACCGCCCGGCGCAGCCGCGGATCCCTCCGCAGCCGGACGATCTTCGCGGCGTTCAGCACGCCGATCGTCATCGGCGACCGCTCCTCGACGGCCTTGACGCAGCGGGCCACCGTCTCGTCGATCGTCAGGGGGTCGAGGTGGACGCCGAGGAGATGCCGCCGGTCCGGCTCGTAACGCTTCAGCATGGAATCGCTCACTCCCGTGGAGAGGGCACGAGCCAGGTGTGCAGCAGCCACCCGAGCTCGTAGGGACGGCACTCCCGGTCGATCGCGACCGGGGGGAACCTTCGGTCAAGGGAGCCGAGTCGCCAGCCGGGACGCAGCCCCGTCGTGGCCGCGCGCACCCCCCGTACTGCCTTGCGCGGGTCGCTCCTCGCGACCTTGCGCCAGGTCGTCACCGGTTCACCGGGTGCCCGTCCGGGCAGCAGGGAGCGCCCGGTCTCGGGCGGCGCCGCCAGCCAGCGCACGCCTCTCGCGATCGCGTCGAGATGGTCCGGGCCGCCCGCGTCCGCGAGGTCGAGCAGCGCCATCGGCGCCATCGCGTGCTGGTGGACGCTGTACACGGGGTAGCCCTCGACCACGCCCCCGGTGCGGGCGTCGTAGTGCCACCACCACTGGCCCGCGGCGCCCTGCGCCGCGCAGATCCGCTCCGCCACCGCGGCGGCCGCCGCGACCTCCCGGTCCCCGCCGAGCCGGGCGAGCGCCTGGACGGGGTACACCTGGTCGGCGAAGCAGCCCACGTGCGCGCGGTAGCGCGGGACGAGCCCGGTGCCGCCCACCTCGTGGGAGTACAGCCCGCCGCGCCGCAGGCCGTCCAGGAGGCGGCGCCCGGCGCGTCCGAGGTGCCGCTCCGCCGCGGGCGGGCCGCCGGCGTCGCGGACCGCGGCGAGCGCCGACACCGTCCAGGCGGCGTCCACCGTGTACACGGCCCGGCCGTCCGCCGGATCGGCCTCGGCGAGGCGGTCGAGCGCGAGCTCCAGCCGGGAGTGGCCGGTCTCCGCCGCCGCCCAGCAGACGAGCGCCACGTCGCCGAGCGAGGTCACGGCCGCCGGGCCGGTGTCCTCCAGCCGCCCGGTCAGCGCGGTGACGAGCTCGCCGACGGTCGCGCCGCCGAGCGCCTCCTTCCGCCGGTCCGCGGGCAGGTGCCGCACGCCGAGCGCGACGATCGCCGCGTAGCGCAGGCTCGTCCCGGCGGCGACCGGCGGGTCGCCGCGCAGCGTGAACACGAAGCCGTCGCGGTGCGCCGGGAGCCGCATCGCCGGCAGCCCCCGGACGGCGCGCCCGATCAGCTCGTCGACCAGCCGGCGGGCGGCGGCGTCGTGCGCGCCGAGCCGCCCCAACCGGCCCCCGCCCGCCCCCGGCGCCCGCCCGGCACCGCCCACGCGGCCCCGCTCCGCACCGGTCCCGGCGTCCGCGTCGGCGCTCATCGGGTCTTCACCGCGATCAGCGACTTCGTCAGCCCGGCGACCCGCTCGGCGCGGATCTCCGAGTGCGGGAAGTAGGCGCGCATCTCGGTGCGGCTCAGCAGCTCCACGTCCAGGACGGTCCGCAGCGCCTCCGCGCGGTCCGCGGGCGGCGTGTGGACGAGCGGCCAGTGCCGCGCGACCGTCACCCGCGCCGCCGCGGGCAGGAACTGCATCCCCGGGCAGACCCAGTGCGGCTCGACCGGGAAGTACCGGTACGGCGTCTGCACCCAGTGCCGCTCGGCGAGCCGGTGCACGGCGTCGGCGAACCGGTGCCGGCGCGCGTGCCCGCCGACGTGCTCGATCACCGAGTTCGACACCACGAGGTCGTAGCCGCCGGCGAGGATCTCCGGCGGCAGCTCGCAGGCGTCGGCGTGGTCGGAGCGCAGCCAGTCCGGCAGATCGTCCGGCGGCTTCTCCAGGTTGACGATGTGCACCGCCGCGGGGCGCACCGGCGCGCGCCGCCACGCCCGCGCGGTGCCGCCGAGATCGATGACCGACATCCGGTCGAGATCGGGAAATGTCGCGAGCAGCCAGTCCCACCGGCGCGCCCGATAGCGCGCGCCGACAGAACCCGGCGCATCGACGAAACGGTTCCGGAATGCGTGAAGCCGACTCAATCGTTCACCCCGTCCAATGTCCGGCTCATTATTGGTACGGGGCGGACGCAAAAAGCCAGGGATCCGCGTGGCCGCCTTTGGACAGGCGCCGCCGGTAAACGTCAGGGGGCCCTGTAGAGACGCCGGGTCAAGTGCAGGGAGATCCGGATCGCGACCTGGGGAGGTCTGCGGGGGATGGCGTCGCGTTCCGGGACAACTGCCGCAAAGGTCAGCAATACGGCCATTCGATCATCGGATTGCGGCCGGGGAGAATGCGTTTTCCAGCAGCCGCCGGGGAGTTCCGGAGCCGTCGGCGGGCACGGCCCAGACGTCCGTAGTAGATCCGCGGACCCGCCCGTACGCGACCGTGCGGTCGTCGATCCAGACGGCCTGGTCGTCCACCGAGGCGGGCTCCGCCAGCGGCGTCTCGCGCATCGTCCGCAGGTCGAGGACGTGCAGACGCCACGGGCTTACCGGGTTCCCGGTCGCCTTCTTGAACGCCAGCCGCCGCCCGTCGGGGGCCAGGGACGGGCACTCCACGTTGCTACGGAGCGTGCGCATCGTCCGGTCGCTGACGCGCCCCTCGACCAGGTAGGTCGTCCCCTTCGTCCGCGCGGTCGCGTAGAAACGGTCGTCGTCGCGGGTGAACGTGACGCCCCAGTAGTTGAGGTCGGCGGCCCAGTTCCGCCGGCCGTCCTGGACGAGCTTGAACTTCTCCAGGTCTGGCCACAGTCGGCCGGTGGTCCGGTCGAAGACACCGGTGCGCGTGGAAAGGTCCCTGCTTTTGTAGCTGTGACCTGCCACGAACGTGGTCCACGACACCATGCGTCCGCTCGTCGACACCTGCGCCCGGCTCGGCGAGCCCTCGACCGGGAACAGGTGCGTGCGCTTCATCGCGTCGTCCAGCAGCTCGACGTAGGTCTGCGCCACGGCCTTCCGCTCGACGGTCAGGCAGACGCCCGTCCCGGCCGCCGCGTGCACGCGCACGCAGGACAGGCCGGTGACCGTGCGCGCCCGCGGGGACGTGACCGCGAGCGCGCCGGGCGGCCCGGCGAGCCCGACGGCGGCGAGCCTGCCCGCGTCCGG
>NZ_CAACUY010000085.1 GCF_900659615.1 Actinomadura fibrosa | reverse complement strand
CTGAGCCCCGCGTCGAGCCCCGCGCCGTCGCCCGCGGCGCACGCGGGGGCTTGGCGCGGCGCCTGCGGCCCGGCGCGCGGAGCCAGCGCGGCAGCTTGCGGTCGAGGAAGCCGAAGGCGCTGTTGCGGTCCCGCAGGTGGACGAGCAGCAGCCCGCCCGGTTTCAGCGCGGCCACGAACCGGTCGAGCACCAGTTCGGCGTGCGGGGCGCGCTCGATGAGGTAGGACGCGTGGACCACGTCGAAGGCGCGCGGCGGCATCGGCACCGTGCGCAGGTCGCCCAGGTGCCAGGTGTCCAGGTCGGGCCGTTCGCAGGTGTGGGCCCGCAGCTCGGGGGTGTCGGTATCGACGCCCGTCACCTGGCACTCCAGGTCGCCGAGGTTCAGCCCCGTACCCCAGCCGCAACCGGCCTCCAGGATGTGGATCCGCTGCAGGGGCTTCTCGATGGCGTACTGGCGAGCGCGTTCGGAGAAGAGATCGCCGCCGTTGACCGGCGGCGTACGCAGATCGGTCACAGTCTCGCAGCGTAATCGCCCGGCTGCGCTCTGTCCGCAAATTGCCTTGTTGGTAGCGGACGTGTCGCGCCGGCGACAGGAGGGTGCCCGGTTCGTTCACCTCCGCGCCCGCTCCCGCTCACAAGCGAGACATCGAGGGAGTAAAGAGCTGCTAACGTACGTTGACTCGCGAGGCGCAAGGGGGATGGATGGACGGGGCGGTCGGCTTCTCGCCAGGGGTCTTCGACCTCTTCCACGTCGGGCATCTGGACGTCCTGCGCCGGGCCGAGCGCTCGTGCGGGCGGCTGGTCGCGGGCGTGCTGGCGGACGAGCTCGCCGAGGACCTCCTCGGCACCCGTCCGATCGTCCCGCTGATCGAGCGGATGGAGATCGTCGGCAACTGCCGGCACGTGGCCGAGGTCGTCGCGCTGACCCACGCCGACCTCCGCCGGGCGTGGCGCGACCTCCGCTTCGACGTGCTGTTCGCGGGCCCGCCGGACGCGGTCGTCCCCGCGGACGCCGAGACGCTGCTGGACGGCACGGGCGCCCGCGTCGTGCGCTTCACCGACCTCGTGGAGACGGCCAGTCCCGCACTGCGCGCCGCGCTGGCCGGCGAGTCCGGCGAGGCCGGAGTGAGGACGTCGGTCGCGTGACCGCACCCACCTCCGGGCCCGCCTCCGGCACGGCGCCCGCCCCCGCGCCGCGAGGGTTCCGCGACGCGCTGTCCCGGCTGGCGGGCGCGCAGAAGACCGCGAAGGGCGCCCCCGCCTACTCCCGGTTCGTCAACCGCAAGCTCGGCCGCGTGCTCGCCGCCGCGTCCTACGTGGCCGGCCTGACGCCGAACCAGGTGACGGGCATCAGTGCGTGCTTCACCTTCACCGGCATCGCGCTGATCGCCCTGGTCGAACCGGCGCCCTGGCTGGGCCCGGCGGTGTGCCTGGCCCTCGTCGTCGGGTACGCGTTCGACGCCGCGGACGGGCAGCTCGCCCGGCTGCGCGGCGGCGGCTCGAAGGCCGGCGAGTACCTCGACCACATGGTCGACAGCCTGAAGATCTCCGCGCTGCACGGTGCCGTGCTCGTGTCGTTCTACCGGTTCTTCGACCTGGACCACGCCGCGTACCTGCTGGTCCCGCTCGGCTTCACCGTCGTCGCCGCCGTCATGTTCTTCGGGATGATCCTCAAGGACCTGCTGGCCCGCGCGCACCGGGCCGCCACCGGGGCCCCGGCGCCGCCCGCGGCCGCCCCGTCCACGCTGCGCTCGCTGATGGTGATCCCCACCGACTACGGGCTGCTGTGCGTGGCGTTCGTGCTGCTGGGCTGGCCGGAGGCGTTCCTGCCGGTCTACACGCTGATCTTCGCGGGCAACCTGCTGTTCCTGCTCGCCGCGTCGGTCAAGTGGTTCCGCGAGGTCGCGGGCCTGGACGCCCCCGCCTCCGCCGCCCCGGCGCGGCCGGCCGCCGACCGGCCGGTCCCCGGCCCGCGGGTCCACCGGTGACCGCGCGGAAGGGCGTCGTCGGCTACGTGCCCGGCGCGTACGACATGTTCCACATCGGGCACCTGAACATCCTGCGCCGGGCCAAGGGGCAGTGCGACCACCTGATCGCCGGGGTCGTCACCGACGAGGTCCTCCAGGACGCCAAGGGACGCGCCCCGATCGTGCCGCTCGCCGAGCGCCTCGCGGTCGTCGGCAGCATGGCCTGCGTGGACGAGGTCGTCACCGACGTCTCCAGCGACAAGGTCGTCATGTGGGAGCGGCTCGGCTTCGACGTGCTGTTCAAGGGCGACGACTGGAAGGGCACGGAGAAGGGCGACCGGCTGGAGGCCGACCTCGGCGCCCGCGGTGTCCGGATCGTCTACTTCCCGTACACCGTCCACACGTCCAGCACGGCCCTGCGCCAGCTGATCACCGGCGGCCGCGGCTAGCGTGCCGCCCCGGCACCCGGCCCGGCTCCCCGCCCCGGCGCGGCGGAGCGCCGAGGCGCGGGACGCGGCGTCGGCGGGGGCGCGTAGGCTGGTACGCGGCACCGGGATCCGCACGGATTCCCGGTTCTTCGGGCTGCCCTGACGCTGGACGGGGGGCCCGGCGCAGGCACCCGCGCGGTGCCTGGGCAAGCCCCACGGGACGACCCCCGGGGGTGGATCGAGTAGCGGGCGAAGATGACGCTTTCTGGACTTGTTGACCTCGCGTGCGCCGACCCCGGCCTCGCGGCCGCGCTCGGCGAGGCGCGCTCCGACCACGACATCGTCGCGCCGCCGTCGCTGTGGCCGATCCTCGCGGCGGCGCTGAGCCGCACGACCGGCGGCGCCGCGGGACGGCGCGGCGCGGTGCTGGCGGTGACGGCGACCGGCCGGGAGGCCGAGGACCTCACCGCGGCGCTGTCGTGCCTCCTCGACCCGTCCCGCGTCGCGCACTTCCCGGCGTGGGAGACGCTGCCGCACGAGAAGCTGTCGCCGCGCTCGGACACGGTCGGGCAGCGGATCGCGGTGCTGCGGCGCCTCGTCCACCCGGACGCCGCCGACCCGTCCGCGGCGGGGCCCGGCGGGGACGCGGGGAAGGGCGGCGGCCTGGACGTCGTCGTGACGCCGATCCGCGCCGTGCTCCAGCCGATCGTGTCCGGCCTCGCCGACCTGGAGCCGGTGCGGCTGGCGTCCGGCGAGGACGCCGAGCTGGACGACGCCGTCCGCCGCCTGGTGGACGCGGGCTACCACCGCGTGGACCTCGTGGAGAAGCGCGGCGAGATCGCCGTGCGCGGCGGCATCCTGGACGTGTTCCCGCCGACGGAGGAGCACCCGCTCCGGGTGGAGTTCTGGGGCGACACCGTCGAGGAGATCCGCTACTTCAAGGCGGCCGACCAGCGCTCGCTGGAGGTGGCGCAGGACGGGCTGTGGGCGCCGCCGTGCCGCGAGCTGCCGCTGACCGCCGAGGTCCGCGAGCGGGCCCGGCGGCTCGCGGCCGAGCATCCGGCGCTGGAGGAGATCCTCGGCCGGATCGCCGACGGCGACACGGTCGAGGGCATGGAGGCGTTCTCGCCCGTCCTCGCCGAGCGGATGGAGCTGCTCACCGACCTGCTGCCCGAGGGGTCGGCGCTGCTGGTGTGCGAGCCGGAGCGGATCCGGACCCGGTCGGCGGAGCTCGTCCGGACGAGCCAGGAGTTCCTGGAGGCCAGCTGGGTCAACGCGGCCGCCGGCGGGGAGGCGCCGATCGACCTCGGCGCCGCGGCGTTCCGGTCGCTGGAGGAAGTCCGCCTCCACAGCACGGAGCTCGGCCTGCCGCGTTGGAACGTGACGGCCCTGAACCCCGGGGCGGTCTCCGGGGAGGAGTCCGGCGAGACGGGGCCGGTGACCTTCCTGGACGGCGCGGGCGAGGTCCTCGACCTCGGCGCGCACGCCGCCGAGGCGTACCGGGGCGACACCACGCGCGTCGTCGCGGACGTGAAGGGCTGGATCGACGGCGGCTGGCGCGTCGTGATGGTGACCGCCGGGCACGGTCCGGCGGAGCGGCTCGTCCAGCTTCTCGGCGAGGAGGGCCTCGGCGCGCGGCTGGCCGATCTGGCGGGCCCGCCGGAGCCGTCCCTCGTGAACGTCGCGACGGGGCTGCTGGAGAACGGCTTCACGTGGGAGTCGATCAAGCTCGCGGTGCTGACCGAGACCGACCTGTCCGGGCAGAAGTCGTCCACCAAGGACGCGCGGCGGATGCCGTCGCGGCGCCGCGGCGGCATCGACCCGCTCCAGCTCAAGGCGGGCGACTACGTCGTCCACGAGCAGCACGGCGTCGGCCGGTACGTGGAGATGGTCAGCCGGACGGTGCAGGGCGCCACCCGCGAGTACCTGATCCTGGAGTACGCCAAGAGCGACCGGCTGTTCGTCCCGACCGACCAGCTGGAGGAGCTGACCCGCTACGTCGGCGGCGAGGCGCCGAGCCTGCACCGGCTCGGCGGCGCCGACTGGCAGAAGGCCAAGTCGCGGGCGCGCAAGGCGGTCAAGCAGATCGCCGGGGAGCTGATCCGGCTGTACTCGGCGCGGATGGCGAGCCCCGGGCACGCGTTCGGCCCCGACACGCCGTGGCAGCGCGAGCTGGAGGACGCGTTCCCCTACGTGGAGACGCCGGACCAGCTCGCCGCCATCGACGAGGTCAAGGGCGACATGGAGCGGCCCGTCCCGATGGACCGGCTGATCTGCGGCGACGTCGGCTACGGCAAGACCGAGATCGCGGTCCGGGCGGCGTTCAAGGCCGTCCAGGACGGGATGCAGGTGGCGGTGCTCGTGCCGACCACGCTGCTGGTGCAGCAGCACCTGTCGACGTTCGCGGAGCGGTTCGCGGCGTTCCCGGTCGTGGTGAAGCCGATCAGCCGGTTCCAGTCCGACAAGGAGATCGAGGCGACGCTCGACGGCCTCGCGCAGGGCACCGTGGACGTGGTCGTCGGCACCCACCGCATCCTCTCGTCGCAGACCCGCTTCAAGAACCTCGGCCTGGTGATCATCGACGAGGAGCAGCGGTTCGGCGTCGAGCACAAGGAGGAGCTGAAGCGGCTCCGGACGCAGGTGGACGTGCTGGCCATGTCCGCCACGCCGATCCCGCGGACGCTGGAGATGGGCCTCACCGGCATCCGCGAGATGTCGACGATCCTCACGCCGCCGGAGGAGCGGCACCCCGTGCTGACGTTCGTCGGGCCGTACGAGGAGAAGCAGATCGCCGCGGCGATCCGCCGCGAGCTGCTGCGCGAGGGCCAGGTGTTCTTCGTGCACAACCGGGTCCGGTCGATCGACAGGGTCGCGGCGAACCTTGCGCGGCTCGTCCCGGAGGCGCGGGTCGCGACCGCGCACGGGCAGATGAACGAGCACGAGCTCGAACGCGTCATGGTCGACTTCTGGGAGAAGAACTACGACGTCCTGGTCGCGACGACGATCGTGGAGTCGGGCCTGGACGTCCCGAACGCCAACACGCTGATCGTCGACCGCGCCGACATGTACGGGCTGTCGCAGCTGCACCAGCTCCGCGGCCGGGTCGGGCGGGGCCGCGAGCGCGCCTACGCCTACTTCCTGTACCAGCCGGAGGTGCCGCTGACGGAGACGGCGCACGAGCGGCTCGCGACGCTGGCGCAGCACACCGAGGTCGGCGCCGGCATGTACGTGGCGATGAAGGACCTGGAGATCCGCGGCGCGGGCAACATCCTCGGCGCCGAGCAGTCCGGGCACGTCGCCGGGGTCGGGTTCGACCTGTACGTGCGGATGGTCGGCGAGGCCGTCCGGGAGCTGAAGGACGGCGGCGGCGAGCCGGAGACCGTCGAGACGAAGGTCGAGCTGCCGGTCGACGCGCACCTGCCGCACGAGTACGTGCCGGGGGAGCGGCTGCGCCTGGACGCCTACCGGCGCATCGCCGCGATCACGTCCGAGGACGAGATCGCCGCCGTCCGCGACGAGCTGAAGGACCGGTTCGGGCCGCTGCCCGTCCCGGTGCTGAACCTGCTGGAGGTGGCGCGGTTCCGCGCCAAGGCGCGGCGGGCCGGGCTGACCGACGTGACCGTCCAGGGGAACTTCATCAAGTTCGCGCCCGCCGACCTGCCCGACTCCAGGCAGGTGCGGTTGCAGCGGCTGTACCCGAAGAGCATCCTCAAGCCGTCGACGGACACGCTGCTCGTGCCCGCGCCGAAGACGGCGCCGCTCGGCGGCCGGCCGCTGCGCGACCAGGAACTGCTGAAGTGGGCGACGGACCTGGTCGAGGCCCTGTTCCTGGAACCCGCCCGCGCCTAAGCTGGCGGTCCCCCCGAAGATCACCGATGGCAGGAGCAATCGTGGGTAAGGCGTTCGGCAGGCCCGTCAGGATCACGGCGGCCGCGCTGGCGGCGGCCGGCGCGCTGGCCGGCTGCGGCGGCGACCGGCAGGTGGGCACGGCCGCGCTCGTCGGCGGCGACCGGATCACCGTGACCACGCTGAGCCAGACCGTCCGCGACTGGCGGTCGCAGTTCGCGAAGGACAGCGTCGCCAACCAGATGCGGTCCAACCCCAACGACCCGACCGGGCAGATCGGGGCCGACTCGGGCGAGTCGGACGTGCGGGGCGCGCTGACCCTGCTGGTGAACTTCCGCGTCGCCGCCCGGATGGCCCGCGACCAGGGCGTGGCGGTCCAGGAGTCGCAGACCGACGCGATCGTGTCGCTGCTCGACCAGCGCGGCGGGTCCGGCTCGTTCACGCTGGCGAGCGGCCTGCCGCGGGAGCGCACCCGGGACGTGGCGCGCTTCCTCGCCACCCAGCAGCTCGTGATGCGGCGGTTCGGCGCGGACGGCAACCCGCAGAGCCCGCAGACCGCGCAGGCCGGGCAGAACTGGAACCAGCTGTTCCGCACGACCGCCGACCGCATGCACATCAAGATCAACCCGCGCTACGGGACGTTCGACCCGGCGCGGGGCGACATCGGGCCGGTCGCCTACCGGCTGTCCAGCCCCGAGACCGGCGTCGAGCGCTGATGGGCCTCACCCTGCTCGCGACCACGCACCGGGTCGCGCCGGGCCTGCTGTCCTGGAAGGCGTGGGAGGCGCTGCGGTCGGCCGCGCGCGTCCAGGTGCGGCCGGGCCATCCGCTGCTGCCCTACCTGCGCGAGGCGGGGGTCGTCCCCGAGGAGGTCGCCGAGCCGGACGCGGGCGCGCTGGTCGCGGCGGCGCGGCGGGAGGACGTCGTGTGGGTCGCGGCGCCGGAGGGCGACGAGGCGCTGATGCGCGGGATCGGCACGCTCGCCGTCGGCGACCCCCTGGACGTCGAGGTCCTGCACGGCTCGTACGACCTGCCGGGAGCGCGCGTCCTCGACCTCGTGTCCGTGATGGACACGCTGCGCCGCGAGTGCCCGTGGGACCGCGAGCAGACGCACGCCACCCTCGTCCCGTACCTGCTGGAGGAGGCGTACGAGGTCGCCGACACCGTCGAGTCCGGCGACCTCGGCGCGCTGCGCGAGGAGCTCGGCGACGTCCTGATGCAGGTGGCGTTCCACGCGGCGGTCGCCGCGGAGCGGGACGACGAGACGGCGTTCACCATCGACGACGTGGCCGCCGGGATCGTCGACAAGCTCGTCCGCCGCCACCCGCACGTGTTCGCGGACGTGAGCGTTTCCGGCGCGGACGAGGTCAACGCCAACTGGGAGCGGATCAAGGCGGCGGAGCGCGCGGAGAAGAGCGGCGCGGACGCGTCGGCGCTCGACGGCGTCCCGATGGGGCAGCCCGCGCTGTCGCTCGCCGCGCAGCTCCAGCGCCGCGCGGACCGGATCGGCGCCCCCGCGGCCCCGCCGGAGACCGGGCCGGAGAACGGATCGGACAACGGCTCAGGGAACGGCTCGGAAAACGGCGCGGGCGGCGGTGATGACCTGGGCGTAAGGCTTTTCGAGCTCGTCCGGGAGGCCCGCGAGCGGGGCCTCGATCCCGAAGCGGAGTTGCGCGCCGTTTCACGGGTATTCCGCGACCGTGTCAGGGCGTGGGAACGGCGACGGCAGAACGACTGAATCGGGCGATATCCACCATGGAATCGCCGATGGGGTGGTCTGGCGCGGTACGCACGTCTACCCTGGGCCCGTGCCGATCGAGGCCGGAAACGACGGCGGGGACGCCCTGGACGACGGAGCCCCCGCACCGGCGCGCCGCCCGCGCCGCGTGCTCGCCGGATCGACGACGCGCGCCGAGAAGGCCCGCGCGATCCGCGGCTTGGGCGCCTTAGGCGGCCTGGCCGGCCTGCTCGTCGCGCTCATGCTGCTGCCCACGGCCTGCACCGCGGGCGTCGGCGCCCGCGACGCCGCCGACTGGTTCGAGAGCGAGCCGGACGGGCTGAGCACCTCCGGCGTCCCGCAGCGCTCCAAGATCCTCGCCGCGGACGGCTCCACGCTCGCGACGTTCTTCTACCAGAACCGGGTGGACGTCCCGCTCGACCGGATCGCGCCGGTCGCCCGGCGCGCGGTGCTCGCCATCGAGGACAACCGCTTCTACCAGCACGGCGCCATCGACTCGCAGGGCACGCTCCGGGCGCTGGCCAGCAACCTCACCAGCGGCCAGGTCACCCAGGGCGGCTCCGGCATCACCCAGCAGCTCGTCAAGAACCTCCTGCTCACCCAGGCCGACTCGGCCGCCGAGCAGCAGGCCGCCAAGGAGGTCACCGCCGCCCGCAAGATCCGCGAGCTGCGGTACGCGGTGGCGCTGGAGAAGCGCTTCTCCAAGGACGAGATCCTCCGCCGCTACCTCAACATCGCCTACTACGGCGACGGGGCGTACGGCATCGAGGCCGCGTCCCGGCACTACTTCTCCAAGCCCGCCGCCCGGCTGAACCTCGCCGAGGCGGCGATGCTCGCCGGCGTCGTCCGCTACCCCTACGCCTACGACCCCGTCCACCACCCGGAGGCGGCCCGCGAGCGCCGCGACATCGTGCTGCGCCGGATGGCCGACCTCGGCTGGCTCGGCCGGGACGTCGCGGACCGCACCGCCGCGCAGCCCATCAAGCTGCACGTCCAGGACGTCAAGAGCGGCTGCGTGAGCAGCAAGGCGCCGTTCTTCTGCGACTACGTGCAGCGCGAGATCCTCACCAACCCCGTGTTCGGCGCGACCGCCGGGGACCGGGAGAAGCTGCTCAAACGCGGCGGCCTCACGATCCGCACGACGCTGGACTGGCGCGCCCAGCGGGCCGCGCAGCGCGCCGTGGACGGGCACGTCCCGCGGAGGAACTCGGCGCGCAAGGCCGCGGCCGAGGCGATGGTGCAGCCGGGCACCGGCGAGATCAAGGCGATGGTCGTGGACCGCAAACTCGGCTCCGACAGGGTGCGCGGCAAGACCTGGATCAACTTCGCCGCGGACGCGAGCCACGGCTCCAGCATCGGCATGCAGGCCGGCTCGACGTTCAAGGTGTTCACGCTCGCCGCCGCGCTGGAGGAGGACCTGCCGTTCGGCACCCGGCTCATGGCGCCGCGCAGCTACACGCCCGTCGGGTACCGCGACTGCAAGGGGCGCCGTGTCGGGGACGCGAGCGCGTCCCTGCGCAACTCCGCCGACGGTGAGGGCGGGCGCACGTTCAGCCTGGTCACCGGCACGCACCACTCGGTCAACACGTTCTTCCTCGCGCTGGAGAAGAAGGTCGGCCTCTGCGAGACCGTGAAGATGGCCGAGCGGCTCGGGATGAAGCAGGCGAGCGGCAAGCCGCTGGAGCAGTACCCGTCGTTCACGCTCGGCTTCAACCCGGTGTCCCCGGTGCGGCTCGCGGCGGCGTACGCGGCGTTCGGCGCCCGCGGCCGGTACTGCTCGCCGGTCGCGATCCGGCAGATCACCGACGCGTCCGGGCACAAGCTCAAGGTCCCCGGCGCCGGCTGCGAGCAGGCCCTCGACCGGGGCGTCGCCGACGCCGTCAACCACGTCCTGCGCGGCGTCCTCACCAAGGGCACGGCGCGGGGCATGGGGATCGGGCGGCCCGCGGCCGGCAAGACCGGCACGGTGGACAACTTCTCCGCCGCCTGGTTCGCCGGGTACACCCCCGACCTCGCGGCGGCCGTCTGGGTCGGCGACCCGCGCGGCGGCTACAAGTACCCGATGGACAGCCTCTGCATGGACGGCGAGTGCTACGGCGCCGTCTTCGGGGCGACGATCCCCGCGCCGATCTGGCAGCAGAGCATGGAGGGGGCGCTCGCCGAGACGCCCGCCGCGTCCTTCCACGAGCCGCCGTCGCACTACTTCAGCGAGGGCTCGGGCGAGGACAAGGTGAAGCTGCCGGACGTGCGCGGTATGCGCGTCGGCGCGGCCGCCGCCCGGTTGCGCCACGCCGGATTCAGGGTGGCCGTCGGCGGCTCGGTGACGTCCACGGCGTACCGCGAGAACACCGTCGCCGAGATGTCGCCGGGCCCCGGCTCCGCCGAACCGGGCGACACCGTGACACTGCGCCCGAGCCGCGGCCCCGGCCCCGGCGCGCACGACCCGGGCCCGGACGACCCGTTCCCGCAGCCGACGTTCGGCCCCGAGCCGCCGGTCACGCCGTCCCCGGAACTGCCCACGATCCCGCCCGCGCGGCCCGGCTGACCTGCGCGTTCGCGGCCCCGGCGGTGTGATCGCCCGGCCGGTCGGGTAGATCATCGTTCGGGGCCGCAGCCGCCCCGGGGGTTCTCGATCGGGGGGACGATCGTCATGCGAGCCATCGCCGTGTCCGAGTACGGCGCCACACCGGCGCTCATCGACGTGCCGCGCCCGGAGCCGGGGCCCGGCGAGATCCTGGTCAAGATGATCGCGGCGGGGATGAACCCCATGGACTGGAAGGTCGCCGACGGGCTGCTCAAGGACACCGTCGAGGCGCCGTTCCCGCTGATCCTCGGCCAGGACGGCGCGGGCGTCGTCGACGCGGTCGGCGAGGGCGTGACCCGCCTGCGGCACGGCGAGCAGGTCTACGGCTCGTTCTTCGGCCTCGCGCGCGGCCTCGGCAGCTACGCCGAGTACACGCTCGCCGCCGCCGACGGCCCGGTCGCCCGGATGCCCGACGGGATGATCTACACGCAGGCGGCCGCGGTGCCGACCGCGAGCCTGACCGCGCTCGCCATGGTGGACGAGGCCCGGATCGACGGCGGGCAGACCGTCCTCGTCGTCGGGGCGACCGGCGGGGTCGGGCAGAGCGCCGTCCAGCTCGCGTCGCGGGCGGGCGCGAAGGTGATCGCCACCGCCCGCGCCGACATGGCGGGCACGATGCGCAGGCTCGGCGCCGACGAGACCGTCGACCACTCCAAGGGCGACCTCAACGGCCAGGTGCTCGCGGCCCACTCCGACGGCATCGACGCCATCCTGGACATGGTCAGCGACACCGGCGGGACCGAGCAGCTCGCGCAGCTCCTGCGGCCCGGCGGCGCCTACGTCAGCACGATCTGGGCGGTCAACCCCGACGCGATGGCGGCGCGGGAGGTCCGCGGGACCAACATCGAGAGCGCGCCCACGGCCGAGCTGCTGGACCGGCTGTCCGCGCTGATCGACGCGAGCGAGCTGCGCGTGACGGTCGAGCGCGAGATCCCGCTGGAGGAGGCGCCGGCCGCGCTGGCCGCCGCCCGCGCGGGCGGTGCCCGCGGCAAGACCGTGATCCGCCTCTGAAGATCGCCCGCGGAGGTGAGACCCGGCGCCGGCTGGGCATGCAGGGCGGGGACAGCGATGGCGCCGGATCCGGAAGGGACGCGAATGGACGACGCAGCGAAGCGGGAGAGGCTCGGCATCATCGAGGAGGACCTGGAGCGGCTGCGCGCCGCGATCCCCGAGCGGACGGACGGCCCGATGGACGCCGTGGACGCGGCCCAGGAGCTCACCGCCCGCGAGGAGCTGCTCGGGCAGATCGAGCAGCTGGAGGCCGAACGCGAGCGCCTCCAGGACGAGCTGGGCTGACGCGCGCACCCGCCGCCGGGGGCGTCCGGGAACAAAGGGGCGGGGCCCCCGGTTCAGGGTTGCGTCAAGCAACCTATGGGAGGGGGCCGCGGTGACCAGCTACGAGGAGTTCGAGAGGGCGACCCTGTTCTTCGACGCCCGCGACTACGCGGGCGCGGCGCGCCTCCTCGCGCCGATCGCCGCCGGGGACCCCGGCAACCGGTCGGTCGTCGAGCTGCTCGGCCGCGCGTACTTCCACAGCGCCCAGCTCGGGCGCGCGGAGGAGACGTTCCGCCGGCTCGTCGAGCTCGACCCCTGCAACGGCTGGGCCTACGAGGCGCTGGCCCGGACCCTGGAGCGGCGCAGCCGCCCGGACGAGGCCCGGCGCTTCCGCAGGCTCGCCCGCGCCATGGGGGCCGAGGCGTCCGAGGAGATCGAGGTCTCGGTGACGGCGGCCGACCTGGCCTGATCCCGGTCCCGGATTGACCGAGTCTCGCGGGGGCGGTCTCAGCGGTCGCCGGGCCCCTGCCCGCCGGTCCGGTCGTCGCCGGTCACGGCGGGCAGGCGGACGACGAACCGCGCGCCGCCGGCGGCGTCGGCCCGGTCGGAGACCGTGAGCGAGCCGCCGTGCGCCGCGGCGATGTCCCGCGAGATCACGAGGCCGAGGCCGGTGCCGCCGGCGTCGCCGTGCCGGCCGTCCCCGAGCCGGGTGAAGCGCTCGAAGATGCGCTCCCGGTCCTCGGGGGCGACGCCGGGGCCGTCGTCGATGACCTCGACGACGGCCGTGTCCGGCGGGTCGAGCCGGACGGTCAGCGTCACCGCCGACACCGCGTGCCGGTCGGCGTTGTCGATGAGGTTGGTGAGCAGCCGGGCCAGCTCGCTCCGGCCGCCGTCCACCCGCACCGGCCCCTCGGCCAGCACGGTGACCTGGGCGCGGCGGGGCCGCCGCAGGACCTCCTGGTCCACCAGCTCGGTCAGGTCCACGACTTCGCGCGCGAAGTCGCGGTCCGCCTCCAGCCGCGCCAGCGCCATCAGGTCGTCCACGACGGCCGACAGCCGGTCGGTGTTGCTCAGGACCGCCCGCAGCGTCTCGGTCACGTCCGTGGCCTCCGGGTCCGCCAGCGCCAGCTCCAGCTCCATGCGCAGCCCGGTGAGCGGGCTGCGCAGCTCGTGCGAGACGTCCAGGATGAACGCGCGCTGCCGCGCGACCGCCTTCTCCAGCCGGTCGAGGGTGGCGTTGACGCTCTCGGCGAGCAGCGCGACCTCGTCGCGGCGCTCCGGGACGGGCACGCGGCGCTCCGGGGAGCTCGCGGTGATCTCCTGGAGCTCGCGGCGGATCGCCTCCACCGGCCACAGCGTCCGGTTCGCCGACCGCCACGTCATGGAGGCGACCAGCCCGGTGACGAGCACGATGCCGAGGCCGAGGAGCGCGGCGACCAGCGGGCGCGGCAGCAGCCCGACCTCCGGCGCGAGCGTGTAGACGAACTTCTCGTCGCGGCCCATGCCCACCCGGAACTCGACGAACTGGAAGCACGGGCCGCCCGGCGCGTCCACGTGGCAGGTGCGCCCGTCGCGGCGGTCGTCGTCCGGCGGCGGGGGTGGGAGCCGGGCGGGCGGGCGGCCTCGCATCGGCGGGCTGGTGGCGAGGATCCGGCCGTCCGCGTCGACCACCTGGTGCAGTTCCTCGGGCGCGTAGATGTCCTCGCGCAGCGCCCCGTAGTGGATCATCGTGACGACCCGGCGGCCCTCGCGGGCCAGCTCCCGGGTCAGGTCGGCGCTGACATGCCGCCTGATCAGCACGAGCGTCGCCGCGGCGATCGCGGTGGACAGCAGGAGGGCCGTCAGCGCCGCCGACAGCGCCACCCGGGCGCGGATGTCCGGGTGGCGCAGCGAGACCCGCCTGCCCCAGCGGGCCGGTTCCCCGGCCGAGGAGCGGGGCCGGACACGGATGACGGCCTCCTCCGGTGCGCGATGCCGTTACCCGGTGTTCCTTGCCAGAACAGGGCAAACGCGACCTTAGGCGGCGGGTAAGAGATCGTCCGGGCCGGGTCAGTCCCGCGGGTCAGTCCTGGTCGACGCCCCAGCGGGTGCGGATGGCGCGGTCCGCGACCCCGAACAGCTGGTCGATCACGATGCCGATGATCAGGATCACGATCATGTAGGAGATCATCTCGGCGGTGGCGTTGAGCTCCCGGGCCTGCGAGAGCAGCACGCCGAGCGAGGTCGTGTCGCCGATGATCACCAGCAGCTCGCCGGCCATCAGGCTCCGCCACGCGAACGCCCAGCCCTGCTTCAGCCCCGCCACGAACGACGGCAGCGAGGCGGGCATGATCAGGTGCCGGTACAGCGTCAGCCCGCGCAGCCCCATCACCTTGCCGGCGCGCAGCAGGATCGGCGGCGTGTAGTCGACGCCCGCGATCAGCCCGTTGGCGATCGAGGGCGCCGCGCCCAGCACCACCACGAACAGGATCGCGCTCTCGCTGAGCTTGAACAGCAGGATCGCCAGCGGGAACCACGCGATCGACGGCATCGTCTGGAGCCCGGTGATCAGCGAGCCGAACGCGCGGCGCAGCACCCGGAACTGCGACACCAGGGCGCCCACCACGACCCCGACCCCGACCGCGACCGCGAACCCGATGACGGCGCGCTGCATGGTCAGCCCGACGGCGTCCCAGAACCGGCCGCTCGTCACCTGGTCCCAGAAGATCGGCAGCGTGTCGCCCGGACCCGGCAGGACCCAGGGGTCCTTCCAGCCGCTCCACACCACGACCTGCCAGGCGAAGAGGGCGATCAGGACGGCGGTGACCATGGGCCAGACCGCCGACCAGGACCGCTGGAGCAGCCGTCCCGACCTCCCGCCGCCGCCGAGCTCCAGCGCGTCCAGCCCCGCCAGCTCGCGCTGGAGGCGGCTGTCCGGGACCGGAGCGGCGTCCTTCCGCAGGACGGTGTCCTTCGGGGGCGCGGTGTCCTTCGGGGGCGCGTCGTCCTGCGGGACGGTGTCCTCAGGGACGGTGCCCTCAGAAACCGTGTCCTCGGGGACGGTGTCCTGGGGGAGGCCGTCCCGTGCCGTCGTGTCCCGTGCCGTCGTGTCACGCGCCATGGCGGCCGACCTCCTCGCGCAGCCGGTCGGTGATCGTCGCGGCGAGCGCCGCGACCTCCGGCGCGTCGATGCGCCGCGGCCGGTCCATCGGCACGGGGAACTCCTGGACGACGCGTCCCGGCCGGCTGCTGAGCAGCACGACGCGGTCGCCGAGCCGCACGGCCTCGCGGACGTTGTGCGTGACGAACAGCACGGTCAGGCCGCGGGTGCGCCAGATCCGCTCGATCTCGTCGTGCAGCAGGTCGCGGGTCATGGCGTCGAGGGCGCCGAACGGCTCGTCCATCAGCAGGACGGTGCCCTGCCCGCCGCCGCCCTCGCCCGTGCTCTCGTCCTCGGTGAGGGCGAGCGCGCGGGCGAGCGCGACGCGCTGCCGCATACCGCCGGAGAGCTGGTGCGGGCGCTTCTTCGCGAAGCCGCCGAGGTGCACCGAGTCCAGCAGCTCGGCGGCCCGGGCGCGCCGCTCGGCGCGGGGGACGCCGCGCATCTTGAGCGCGAGCTCCAGGTTGCCGGTGACGGTGAGCCAGGGGAACAGGGCCGGCTCCTGGAACATGAGCGCGACCCGGGCGCCGCCGGTGTCGATCGTCCCGCCGCTCGGCCGGTCGAGGTCCGCGACGAGGTTGAGCAGCGTGCTCTTGCCGCATCCGGACGCGCCGAGCAGGCAGGTGAACTCGCCCGGCGCGACGTCGAGGGACACGCGGTCGAGGGCGAGCAGCGAGTCGCCGCCGGTTCCGAACGCCTTGGAGACGCCGTCGAGCCGGACCGCGGCCGCGGTCCGGCTCGGGGCGGCCGTGACGGCCTGTGTCATTTGTCGCTGACCTGTGCCTTCCCGCTCGCCTTGAGCACGTCGTTGAGGGCCGCGAGGTTGTAGATGCCGTTCAGGTCGGTCTTCTGCAGCAGGCCGATCTCCTCGGCGTGCGCGGCGCCCTGGGTCAGCGAGGACGCGACCGGGTCGGTGGTGAACTCGATCTCCTTGAACGCGGAGTCGAGGACGTCCTGCTTGAGCGGCTTGCCGCTGAGCTTGGTGAGCGCGTCGTTGACGACGGTCTTGGCCTCGGCCTGGTTCTTGTTGATGTAGTCGGTGGCCTCGACGACGCCTTCGAGCAGCTTCTTCACCACGTCGGGGTGCTTCTTCTCGAACTCCTGGCTGACGAGGAGGTTCGTGATGACGAACTTGCCGTTGGGCCAGAGCGTCTTCTCGTCGAGCAGCTTCTTGCCCTTGTTCTCCAGGATGAGCCGGGACGCGTAGGGCTCGGGGACCCAGGCGCCGTCGATCTCGCCCTGCGCGAAGGTCTGGAGCGTCTGCGCGTTGTCCTGCGGGACGATCTTGACGTCGCCGCTGCCGTCCTTGTTGGCGGTGAGGCCGTTCTTCTTCAGCCAGTACCGGACGGCCACGTCCTGGGTGTTGCCGAGCTGCGGGGTCGCGATCTTCTTGCCCTTGAGGTCCTGCACACCGTTGATCCCGGGCTTGACGACGAGCGCCACGCCGCCGGAGGCCGCGCCGGAGATGATGTGGACGGCCTTGCCGTGCGACTTCGACCAGGCGTTGATGGACGGGTTCGGCCCGACGAAGGTGGCGTCGATCGCGCCGGAGAACAGGGCCTCCACGGCGGCGGGACCGGCGTTGAAGGTGGCGGTCTTCGGCGCGGTGCCGAGGTGCTTGGCGAAGATCCCCTTCTGCACCCCGACGAGCGCCGTCGCGTGGGTGATGTTCGGGAAGTACCCGAGCTTGAGCTGAGTGGGAGCACCGGACTTGTCGCCGCCGTCGTCGTCGCCGCACGCGCTGAGCGTCCCCGCTGATGCCAGGACGGCCAGGGCTGCGGCGGCGATGCGCCCGCGGAGTCTGCGATGCATTGTCACGTTTCCCTACTTATCAGGTCGATTTGACGTGCACAGTAGATAAGGAAGGCAATGATCCCGTCAAGTCGCTTGCGCGGAACGGTTCCGTAACGACCCGTGCCCAGCTCGGCGGCGGTGTGGGATGGGACACACGGGACGGGGAAATATGTACGCCCGGACCGCCCGGAACGTCCCATCCGGCCGGGGAACGGCGAGCCAGGTGGGCGCCGTCGCGCGGGCGCGGATAGGCTCGGTGGGCCCGCGGCGGGCCGGACGGGGAAACCGGACGGCCGGCCGGCGGGCGGAAAGCAGCCGCGAGACCATCCGCATCACCAGGGAGTTGCCCGTGTCGTCGATCGAGGCCGTAATCGCCCGGGAGATCCTTGACTCCCGCGGCAATCCGACCGTCGAGGTCGAGGTGCTGCTCGCCGACGGGACCGAGGCGCACGCCGCCGTCCCGAGCGGCGCGTCCACCGGCCAGTTCGAGGCCGTCGAGCTGCGCGACGGCGGCGAGCGGTACGGCGGGAAGGGCGTCCGGAACGCCGTCAAGGCCGTCAACGAGACGATCGACGAGAAGCTCGTCGGCTACCCCGCCTCCGACCAGCGGCTGATCGACCAGCTCCTCGCCGACCTGGACGGCACGCCCGCCAAGTCCAAGCTCGGCGCCAACGCGATCCTCGGCGTGAGCCTCGCCGTGGCCAAGGCCGCCGCCGACTCCGCCGGGCTGCCGCTGTTCCGCTACGTCGGCGGGCCGAACGCGCACCTGCTGCCCGTCCCGATGATGAACATCCTGAACGGCGGCGCGCACGCCGACACCAACGTCGACGTCCAGGAGTTCATGATCGCGCCGATCGGCGCCGCGACGTTCTCCGAGGCGCTGCGCTGGGGCGCCGAGACCTACCACGCGCTGAAGTCGGTGCTGAAGTCCAAGGGCCTGAACACCGGTCTCGGCGACGAGGGCGGCTTCGCGCCCGACCTGCCGAGCAACCGGGACGCGCTCGACCTCATCCTGGAGGCGATCCGCAAGGCCGGGTTCGCCCCCGGCCGCGACATCGCGCTCGCCCTGGACGTCGCCGCCACCGAGTTCCACGCCGACGGCCTCTACGCGTTCGAGGGCACCAAGCGGTCCGCCGACGACATGGCCGCCTACTACGCCGAGCTGCTCGGCAACTACCCGCTCGTCTCCATCGAGGACCCCCTCGACGAGGAGGACTGGACGGGCTGGCAGGGCCTCACCGCCGCCGTCGGCGACCGCGTCCAGCTCGTCGGCGACGACCTGTTCGTCACCAATCCCGAGCGGCTCGCGCGCGGCATCGAGTCCGGCGCGGCGAACGCGCTGCTCGTCAAGGTCAACCAGATCGGCACGCTCAGCGAGACGCTCGACGCGGTGTCGCTCGCCCAGACCAGCGGCTACCGCTGCATGATGAGCCACCGGTCCGGCGAGACCGAGGACACCACGATCGCCGACCTCGCCGTCGCCACCAACTGCGGCCAGATCAAGACCGGCGCGCCGGCCCGCAGCGACCGCGTCGCCAAGTACAACCAGCTGCTGCGCATCGAGGAGCTGCTCGACGACGCGGCCCGCTACGCCGGGGCCGCCGCGTTCCCGCGCTTCCGCGCGGAGGGCTGACCGGGGCCCGGGACACGCGATGGCACAGGACGGTGAGCGGGACGCGCCCCGCGGGGCGCGCGACGACACGGCCGGCGGCGCCGGGGGCGGCGGCGGCCGCCGCGGCAACCCGGCGCTGACCAGCCGCGCCGCGATCCTGGCGGTCGTCGTCTGCGCGATCGCGCTGAGCCTCGCCTATCCCGTGCGCGAGTACATCGCCCAGCGCAAGGAGATCGCGGACCTCCAGCACAAGGAGAACGTCGCCCGCAAGCAGGTCGACGAACTCGCCCAACGCAAGCAGCAACTGGGAGATAAGTCGTACATTGAGCGGGAGGCGACGCGAAGGCTCCATTACTGCCGCCCGGACGTGAAGTGCTACATCGTCCTGGACGGCGGCGGTGACGGCGGGCAGCAGGCCCGCAAGGGCGGCCCAGCGACCAGGCCGCCCTGGTACGAGACGCTGTGGCGGTCCGTCGAGACCGCCGACAGACCGCGCTGAGCCGCCCGTCCCGCGACCAGGCGGGACGGGCGCGGCGGAGGCGGCCGGCGGGTGGGGCCGGACGCGGCCACCGCGGCGCGGTGAGGGCAGGACACGGATCGAGGGATCCGCGGGTGGGGACAGGCAGATGATCGACGAACGCTACCGGCGAAACGACGAGGCCGCGGTCGCGGCGCAGCTCGGCCGCGAGCCGCGCGGCATCCGCCGGACGGCCTACCGCTGCCCGTGCGGGCTGCCCGCCGTCATCGAGACGGCGCCGCGGCTCCCGGACGGCACCCCGTTCCCGACGCTGTTCTACCTGACGTGCCCGAAGGCGGCCTCGGCGATCGGCACGCTGGAGGGGAGCGGGGCGATGCGCGGGATGCAGGAGAGGCTCGCCGCCGACCCGGACCTGAAGGCGGAGTACGCCGCCGCGCACGACGACTACCTGCGGCGCCGCGACGAGGCGGCCCGCGAGGACGGCATCGAGCCGCTCCCGGAGGGCATGCAGAGCGCGGGCGGCATGCCGGAGCGCGTCAAGTGCCTGCACGCCCTCGTCGCCCACGAGCTGGCCGTCCCCGGCGCCAACCCGTTCGGCCGCGAGGCGCTGGAGGCGCTGCCGGACTGGTGGCGCTCCGGGCCCTGCGTCCGCGCCGCCGACGACCGGGAGGGCGCCCAGTGACCCGCGTCGCCGCCGTCGACTGCGGTACCAACTCCGTCCGCCTCCTGATCGCCGACATCGTCCCCGGCGGGGACGGCGGCACCCTCACCGACGTCGAGCGCCGGATGGAGATCGTCCGGCTGGGCGAGGGCGTCGACCGGACCGGGCGGCTCGCCCCGGCCGCGCTGGAGCGCACCTTCACCGCGATGCGCGGCTACGCCGAGCTGATCGAGCGGCACGGCGCCGCGAGCGGCGAGGGGCCGATCAAGACGCGGGTGGTCGCGACCAGCGCCACCCGCGACGCCGCGAACCGGTCCGACTTCGTCGACGGCGTGGTGGAGATCTTCGGCGTCGTGCCCGAGGTGATCAGCGGGGACGAGGAGGCCGCGCTGTCGTTCACCGGCGCGACCCGCGAGCTGGCCGGGCTGCGCCCCGCCCGCCCCTACCTGGTCGTCGACATCGGCGGCGGGTCCACCGAGTTCGTCCTCGGCAGCTCGTCGGTGGCCGCGGCCCGCTCGGTCGACATCGGCTGCGTCCGGATGACCGAGCGGCACCTGAAGGACGGCGACCCGCCCTCGCCCGAGCAGATCTCCAACACGGTCGCCGACGTCGACGCGGCCCTCGCGCGCGTCCGCGAGACCGTCCCGGTGGACGAGGCGCGCACGCTCGTCGGCCTCGCCGGCTCGGTCACCACCGTCGCCGGCATCGCGCTCGACCTGCCGGAGTACGACCCGGCGCGGATCCACCTGTCCCGCATCACCGCGACGCAGGTCCACGAGGTGACGCGGCGGCTGCTGCACGCCACCCGCGCCGAGCGCGCCGCGTTCGGCGTCATGCACCCCGGCCGCGTCGACGTGATCGGCGCGGGCGCCCTCATCCTCGACCGCATCATGCGCGAGTACGGGTTCGGCGCCGTCGTGGTCAGCGAGCACGACATCCTGGACGGCATCGCCTGGTCCCTGCTCTGAGTTCTCTGGGCGAAGCCCCGGGGGTCTGGGGGTCCGCCCCCAGGAGGTGCGCTGCCCGCTACCGCCTGAGCAGGGTCAGCAGCGCGGGGATCAGGACGGCGTTCGGGTTCTGCTGCGGCACGTAGAGGACGGGCGCGGACCCGCTGGACTGCCTGATCCAGACGCGCCCGCCGTCCACGGTGGCGCCGGAGATCGCCGACCAGCTCAGCGACACCCGGTCGCCGCGGACGCCGCCGGGATGGACGGTCAGCCCCTGCGCCACGTCGACCGACTCGCCCGCCCGGACCCGTCCCGCCAGCTCCGTCACGAGCCGCTGCTCGGCGTAGGTCTGGCACAGCTCGATGAGCCGCCCCCAGATCCGCTCCGGCTCGCCCTCGGGGCCCGCCGGACGTCCGGGCAGCGCCTCGTGCTCGATCACGACCTCCACGCGCGGGCCGCCGTGGAACGGGAACCGGCCCGCCTGGAAGATCCACTGGGTGCCGGGCCGCTGGCCATAACCGGCCGGGAGCTGCGCCGCCCAGTAGGCCACCCACTCCACGTGCGGCCACGCGAGCGACGCCGTCCCGTACGAGACGGCCTGGTCGTCGGCGTGCAGGTGGAGGCCGCGCACGTTCACGTCCAGCGGCGGGACGGCGGGCCGCCCCCAGTCGGCCCGCTGCCCGTAGGGCGCCGAGTAGTAGCCCTCCTGGCCGCGCGGATCCTGGCCGGGCTGCTGTCGTGGCTGCTCAGGAGGGCGCAGGCGAGGCGGGCCGAGCGGTTCGGGATTGAGGCGCTCGGTCCAGTTCTGGCCGTCCCACCAGCGCAGGCTGCCGGTTCCGTAGGGGTCGGGATACCAGCCCGGTTGCGACAAGGCATGCCTCCGCTCAGCATGGCGCGCCGGACACCGCCTCCCCGACCGGCGAACGCATCGTACCGAGAGGAACTCCCCGTATCGCCCGGCCCCGGTCTCGGCGGCGGGCGGCGTGTTGCGCTCGCGGCGGCCGGTCACCGGACGGGGTCGGGCATGCGAGGATCGTGGCATGCCGACCGCCAACGCGCCGTTCGTGCCGCCCGGATCGGGGTGGCCGGAGGACCCCGCCTCCCCGTCCACCCCCGTCGCGCACGGGGCGGGGGAGGTCGTCGAGCTCGCCGCGAAGGCGCCCGGCCTGGACGAGCTGTGCGCCCGCCAGTCGGTGTGCCGGGCCTGCGACCGGCTGGTGGAGTGGCGGGAGCGGATCGCCGTCCAGCGGCGCCGGGCGTTCGCGGACGAGGAGTACTGGGGGCGGCCCATCGCGGGCTGGGGCGACCCCCGGCCGCGCATCCTGATCGTCGGACTGGCCCCGGCCGCGCACGGCGGGAACCGGACGGGCCGCATCTTCACCGGCGACCGGTCGGGCGACTGGCTCTTCGCGTCCCTGTACCGCGTCGGGCTCGCGGCGCAGGAGACGAGCGTCCGGGCGGGCGACGGGCAGCGGCTGATCGGCGCGCGGATGGCGGCGACCGTCCGCTGCGCCCCGCCCGACAACAAGCCGACGCCGCTGGAGCGCACGACCTGCCTGCCGTGGCTGGCCAGGGAGGTCGAGGACGTCGCGGCGAGCGTCCGCTGCGTGGTGTGCCTCGGCGGGTTCGCGTGGCAGGGCGTCTGGCCCGCACTGCGGCAGGCGGGGTACGGGCTGCCGCGCCCGCGCCCGCCGTTCGGCCACGGCGCGGAGGTCCTGCTGGAGCCGCCGCCGTCGGTGGAGCGGCGCGACCCCGTCCTCATGCTGGGCTGCTACCACCCGAGCCAGCAGAACACCTTCACCGGACGGGTCACCGCCGGCATGCTCGACGACGTCTTCGTCCGCGCCCGCGACTACGCCTAGCCGTGCCTAGCCGCGCCCGCGCGAGCGCGCGGAGACGCCACCGGCCGACGCCGGCGTCTTCGCCTGCGCCGGCCGGTCCCCCGCGGCGTGCTCGACGGCGGGGCAGGGCCTGGCCAAGCGGCCCGGCCGACGCGGCCGATCCCTGTCACGGCCCGCCGCCCGAGGCCGCTTGGCGCCCCCGTCCGGCCCTGTCCCCACCGTCTTTCTCGGTGATGCACCCAGTGAGATGCCGGTGTGGGGGAAGAAGTTCGCTGTCACGTGTGATGTTCGGTGAGCTACCCCGCATCCGGATCGAGTGCAGCCGACGGGTATGGGGGTACCGGTCCCGATATGCCTTCCGAGCAGACAGTTGGATCCCCCGAGCCGCGAGGCGTGCCCGCCGAGCGCGCGGCGGAGACCGCGAAGCACATCGTGATCGTCGGCGGCGGCTACGTCGGCATGTACACCGCCCTGCGGCTCCAGAAGAAGCTGCGGAGCGAGCTGAGGCGCGGCGAGGTCGCCATCACCGTCATCGACCCCCAGTCCTACATGACCTACCAGCCGTTCCTCCCGGAGGCGGCGGCCGGGAACCTGGAGCCGCGGCACGTCGTGGCGCCGCTGCGGCGGGTGCTGAAGCGCTGCCGGATCCTCAACGGGTTCGTGACGCGGATCGACCACGCGTCCAGGACGGTCACCGTGCGGCCCGCGGGCGCGCACTCGACCGGCGTGCCCCCGCGCCGGGTCGGCTACGACCTGCTCGTCGTGGCGCTCGGCTCGGTGTCGCGGACGCTGCCGATCCCCGGCCTCGCCGAGTGCGGGATCGGGTTCAAGACGGTCGAGGAGGCCATCTTCCTGCGCAAC
Organism: Actinomadura fibrosa; assembly: GCF_900659615.1. Lineage (GTDB taxonomy): Bacteria > Actinomycetota > Actinomycetes > Streptosporangiales > Streptosporangiaceae > Spirillospora > Spirillospora fibrosa. The sequence continues at coordinate 10,782 of NZ_CAACUY010000085.1, read as the reverse complement.
CACGTCCTGCACCAGCTCGACATCGCCGCGTCCAACCCGGACGACGAGGCGGTCAGGCGGCGCGCGCTGACGTTCGTGTTCGTCGGCGCCGGGTTCGCGGGCATCGAGGCGCTCGCCGAGCTGGAGGACATGGCGCGCGACGCCGTCCGCTGGTATCCGAACATCGACCCGGGCGAGATGCGCTGGATGATGGTCGAGGCGACCGACCGGATCCTGCCCGAGGTCGGGCCCGAGATGGGCCGCTGGACGGCCGAGGCGCTGCGCCGCCGCGGCATCGAGGTGAAGCTGGAGACGCTGCTCAAGTCCGCCGAGAACCGGCGCATCGTGCTGAGCGACGGCGAGGAGTTCGACGCGGGCACGCTCGTGTGGACGGCCGGCGTGAAGCCGCACCCCGTCGTCCGGGAGAGCGACCTGCCGCTGGACGACAAGGGGCGCATCAAGGCGACCGCGGAGCTGACCGTCGAGGGCGCCGAGGGCGTCTACGCCGCGGGGGACAACGCCGCCGTCCCCGACCTGACCGACACCGGCGACTTCACCGCGCCGAACGCGCAGCACGCCGTCCGGCAGGCCAAGCGCCTCGCCGACAACATCGTGGCGGACCTGCGCGGCAAGACGCGCAAGCCGTACGTGCACTCCTACGTCGGGTCCGTGGCGGGCCTCGGCCTGCACAAGGGCGTGGCGAACGTCTACGGGGTGAAGCTGCGCGGGATTCTCGCCTGGCTCATGCACCGCACATACCATTTGTCTCGGATGCCGACCGTCAACCGCAAGTTCCGGATCACCGTGGACTGGACGCTCGCGCTGTTCTTCCGCCGCGAGATCGTCTCGCTCGGCGAGCTGGAGCGGCCCCGCCAGGAGTTCGAGCTCGCGGCCGGAAGGCGCCAGGACCTCTGATCCGCCCCCCGGCGCAGGCTCCGGGGGAGCGGAGGTCCCGCGAGAAGCCCGTACCGCCCCCGCCGCCCGAGGAGGACGATGCCCGACGGAGTCGCCGCCAGGCTGGCCCCGCTGCTCACCAAGATCCTGCTCGGCGAGGGCCGGGAGGCCGCCGGCGAGCTGCCGATCCAGGTCCGCGCCTGGGACGGGAGCTCGGTCGGGCCGCCCGGCGCGCCCGCGTTCGTGCTCCGGCACCGGCGCGCGCTGCGGCGGCTGCTGTGGAAGCCCGGCGAGATCGGGCTCGCCCGCGCCTACGTCGCCGGCGAGCTCGACATCGAGGGCGACGTCTTCGCCGCGCTCGACGCCGTCCAGCAGGTCATGCGCAGCGGCGACGCGCCGATCCGGCTGAGCGCCGACGACAAGCGCGACATCGTCCGCGCCGCGGTCACGCTCGGCGCCGTCGGGCCCGAGCCGAAGCCGCCGCCCGAGGAGTTCCCCGCGGGAGGCGGCGGGGCGCCGGGGAACGGCCCGTCCGGCGCGCTGCCCGGCGACGGGCGGCCCGGGCCGATGACGGCGTCCGCGGCGTTCTTCGTCCGGCTCCTCGGCGACGGCCTCGCGCACGGCACCGGGCTCTGGGACGCGGCCGTCGACCTCGGCGAGGCCCAGCGCGCCGCCCACGAGGCCGCCGCCGAGCGGCTCGGCCTGTTCCCCGGCGCCCGGCTGCTCGACCTGAACTGCGGCTGGGGCGCGTTCGCCCGGCACGCCGCCGCCGAGCGCGGCGCCCGCGTCGTCGGCCTCACCCGCACCCCCGAGCAGGCCGACCACGTCCGCGCCCTCGCCCGCGACGCCGGCTCGGACGTGGAGGCCCGCGGCTGGGACCTCGCCGAGGCCGGGGACGGCCCGTACGACGCGATCGTCGGGCTGGCCGGCGTCGAGTCCATCGACCGCCCCGCGCCCCGGCTCCACGAGCTGCTCGCGCCGGGCGGCCGGCTGCTGCTCCAGCAGCCCGTCCGCCGCGCCGGCCCGCACCGGATCCGGCGCACGTTCACCACCAGCTACATGTTCCCCGGCAACGGCGAGCTGCGGCCGCTCGGCGCGCTCGTCGGCGAGCTGGAGGACGCCGGCCTGGAGGTCCGCGCCGTCGCCGCCCTCCGCGAGCACCACGCGCGGACGCTCCGGGCGTGGGCCGCGAACCTCGAACGGCACTGGGCCGAGTGCGTGGAGCTGGCCGGCCCGGGGCGCGCCCGCGTCTGGCTGCTCTACCTCGCGGCCTCGGCGCTGGCCTGCGAGAGCGGCCGCATCGGCATGCACGAGATCTGCGCCATCCGGCGCGACCGCGACGGCCGCGCCGGGATCACGCTCGTGGAGGGACGCGCCGTCATGAGCCGCTGAGCAGGCCGCTGACGTGCCGGTATGATGGCGCCGCCCCTGTAGCCCAATGGCAGAGGCAGGCTCCCTAAAAGAGCCCACGTGTCGGTTCGAGTCCGACCAGGGGCACCGGCGCCGGCCGGCGTCCGGCCCGGACGCCGGCCGGGCTCCGGCCGGCTTTGGGGGCGCGCCTTATGCTGGACGCGGCCGGCCGAGTGGAGGCTCCGATGCAGAGCAGGAACCCGGTGTTCCGGGGACAGGCCTTCGACCAGGGACGGGGCTACGGCGCCCCGGCCTACGGCGGCCAGTACGGGCAGCCGTACGGGCAGGGCTACGGCGCCCCGGCGTACGCCCCCGCCCAGGCGGGCCCCATGACGATGGACGACGTCGTCGTCCGCGGCTTCGCGACGCTGCTCACGCTGGTGGTCACCGCCGCGCTCGCCTGGACGCTCGTCCCGGCACGGCTCACCTCGGCGGTGCTGGTCGTGGCGCTCGTCGCGGAGATCGGGATCTGGGCGTTCATCACGTTCGGCCGCCGGGCGAACGCGCCGCTGGTGCTCGCGTTCGCCGCCGTCTACGGCGTCGCGGTCGGCATCATCAGCCACGCCTACAACGACGTCTACCACGGCGTGGTCTTCCAGGCCGTGCTCGGCACCGCGCTGGCGTTCGGCGCCACGCTCGCCGTGTACGCGCTCCGCATCGTCCGGGTCACGCCCGGGTTCGTGCGGTTCGTCGCCGCGGCGGGGCTCGCCCTGGTCGGGCTGATGCTCGTCAACCTGGTCGTGCAGCTGTTCGGAGCCGAGCACGGCATCGGCATCCGCGACTCCGGCAACCCGCTCGCCTACGTGTTCAGCGTCGCCGCGATCCTGGTCGGCTGCTTCTTCCTGCTGCTCGACTTCGACTCCGTCGAGCAGGGCGTCCGCTCGGGCGCGCCGCGGAAGTTCGCCTGGTACTGCGCGTTCGGGCTGGTGCTGAGCCTGGTGTGGATCTACCTGGAGCTGCTCCGCTTCCTGTCCTACTTCTACAACCGCGACTGACGACCGTCCCGGACACCGGGCCCGGAGCGCACGGAAAACGATCGGCCCCTCGCCGTGCGGCGAGGGGCCGGTCGTCGTGGGATCTCTGCGCCAGGGTCGTGCGGCGTAGCGGCACGACGGCGGGGGTCATCCGTTGGCGGGATCCCACCAGGTCTGTATGGAGTTCGCTGTGGCGAGCGTCGCTTCAGTAGTGGCGGGCGCGGCGGGTCCGCTCGTGCTCGCGCACCAGGGCGGCGGCGTAGCCGTGGGAGAGGTTGTGCTCGTCGGCCAGCCAGGAGCAGCGTTCCTCGCAGCGGGAGAACGACGGTCCGTTCTCGATGGCGGTGAACCACTCGGGGATGTCACGTCCTGTGACTTGCGGGATGCGGGCGATCAGCTTGCTGTGCGTCTCCGGCGAGTGGTTCAGTGACAATTGGCACCTCCAGGTCGCGGGGCTCTTCTAGCCGACTCTGCAACACCGGCCCGGATGTGACAACCCCCTAACGGGGACCTATCTTTTACGTTACGTAGATCATTCGTAACGGGGATATCCCCCGGAAACGCGCAGGTGGCCCGCGTGCCGCCGCCCGGAGGCCGCGGCGCGCGGGCCACCCCGCATGTCACCTGACGGTGACATCGGGCTCAGGAGAGGCGCTCCAGCACCATCGCCATGCCCTGGCCGCCGCCGACGCACATCGTCTCCAGGCCGAACTGCTTGTCGTGGAAGGCGAGCCCGTTGAGCAGCGTCGAGGTGATCCGGGCGCCGGTCATGCCGAACGGGTGGCCGACCGCGATCGCGCCGCCGTTGACGTTCAGCTTGTCGATGTCGATGCCGAGGTCCTCGGCGGACGGCAGCACCTGCGCCGCGAACGCCTCGTTGATCTCGACGAGGTCGATGTCCGCGATCGTCATGCCGGCCTTGGCGAGCGCCTTGCGGGACGCCTCCACCGGGCCGAGGCCCATGATCTCGGGGGACAGGCCGGTGACGCCGGTCGAGACGATCCGGGCCAGCGGCGTGATGCCGAGCTCGGCGGCCTTGGTGTCGCTCATGATGATCACCGCGGCGGCGCCGTCGTTCAGCGGGCAGCAGTTGCCCGCCGTGACCGTCCCGTCCGGGCGGAACACCGGCTGGAGCTGCGACACCTTCTCGTAGGTGGTGCCGGGCCGGGGGCCGTCGTCCTTGGAGACGACCGTGCCGTCCGGGAGGGTGACGGGCGTGATGTCCTTCTCCCAGAACCCGTTGGCGAGCGCCTTCTCGGCGAGGTTCTGCGAGCGGACGCCGAACTCGTCCTGCGCCTGGCGGCTCACGCCGCGCAGCCCCGCCACGTTCTCGGCGGTCTGGCCCATCGCGATGTAGATGTCGGGGAGCGCGCCGTCCTCGCGCGGGTCGTGCCACACCGGCGCGCCGCCCTCGGCGGCCTTGGCGGTGCGGGCCTCGGCGTCGGAGAACAGCGGGTTCTGCGTGTCGGGCAGGCCGTCGCTGCTGCCCTTGGCGAACCGGCTGACCGTCTCGACGCCCGCGGACACGATGACGTCCGCCTCGCCGGACCTGATCGCGTGCAGCGCCATCCGGGTCGTCTGGAGCGAGGACGAGCAGTACCGGGTGACGGTGGCGCCGGGCACGCCGTCCCAGCCGAGCAGCACCGACACCACGCGGGCCATGTTGTAGCCCTGCTCGCCGCCGGGCAGGCCGCAGCCGAGCAGCAGGTCGTCGATCTCGGACGGGTCGAGCTGCGGCACCTTCGCCATCGCGGCGGTGATCATCTGGGCGGTGAGGTCGTCGGGCCGGATGTCCTTCAGCGACCCCTTGAACGCGCGGCCGATCGGCGAGCGCGCGGTGGCGACGATGACTGCCTCGGGCATGTGCGGGTCTCCTGTCTCAACGGCCAGTCTCGGCGACCGGTGGCCCGTCGCGCGGAGGACGGAGTTACTCGCCGGTCACCTGCAATCTAACCGCTGCCCCCGCCCTCCGTACATTCCGGGTCGCTTCTGTGTTGACGGTGAGTCCAATAAGTGCGCGCTTACGCATTTGGGCGCGGATCCCGGCCCGCCCGTGACCGCCGCCCCATGCGAGCGGGACGGTCCGCGCGGACGCTGGAGGCACGTGCCCGGCCACCGCCTCTGCGCGGACCGCGGGGACCGGGCGCGCCCCGGCCGGGGTCCGCCGAATGGTGACCGGGCGGACCCCGGTCCGGCCGGCCTCACAGCCCGTACATGCCGGGGGCGGTGCCCTGGGCGTCCCTGACGGCGTGGAGCGCGCCGCGCTCGTCCCGCCAGACCCGCCAGCCGTCCACCGCGCCGGTGTACCAGCCGGGCGGCGCCCCCGGAGAGGCGACCCGGCGGCCCGTCGCCAGGTCGTAGGCGCACAGCGCCGCGACCGGGTAGAACCCGCGCTGGCCCGAGATGCGCAGCTCCGCCGGGTTCACCGTGCAGAACGACCAGGCACGCACCCCCTTGGCCGGCGCGGGCGCCGAATCCTCCAGCGAGTACGCCGTCCCGGGCTTGTCCGGGGTGAGGAAGCCGACCGTGCGCAGGTCGGCCGGGAACGCCACCCACCACGGCGCCCGCGGCACCCGCTCGGCGCCGATCGTGCCCGCCGTCCGGCCCGTCCGCGGATCGAGCTGCTCGAACCCGCCGTACGCGCCCGCCGCCGTGACCTGCCGGCCGATCAGCGCGACGGCCGGGCTGGCGCTCGGATAGACCCGCAGCAGCCGCCTCCGCGCCCACACGAGACCGCCGTCCGTCAGCCGCACACCGAAGAACCCGGACGCCGACGGCCGCCCGCGGCCCTTCCGGTAGGGCGCCAGGTACCCGACCAGGACGTCCGACGGGGACGGGACCTCCCCGGTCAGCGCCCCGAACGCCCAGCCGCCCGACAGGTTCACCCGCCCGCCGACCGCCCGCTCGACCGGGAAGCTCCACAGCGTCCTGCCCGAGGCGAGGTCACGCGACTCCAGTGACGGACGCCCCGCCATCCGGAACAGGACGGCCCGGGTGCGGTCCACGTGCTCGACCTCGGCGATCCCGGGCATGCTCCACAGCGAACGGCCGCTGCCCGGATCGAGCACCACGAACCGCGCCGACCTGCGCGCGGTCTGCTCGGTCACGCACAGGCGCGTCCCGCAGCCGACCGGCCCGAACGTCGAGTCCACGGGACGGGTCCACCGCTGCGCGCCCGTCCGCGCGTCCCGCACGACCAGCGTCGCCTTCTCCCGGCCCGCCGTCCCCGGTTCGAGAGCGGCCACCGTCCCGCCGACGACCGCGGGCGGCTCCACGCCCATCCCGGTCACCCGTCCCACCATCGTCGCGGGACGCGTCCAGAGGCGCCTGCCCTTCACCAGGTCGTACACGGCGGTCTCCAGGCCGCCGTCGCCACGCAACCCCGTCACGGCCGTGACCCCGTCCCCGATGACCGGACGGCTCACCACGTTGACGTCCGCCGTCCACCCAGGCGAGGCATCGGCCCGCCCCGGCCCGCCACCGGAACAACCCGTCGCACCGAGCGCCAGCACGACCATGACCAGAACACCGCGCGGCCGAACGAGGACCATTGGGGGACTCCCGAGGGGTGACGACGCCGAAGCCACCGAAAGTAACAGCCCCGCCACGCTCAGGTATGGCGCTCCCCAAGACCGTTCAGGCCACGTCGGGCGCCACCCTCGACGGAGGCGGCGTCTCAGGACGCACCGAACGCCGCCGCAGCAGCGTGGCCCAGCGGCCCCGCGGCCCCCGCTCCCGTCCGGCCACGGACGCGCCGGCCACCTCGGTGCCCGACACCTCCGCCGCCTCCGCCGCCGCCAGGTACACCGGCAGGACGCCCTCGCCGAGCCGCGGGTCGGGCAGCGCCTCAAGCCCCGGCTCCAGGTCGAGCGCGTGCGCCATCGACGGCAGCACCGCCGCCGCCGCGGCCGCGTACCCGCGCGCCGACGGGTGGTAGCGGTCCTCGCTGAACATCGACAGCGGATCCGCGGCGAACTCGGGACCGAGCAGGTCGCCGAGCGACACCGACCGGCCGCCGTGCTCCACCACCGCGATCGTCTGCGCCGCCGCGAGCTGCCGGCTCGCCCGCCGCGCGATCCACCGCAGCGGCTGCATCAGCGGCTTCACCGAGCCGAGGTCCGGGCAGGTGCCCACCACGACGTGGCAGTCCGCCGCCCGCAGCCGCGTGACGGCCTCCGCCAGATGCCGCACGGACTCCGCGGGCGACACCCGGTTCGTCACGTCGTTCGCGCCGATCATGATGACGGCGATCTCGGGCCGTGCCTCCAGCGCCCGGTCCACCTGCTCCTTCAGCGCCGACGACTGCGACCCGGACCGCGCCACGTTCGTCAGCCGGACGGGCCGCTCCGCGATCGCCGACAGCCCGGCCGCCAGCATCGCCGCCGGCGTCTCGTCCGGCTCGTGGACGCCGAGCCCCGCCGCGGTCGAGTCGCCGAGCATGACCAGCGACAGCGGCGCCCCACCGGACGACCCGCCGTAGAGGCCGTCGGCGGCCGGAGGGTCGCCGTTCGGCGTCGCCTGGATGATCTTCCTGGCCATCTTCGCCTCGACCACCACGAGCCCGAACGTGATGCCGCCGAGAGCCGTGATGCCCCCGCCCCCGTAGGCCGCGGCCGCCGCGATCCGGCGTGCCGTGAACGCTCTGAGCATGCCCCGATCACCCTCCGTCACTACCCTGCCCGGTACCCCCGCCCGGGGTGTTGATGCCCGTTCCGGCCCCCGCGCGCTACCGTCGGCAACGGGAATCTATCCGGTTCCGTATCCTGACCCTCCGCGGTACACGCGGGTTGAACAGGGATGTAACACACTCAACACCCACTGACCGACAAGGACGTCGCGGTGCACGTACATGACTCGCTCGTCGAACTGATGGGCAACACCCCGCTCGTTCGGCTGCGCAAGGTGACCGGCGGCGGGGGGCCGCAGGTCCTCGCCAAGGTGGAGTACTTCAACCCCGGAGGCTCGGTGAAGGACCGCATCGCGGTCCGCATGATCGACGCCGCCGAGCGGTCCGGGGCGCTGAAGCCCGGCGGGACGATCGTCGAGCCGACGTCCGGCAACACCGGGGTCGGCCTCGCCATCGTGGCCCAGGAGCGCGGCTACCGCTGCGTCTTCGTCTGCCCCGACAAGGTCGCCAAGGACAAGGTGGACGTCCTGCGCGCCTACGGCGCCGAGGTCGTCGTGTGCCCGACGGCCGTGTCCCCCGACCACCCCGACTCCTACTACTCGGTGTCGGACCGCCTGGTCACCGAGATCCCCGGCGCCTGGAAGCCGAACCAGTACACCAACCAGGAGAACCCCCGCTCCCACTACGAGACCACGGGCCCGGAGCTCTGGGAGCAGACCGAGGGCCGCATCACCCACTTCGTCGCGGGCATCGGCACCGGCGGCACCATCAGCGGCACCGGCCGCTACCTCAAGGAGGTCTCCGGCGGCCGCGTGAAGATCATCGGCGCGGACCCGGAGGGCTCCGTCTACTCCGGCGGCAGCGGCCGCCCGTACCTCACCGAGGGCGTCGGCGAGGACATCTGGCCCGAGACCTACGACCGCGACATCTGCGACGAGGTCATCGCCGTGTCCGACAAGGACTCCTTCACCATGACCCGCCGCCTCGCCCGCGAGGAGGCCCTCCTCGTCGGCGGCTCCTGCGGCATGGCCGTCGTCGCCGCCCTCCGCGTCGCCGCCGCGGCCGACCCCGACGCCGTCATCGTCGTCCTCCTCCCCGACGGCGGCCGCGGCTACCTCAGCAAGATCTTCAACGACGAGTGGATGCGCCAGTACGGCTTCAGCGACGACCACTCCACCGCGGAGACCACCGTCGGAGACGTCCTCGCCCAGAAGGCCCAAGGAGAGCCCGAAGGCCTCCCGAGCTTCGTCCACATGCACCCGACCGAAACGGTAGGCGAAGCGGTGAAGGTTCTGCGGGAATTCGGCGTCTCGCAAATGCCCGTCGTCTCCCCGGGCGCAGGCCACCCCGACGTCATGGCGGGCGAGGTGATAGGCGCGGTGGAAGAACGCGTCCTGCTCCACGCCCTCTATGAAGGCCAAGCCGGCTCCGACGACCCCCTGGAAAAGCACATGAGCCCGCCCCTTCCCGTGGTCGGCTCAGGCGAACCCGTCTCCCGAATGATGTCCGTCCTGGAAGGACGCGACGCAGCGGTAGTCCTCATAGACGGCAAACCCGCCGGAATCGTCACCCGCCAGGACCTCCTGACCTTCCTGGCCGACACGACAGCCTGAGAATTCTGAAGGCGGGAGGCGGGGTCCCGCCTCCCGCCCGATGATCTTGCCTCGAAGCCCCCTTGCCGACCCAGCGACGTGCCAGACTCTCCGCCGTGAGAGCCACGACGCGAAGAACAACCCAAATCCGGACAATGGCCGCGCTAGCCATCGGCGCGCTCGCCCTGAGCGGCTGCACCTCGGACGGCAAGGCCGCCTCGTCCACGTCCCCGAGCGCCTCCAAGCCCCCACCGGCGGCCAACGGCACTAACGTCGCCGCCTGCGCCGCCGGCCGATGCGAAGTGCAGGTCAGCGCGTCAACGAAGATCCCCGTACCACGCGACACGCGGGTCGACTCGGTCCAGATCCAATCGATCACTGCCGACACCGTCACGGTCGTCGGCCGCGTCCTAGGCACGCGCTCGGAGGGCCTCTGCACCGGCCGCAAATGCAGCTCCTCGGTCGCGGGAGGCCGCTTCACCCTACAATTGGGCCCCGACAGCACCGGCACCGAGAACGGCCTAAGCGTGACAGTAGTAACCATCACCGGAAAAACCGCCATAATACGCTTCGGCCCAGTCTAGATGTAACGCCAAAGCGCGAATACTATAACTGCGATCTGGTCACAACACCGGAACGGCCAGCCTAAAATTAAACCATGGCTCCGGAAGTGGTCGACGTGGCGTCGATGTCCACCAGGGAATTGGTGGACGCGGCGGACTCGATCGCGGCCGAACTCGCCCGGCGTGAAGTGCCCGAGAGCCCGTCCGCGTGCATGGAGCTGGCCGAGACCCTGGGCCGGGCGGTCGACCTGACCGAGAGCGCCCTGGCCGGACTGATCGGCAAGGTCGACACCTCAGGCGAGATGCGCCGCTGGGGCCTGCCGTCCGCACAAGCCTGGCTGCGCACCCGGTTGGGCATGCGCGAAGCCCGCGCCAGGGAACGCCTGACCCTGGCCCGCCAACACCACCGCCTTCCAGCCCTCACTGAACGCCTGACCACGGGCCGCCTGTCCTACGGCTACGCCGCCACCATCGCCACCGCCGTAACCCGCCTGGACGATGCCGACTGCGCCAAGGCCGAGGCCCTCCTGCTGGACATGGTTGACCAGGGCTTCTCCGCCGGAAAGATCGCCGCCTTCGGCACCCGCATCCGCGACGTCATCGCCGACCGCGACGGCACCGAAGAGCCCGACCCCGACTCCAAGCGCGGCTACGACCGCTCCTGGATCACCTCAACTCGATCGCTGGACGGCGGCCGCTACCTCAAAGGCTGGCTCAACCCCGAAGACGCCGCCATCTTCGAC
>NZ_CAACUY010000084.1 GCF_900659615.1 Actinomadura fibrosa | reverse complement strand
GGCGGCACGAGGCCGCGCAGCAGCACGGGCGGTTCGCCGCCGGTCCCGGCGCGCAGCGCCCGGACGTCCAGGCCCATCGGCACCAGCACCGGTTCCGGGCGGGCGGACGCCAGGTCGAACAGCGCCAGCCCTTCGGCGGCCGAAAGCGCGGGCATCCCCTGGCGGCGCATCCGGCCGAGGTCGGCCTCGGTCAGTCCCTGCGCCATCCCGCCGCCGTCCGCGGCCCACAGGCCCCAGGCGAGGGACTGCGCGGGCAGCCCCTCGGCGCGGCGCCGCCGCGCGAGCGCGTCGACGAAGGTGTTGGCGGCGGCGTAGTTGCCCTGGCCGGGCGAGCCGAACACGCCCGCCGCCGAGGAGAACAGCACGAACGCGCCGAGGTCCTGGTCGCGGGTGAGCTCGTGCAGGTGGAGCGCGCCGTCCACCTTGGGGCGGAACACGCGGTCGAGGTCGCCCGGCGTCAGACCGCCGATCATGCCGTCGGCGAGGACGCCCGCCGTGTGCAGGACCGCGGCGAGGGTCCGCCCGCGCAGCAGCGCTTCGAGCGCGTCCCGGTCGGCGACGTCGCACGCCGCGATCTCGACGGCGGCGCCGAGTCCGGCCAGCTCGTCGCGCAGCGCGGCGGCGCCGTCCGCGTCCGCGCCGCGGCGGCTGGTCAGCAGGAGGTCCCGGACGCCGTGCTCGGCGACGAGATGCCGGGCGAGGAGCGCGCCGAGCCCGCCCGTCCCGCCAGTGACCAGCACGGTTCCGGGCCGGTCCCAGGCGGCGTCCCGCTCCGCCGCGGGAGGGGTGCGGACCAAGCGCGGGACGGAAAGCTCACCGCCGCGAAGCCGCAGCTCCGGCTCGCCGGACGCGACGGCCCGCGCGAGCCCGTCGTCGTCCAGGCCGTCCGAGCCGTCGGGGGTGTCGATGTCGAGGAGGGCGAAACGGTCCGGGTCCTCAGCTCGCGCCGCGCGGACCAGGCCCCACACGGCCGCGTGCGCGAGGTCGTCGGCGCGCGTGACCACCATGAGGCGGGAGTCGGCGAACCGCTCCTCGGCCAGCCACGCCTGGACGGTCCGGAGGACATCGGAGGTGACCGTCCTGACGGCCTCCGCGACGCCGCCGTCCGTCCCGGCGGGGAGGGTCAGGACCACCGTCGCCGGCACGCGTCCGGGAACCTCGGCCAAGTCGGCGACCCTCACCCAGTCGGAGGCGGGCGCGAGGACGATGGGCGCCGGGACGGGCTCCCACTCGATGTGGAAGAGCGAGTCGCCCGGCCCGGCCTGCGCCGGTGCGAGCTGGTCGAGGGTCACCCGCCGCACGATCAGCGACTCGACGTGCGCGACCGGGCGTCCCTGCGCGTCGGCGACGGTGATCTCCATCTCGCCCTCGCCCTTCGGCGCCAGCCGGACCCGCGCCGCCGCGGCACCGGAGACGTGCAGCCGCACCCCGCTCCAGACGAACGGCAGCGCCGCCGCGTCGTCCTCGCCCGGGTCGAGCATCAGCGCGTGCAGGGCCGAGTCGAGAAGGGCCGGATGCAGGACGAACCGCTCCGCGCCCGCCTCATCGTCGAGCGCGACCTCGGCGTATGTCTCGTCCCCGGCCCGCCAGGCGGCCTTCAAGCCCTGGAACACCGGGCCGTAGGCGTAGCCGAGTTCGTGGAGGCGCTCGTACGCGCCGTCCACGCCCAGTTCCACCGCACCGGGCGGAGGCCACTGCGCCAGGTCGGACGGCGCGGTCGCCGCCGTGCCCTCGGGCGCGAGGACGCCTTCGGCGTGCAGGACCCACTCGCCGTCCTCCCCGGAACGCGAGTGGACGGCAATCGGGCGTCGGCCCGCGTCGTCGGACGGGTCACCGACCGTCACCCGCAACCCGGCGCCGCCCCGCTCGGGCAGCACCAGCGGCGCGTGCAGCGTCAGCTCGTCCAGGACGCCGCAGCCGACCTGGTCTCCGGCGCGCACGGCCAGTTCCACGAACGCCGTCCCGGGCAGCAGCGTCGCGCCGAGGACCTCGTGGTCGGCGAGCCAGGGCTGCGTGTCCGTCGAGAGGCGCCCGGTGAAGACGACCGTCTCCGAGTCCGGCACGGCCACCTCGGCGCCCAGCAGCGGATGGCCGACCGCGGTCAGGCCCATGGACGCCGCGTCCCCGCCTCCGCCGTCCAGCGGTTCCGCCAGCCAGAAGCGGCGCCGCTGGAACGGGTAGGTCGGCAGGTCGGCGCGGCGCGCACCGCTCCCCGCGAAGACGGCACCCCAGTCAGGCGAGGAGCCCGTGACGTGCAGGTTCGCGACCGCCATGAGGAGCGTCGCGGCCTCGGGCCGGTCGCGGCGGAGGGCCGCCGCGGTGACCGCGTCCGGCGCCGTCGGCCGGGCCATCGCCGCGAGGACCCCGTCGGGCCCGATCTCCAGGAACCGCGTGACGCCCGCGCCCTCCAGGTGCCGGACGTCGTCGGCGAACCGGACGGCGTCGCGGACGTGCCGCACCCAGTAGTCGGCGGACGACACGTCCTTGGCCAGGCGGATCGTCGGCTTGCCGTAGGTGACCGTCTCGGCGACCTTGCGGAAGTCGTCGAGCATCGGGTCCATGAGCGGCGAGTGGAAGGCGTGGGAGACCGTGAGCCGGGTCGTCTTGCGGTCGGTGAAATGCGCGGCGACCGCTGCCACGGCGTCCTCGGTGCCGGAGATCACGATGGAGGAAGGGCTGTTGACGGCGGCGATCCCTACCTCATCGGTGAGGTGAGGAGTGACTTCGTCCTCGGTGGCCTGGATGGCGACCATCGCGCCGCCGGACGGGAGTGCCTGCATCAGACGCCCTCGGGCGGTGATCAGACGGGCTGCATCCTCCAGGCCGAAGACCCCTGCGACGTGTGCGGCGGCCAGTTCGCCGATCGAGTGCCCGGCGAGGAAGTCAGGCCGGATGCCCCACGACTCGATCAGGCGGAACAGGGCGACTTCGAGCGCGAAGATGGCCGGTTGGGTGAACTCGGTGCGGTTGAGGGCTTCCTCGTCGTCCCAGACCACGTCCTTGAGCGGCAGTTCCAAGGCCGCGCACACCTCGTCGAACGCCGCCGCGAACGCCGGGAAGGTCTCATACAGCTCGCGGCCCATGCCGACGCGCTGGCTGCCCTGACCCGTGAACAGGAACGCCAGCTTGCCTTCGCGGGCCTTGCCCGTGACCACGGACGGCGACGCGCCTCCCCCGGCCAGCGCCGCGAGTCCCGCGACGAGCTCCGCGCGGCCTTCACCGACGATCGCCGCGCGGTGTTCGAGCGCCGCGCGGCCGGTCGCGAGGGACAGGCCGACGTCCGCTGGGGTGAGATCGGGGTGCTGGTCGAGGTGGGCGTGTAGGCGCTCGGCCTGCGCGCGGAGGGCGGCGGTGCTCCTCGCCGACAGCGTCCACAGGACGGGCCCGGCGGCAAGGGCGGCGGGCTCCGCGTCGTCCTCGACCGGCGGCGCCTCCTCGATGATCACGTGGGCGTTGGTGCCGCTGATGCCGAACGACGACACCGCGCCCCGGCGGGGGCGCCCCTCCGACGGCCACGGCCGCGGCTCGGTGAGCAGCCGCACGTTCCCCGCCGACCAGTCGACGGCGGGCGTCGGCTCGTCCACGTGCAGGGTCCTCGGCATGACGCCGTGCCGGATCGCCTCGACGACCTTGATGATCCCGGCGACGCCCGCGGCGGCCTGCGTGTGCCCGATGTTCGACTTGATCGACCCGAGCCACAGCGGGCGCTCGCGCTCCCGGCCGTAGGTGGCGAGGAGCGCCTGCGCCTCGATCGGGTCGCCGAGCGTCGTCCCGGTGCCGTGCCCCTCGACCAGGTCGACCTGGTCGGCGGACACGCGGGCCGCGGCGAGCGCCTGCCTGATCACGCGGCGCTGGGACGGCCCGTTCGGCGCGGTCAGCCCGTTGGACGCGCCGTCCTGGTTGACGGCGGAGCCGCGGACGACCGCCAGCACGGGGTGGCCGTTGCGGCGCGCGTCCTCCAGCCGCTCGACGACGAGCATGCCGACGCCCTCGCCCCAGCCGGTGCCGTCGGCGGCGGCCGCGTAGGACTTGCAGCGGCCGTCGGCGGACAGCCCGCGCTGGCGGCTGAACTCCACGAACGTCTCGGGCGTCGCCATCACCGTCACGCCGCCGACGAGCGCGAGCGAGCACTCCCGCGTCCGCAGCGCCTGGATCGCCCAGTGCAGCGCGACCAGCGACGACGAGCAGGCGGTGTCCACCGTGACCGCCGGGCCCTCCAGCCCGAGGGAGTAGGCGACGCGGCCCGAGGCGATCGCGCCCGTGCTGTTGTTGTAGGTGTAGTCGTGGTACATCATCCCGGCGAACACGCCGGTCGCGCTGCCCTTGAGGGAGGTCGGGTCGATCCCGGCCCGCTCCAGCGCCTCCCATGACGCCTCCAGCAGGAGCCGCTGCTGCGGGTCCATGGTCAGCGCCTCGTTCGGGCCGATCCCGAAGAACTCGGGGTCGAACTCGGCGGCGTCGTGCAGGAAGCCGCCCTCCCGCGCGTACGTCTTACCGGGCCGCCCTGGCTCCGGGTCGTAGATCGCCGCCTCGTCCCAGCCGCGGCCGGACGGGAAGCCCGAGACGGCGTCCACGCCGTCCGCGACCATCCGCCACAGCTCCGCGGGCGACGCCGCGCCCGGGTACCGGCAGGTCATGCCCACGATCGCGATGGGCTCGCGGGACGCGGACTCCAGCGCGCGGTTGCGCGTCCGCAGCTTCTCGGTCTCCTTGAGCGACGCGCGGAGCGCCGCCACGAGCTTCGGGTCGGTGTCGGCCATCGTCTCCTCAGGATTCCCGCGTCGCGTCATCGAGGTCGGTGCCTTCCAGCGCCATGCTGATCAGGCCTTCGGTGTCCATCGCGTCGATCTCGTCCCGGTCCGGCTCCGTGCCGGGCCCGGACGCGGCGGACGCGGACGGGGCGGGCGCGGCGCCCGCGAGTTCGAGCAGGGCGTCCATCAGCCCGGCGTCGCGCAGCCGGGACAGCGGGATCGAGTCGAGCAGGCGGCGGACCGTCCGCTCCTCCGCGCCGTCGTCGCCGCCGTCCTCGTCGGGAGCGAGCTCCGAGGTGAGGTGGTCGGCGAGCGCCTTGGCGTTCGGGTGGTCGAACACGAGCGTGGGCGGCAGCCGCAGCCCGACCGCCGCGTTCAGCCCGTTGCGGAACTCGACCGCGGCGAGCGAGTCGAAGCCGAGCTCGCCGAACGCCCGACCAGGCTCGACCGCCTCCGCGCCGGCGTGCCCGAGGACCGCCGCCGCGTGCGTCCGGACGAGGTCGAGCAGCTCGTCGAACCGCTCGTCCGCGGGCAGCGCCGCCAGCCGCCGCCGCAGCACCGCGGCCTCGCCCGCCTGCCCCGCCGACACGGCGCGCCGCGCCGGTCCGCGGGCGAGCCCACGCAGCATCGCGGGGACCTCGGACGCGTCCAGCGCCCGCGTGTCCAGGCTCATCGGGACCAGTACGGGCTCGGCCAGCGCCCCGGCGACGTCGAACAGCTCCAGCCCCTCGGCGACCGGCAGGGCACCGGTGCCGCTCCGCGACAGCCGCGACATGTCGGCGCCTTCCAGCGACGCGGCCATGCCGTCGTCGCTCTCCCACAGCCCCCAGGCGAGGGACTGGGCAGGCAGGCCGTTCGCGCGGCGGTGCGCGGCGAGCGCGTCCAGGAAACTGTTCGCCGCGGCGTAGTTGCCCTGGCCGGGCGCGCCGATCACGCCCGCCGCCGACGAGAACAGCACGAACGCGGTCAGGTCCATACCGCGCGTCAGCTCGTGGAGGTGGAGGGCCGCCTCCGCCTTGGGCGCCAACACCTTGTCGACGCGCGCGGGCGTGAGGGAGGAGACCACGCCGTCATCGAGCACACCCGCCGCGTGGATCACCGCGGACAGCGTCCGGCCGCTCAGCAGCTTCTCCAGCGCCGCGCGGTCGGACGTGTCGCAGGCGGCCAGCTCGACGTCCGCGCCGAGGGTGGCAAGCTCGTCCCGCAGCCCGGCGGCGCCCGGCGCGTCCGCGCCCCGCCGGCTGGTGAGCAGCAGCCGCCGCACCCCGTGCGCGGTGACGAGGTGCCGAGCGATCAGACCGCCCAGCGCACCCGTCGCACCGGTGATCAGTACGGTGCCGCCGTCGTCCTCGAAGACCGAGGACGGCGCCTCGACGCTCCCACCCGCGGCGGCCCGGACGAGCCGGGGCGCGTAGGCCCTCCCCGCCCGGACGGCGACCTGCGGCTCCCCGCTCGCCAGCGCCATGTCCAGTTCCTCGTCGGCGCCGCCTTCGAGGTCGGCGATGACGACCCGGTCCGGATCCTCCGACTGGGCGCTGCGGACCAGGCCCCACACCGCGGCACCGGCCAGGTCGGTGACGTCCTCGCCGTCCACCGACACGGCGCCCCGCGTCACGATCACCAGCCTGGACGCCTCCGACTGGAGCGCCTCCAGGACCTTGTGCAGCGCCGGCCGCAGATCCGGACCCTCGGCGTGGAGCACCTCGACGTCGTCGCCGGACCGGTTCGCGGCCGCGGCGCCCGCGGTGGGCGCCGTCACCGGCGTCCAGGCGACCTGGAACAGCGACCGGTGGCCGCCCGCCGCGCCGGAGAACGCGTCCGCGGCGAACGGCCGCAGCGCGAGCGACCCGACCGACGCCACCGCGGTCCCGTCACCGTCGGCCGCCTCGATCGCCACCGCGCCGTCCCCGGCCCGGACGATCCGCACCCGCAGCGTCCGCGCGCCCGCCGCGTGCAACTCCACACCGGACCACGCGAACGGCAGCGACGGCTCGCCGCCGGACAGCGCGACCGCGTGCAGCGCCGCGTCGAGGAGGGCGGGGTGGACACCGAAGCGGTCCGGGTCGCCGGACAGCGCGACCTCGGCGAACACCTCGTCACCGCGCCGCCACGCGGCCTTGAGGCCCTGGAACAGCGGCCCGTAGACCAGCCCGGCGTCGGCCAAGCCCTCGTAGAAACCGTCGAGGTCCACCGGATCGGCGGCCGCGGGCGGCCACTGCGCCAGATCCGGGACCGTGTTCCGCGCTTCCGCCGACAGGACGCCCTCCGCGTGGCGCACCCACACGTCACCGGACCGCGAGTGCACGCTCACCGACCGCCGGCCCGCCTCGTCCGCCGCCCCGGCCGTGACGCGGACCTGGGTCCCGCCCTGCTCAGGAAGCAGCAGCGGAGCCTCGATGGTCAGCTCGTCGAGGCGGCCGCAGCCCACCTCGTCGCCCGCGCGGATCGCCAGCTCGACGATTCCCGTCCCGGGGAAGACCACGGACTCGCCGACCGCATGGTCCGCCAGCCACGGCTGCGCGTCGAGCGAGAGGCGCCCGGTGCACACCACCCCACCGGAGTCGGGCAGCTCGACCATCACGCCCAACAGCGGATGGCCGGTGTCGTCCAATCCGGTGGACGACTCGATCCAGAAGCGCTGCCGCTGGAAGGGGTAGGTGGGCAGATCGACCCGCTGCGCGCCGGTGCCGTCGAAGACCGCGTCCCAGTCGACCTGGACACCCGCTGCGTACAGGCGTCCGATGCCGGTGAACAGGCTCTCGGTCTCGGGGCGGTCGCGGCGCAGGGTTGCGGCCATGGTGCCTTCGGTCGTCTGCTGCGCCATCGCGGTCAGGACACCGTCCGGGCCGATCTCCAGGAAGCGGGTGACGCCTTCGCCGTCGAGGTACCGGACGTCGTCGGCGAACCTCACAGCCTCGCGGACGTGCCGGACCCAGTAGTCGGGCGAGGTGACGTCCTTGGTCAGCTTGATCGTCGGCTCGCTGTAGACGATCGTTTCGGCGACCTTGCGGAAGTCCTCCAGCATCGGGTCCATCAGCGGCGAATGGAACGCGTGAGAGACCTTCAGGCGAGTCGTTTTGCGATCGGTGAAGTGCTCGACGACCGCTGACACGGCCTCCTCGGTGCCGGAGATGACGATGGAGGTCGGGCTGTTGACGGCAGCTATCCCGACCTCATCGGTGAGGTGCGGGATGACCTCGTCCTCGGTGGCCTGGATCGCGACCATCGCTCCGCCGGACGGGAGCGCCTGCATCAGACGGCCCCGAGCCGAGATGAGGCGGGCTGCGTCCTCCAGGCTGAAGACCCCTGCGACGTGCGCCGCGGCCAGTTCGCCGATCGAATGACCAGCTAGGAAGTCAGGCCGGATGCCCCACGACTCGACGAGACGGAACAGCGCGACTTCCAGCGCGAAGATGGCGGGCTGGGTGAACTCGGTGCGGTTCAACGCGTCCGCGTCGTCCCAGACCACGTCCTTGAGCGGCATGTCGAGCGCGTCGCAGACCTCGTCGAACGCGGCCGCGAACGCCGGGAACGTGTCATACAGCTCGCGGCCCATCCCGACCCGCTGGCTGCCCTGCCCTGTGAACAGGAACGTCAGCTTGCCGGAACCGGCGACATCGGTGATTGTCTCTGAGCCGATGAGCACGGCGCGGTGGTCCAGCGCGGCGCGTCCCGTCGCGGCCGAGAACGCCACGTCCAGCTCGTTCCGGTCCTGGACATGAGCCCTGAATCGCTCGACCTGGGCGTCGAGCGCCTGGCGCGTCCTCGCCGAGGCGACGATCGGCACCACCGGCAGGTCGCGGCGCTCTTGCGGCTCCTGCTCGACGGCCGGCGCCTCTTCGATGATGACGTGGGCGTTGGTCCCGCTGATCCCGAAGGACGAGATCCCCGCCCGGCGCGGACGGCCGTTGCTCGGCCACTCGCGCGCCTCGGTCAGCAGCCGGACCGAACCCGCGTCCCAGTCGACTTCGGGAGTCGGCTCGTCCACGTGCAGGGTCTTGGGCAGGACGCCGTGCCGGATCGCCTGGATCATCTTGATGACTCCGGCGACCCCGGCGGCGGCCTGGGTGTGGCCGATGTTCGACTTGATCGACCCGAGCCACAGCGGCTCGTCCCGCTCCTGCCCATAAGTCGCGAGCAGGGCTTGGGCCTCGATCGGGTCGCCCAGCGTCGTCCCGGTGCCGTGCGCCTCGACCGCGTCCACATCGGACGTCGTCAGACCGGCATTGGCCAGGGCCTGGCGGATGACGCGACGCTGCGACGGGCCGTTCGGCGCGGTCAAACCGTTGGACGCGCCGTCCTGGTTGGTGGCCGTCCCGCGAACGATCGCCAGCACGGGGTGGCCGTTGCGGCGCGCGTCCGACAGCCGCTCGACCAGAAGCATCCCGACGCCTTCGCCCCAGCCGGTGCCGTCCGTGGACGCCGAGAACGACTTGCAGCGGCCGTCGGACGCCATGCCCCGCTGGCGGCTGAACTCGATGAACGTCTCAGGGGTCGCCATCACCGTCACGCCGCCCGCGAGCGCGAGGGTGCACTCGCCCGAGCGGAGCGCCTGAGCGGCCAGGTGGAGTGCGACCAGCGACGACGAGCACGCGGTGTCGATCGTGACGGCGGGGCCTTCGAGGCCGAGGGTGTAGGAGACGCGGCCGGACGCGATCGCGCCGGTGCTGCTGTTGTAGGTGTAGTCGTGGTACATCATCCCGGCGAACACACCGGTCGGACTGCCCTTCAGCGTCGTCGGGTCGATCCCCGCCCGCTCCAGCGCCTCCCACGACGCCTCCAGGAGAAGCCGCTGCTGCGGGTCCATGGTCAGCGCCTCGTTGGGGCTGATCCCGAAGAAGCCGGGGTCGAACTCGGCCGCGTCGTAGAGGAAGCCGCCCTGGTCGACGTAGCTGGTCTCGGGCCGGACGCCTTCGGGGTCGTAGATCCGCTCCAGGTCCCAGCCGCGGTCGGACGGGAACGTGGAGATGGCGTCCACGCCGCCGGAGAGCAGCCGCCACAGGTCCTCGGGCGAGGCGACTCCGCCCGGGTAGCGGCAGGCCATGCCGATGATCGCGATCGGGTCGTCGCCGGCCGCCACGACGGGGGCGACGACCGCGCTCTCCTCGACCCCGCCCCACAGCTCGTCCAGGAGGTGGCGCGTGAGGGCGGTGGGCGTCGGGTAGTCGAACACGAGCGTCGCCGGGAGCCGCAGGCCCGTCGCCTCGCCGAGGCCGTTGCGGAGCTCGACCGCGGCGAGGGAGTCGAAGCCGAGGTCGCGGAACGCGCGTTCCGGCTCGACCGCCTCTGGACCGGCGTGCCCGACGATGGCGGCCGTCTGGGTCCGGACGAGGTCGAGGACGAACTCGTCCCGGTCCGCCGGGGCCAGACCGGCGAGCCGCTGCCGGAGCGCCGACGCCTCGCCCTGCGCGACGCGGCGGCTCCGCCCGCGGACCAGGCCGCGCAGCATGTACGGGACGTCCGTGAGCCCGGCCGCGTCCAGGCGCATCGGCACCAGCAGGGACGCGCCGAGGCCGCCCGCCGTGTCGAAGAGCCGGAGCCCCTGCGCGGCCGACAGGCCGGTGACGCCGGAGCGGTCGATGCGCTGCCGGTCGCGGTCGGCGAGATCGCCCGCCATGCCGCCGTCGTTCTCCCACAGCCCCCAGGCGAGGGACTGGGCGGGCAGGTCGTTCGCGCGGCGGTGCGCGGCGAGCGCGTCCAGGTAGGCGTTCGCGGCCGCGTAGTTGCCCTGCCCGGGCGCGCCGAGCACTCCGGCCGCCGACGAGAACAGCACGAACGCCGACAGCGGCATGCCGCGGGTCAGCTCGTGCAGGTGCAGCGCGGCCTCGGCCTTGGGGCTGAAGACCCGGTCGAGACGCTCGGGCGTGAGGGACGGGACCACCCCGTCGTCCAGGACACCCGCGGCGTGCACCACGCCCGACAGCTCGCGTCCGTCGAGCAGCTCCGCCAGCGCGTCGCGGTCGGCCACGTCGCACGCGGCCACTTCCACCTGCGCGCCGAGCGCGGTGAGCTCGTCGACGAGGTCGGCCGCACCCGGGGCGTCCATGCCGCGACGGCTCGTCAGCAGGAGGTGCCGGACGCCGTGCTCGGTCACCAGGTGGCGGGCGATGAGCCCGCCCAGCGCGCCGAGGGCCCCGGTGATCAGAACCGAGTCGCCGAAGGCCGAGGAGGGCGCGGACTCCGTGTCCGCCGCCGGGACCAGGCGGGGCGCGTACGCCTTGCCGTCCCGGACCGCGACCTGCGCCTCACCGGTTGCCAAGGCCAGTGCGATCTCCGCGTCGTCGGCCGCGTCGACCAGAACGAACCGTTCCGGATCCTCCGACTGGGCGCTGCGGACCAGTCCCCACGCCGCCGCGCCGGCCAGGTCGGTGACGTCCTCGCCGCCCACCGAGACGGCGCCCCGCGTGACGACCGCGAGCGCGCCGCTCTCCTCCTGGAGTGCCCGGAGCACCTGGTGCAGGGCCGACCGCGCCGGGGTCCCGTCGTCGATGCGCAGGACCGTCACGTCGTCGGTGGACGCGTCGCCGCGGGAGGCCACCGGCGCCCACGCCATCTCGAACAGCGAGTCGACTCGGGTCAGCCGCTGCTCGCCGATCGGACGCAGCGCCAGCGACTCGACGGAGACAACCGGCTCGCCTGCGCCGTCCACCGCATCGAGGCTGACCTGCTCCTCCCCGCGCGACGCGACGCGTACGCGCAGCAGGGCGGCACCGGACGCGTGCAGTTCCACTCCCGTCCAGGCGAACGGCAGGACGACGCGGTCCCCGTCCGACAGCAGCGGGATCGTGTGCAGGGCCGAGTCGAGGAGGGCGGGGTGGAGGCCGAACCGGTCCGGGTCGCCGGACAGCGCGACCTCGGCGAACACCTCGTCGCCACGCCGCCACGCGGCCTTGAGCCCTTGGAAGGCCGGTCCGTAGTCCAGACCGCCTTCGGCCAGCTGCCCGTAGAGGCCGTCCACGTTGACCGGCTCGGCGCCGGGCGGAGGCCATTGCGCCAGGTCGATCGCGGTGCCCGCGGTCGCCGCGGCGAGCGTCCCGGTGGCGTGGCGGGCCCACGGACGGTGCAGGTCGTCCTCACCGCGCGAGTAGATCTCGACGGAACGGCGCCCGGACTCGTCCGCCGCGCCGACCACGACCTGCACGGCCACACCGCCGCTGTCGGGCAGCACGAGCGGCGCCTCGATCGTCAAATCGTCGACCCGGCCGCAGCCGACCTCGTCGCCCGCGCGGACCGCCAGTTCCACGAACCCGGTCCCGGGGAAGACGACCGCTCCCCCGACCGTGTGATCGGCCAGCCACGGCTGCGATCCGGCCGACAGCCGCCCGGTCAGCACCGTCTGGTCTGCCCCGGCCACGGCGACGGCCGCGTCCAGCAGCGGATGGTCGGACGTCTCGGACCCGCGCCCCGGCTCGATCCAGAACGACTGGCGCTGGAAGGGATAGGTCGGCAACTCGACACGCCGCGCGCCGCGACCATCGAAGACGGCGTTCCAGTCCACCTTGACGCCGACCGTGTGAAGCCGTCCGATGCCGATGAACAGGCTCTCGGTCTCGGGTCGGTCGCGGCGGAGGGTTGCGGCCATGGTGCCGTCGGCGGTCTGCTGCGCCATCGCGGTCAGGACGCCGTCCGGGCCGATCTCCAGGTACCGGGTGACGCCTTCGCCGTCGAGGTGGCGGACGTCGTCGGCGAACCTCACAGCCTCGCGGACGTGCCGGACCCAGTAGTCGGCCGAGGTGACGTCCTTGGTCAGGCGGATCGCCGGCTCGCTGTAGACGATCGTCTCGGCGACCTTGCGGAAGTCCTCCAGCATCGGGTCCATCAGCGGCGAGTGGAAGGCGTGGGACACCTTCAGCCGCGTTGTCTTGCGATCGGCGAAGTGCTCGACGACCGCTGCCACGGCCTCCTCGGCGCCGGAGATCACGATGGAGGTTGGGCTGTTGACGGCGGCGATCCCGACCTCATCGGTGAGGTGGGGAGCGACCTCGTCCTCGGTGGCCTGGATGGCGACCATCGCGCCACCGGATGGAAGCGCCTGCATCAGACGGCCCCGAGCCGAAATGAGGCGGGCTGCATCCTCCAGGTTGAAAACTCCGGCAACGTGCGCGGCGGCCAATTCGCCGATCGAGTGACCGGCGAGGAAGTCAGGCCGGATGCCCCACGACTCCACAAGGCGGAATAGCGAGACTTCCAGGGCGAAGATCGCTGGCTGGGTGAACTCGGTGCGGTTCAACGCGTCCGCGTCCGACCAGATCACGTCCTTGAGCGGCAACTCCAAGGCCGCGCACACCTCGTCGAACGCCGCCGCGAACGCCGGGAAGGTCTCATACAGCTCCCGGCCCATGCCGACCCGCTGGCTGCCTTGGCCCGTGAACAGGAACGCCAGCTTCCCGTCGCTCACCGAACCCGACACAACCTCGGACCCGACCAGCACGGCGCGGTGATCCAACGCCGCACGACCCGTCGCCGCCGAGAACGCCACGTCCAGCTCGTTCTGGTCCTGGACGAACGCGGAGAACCGCTCGATCTGGGCTTGCAGCGCCTCAGGCGTCTTGGCGGACACAACGAGCGGCACGGCCGGCAGGTCGCGGCGCTCTTCCGGCTCGTCCTCGACCGGCTCCGCCTCTTCGATGATGACGTGCGCATTGGTGCCGCTGATTCCGAAGGACGAGACCCCTGCCCGGCGCGGACGATCGCCGCGCGGCCACTCGCGCGCCTCGGTCAGCAGCCGGACGTCACCGGCGTCCCAATCCACCTGCGGCGACGGCTCGTCCACATGCAGCGTCTTGGGCAGGACGCCGTGCCGCATCGCCTCGATCATCTTGATGATCCCGGCGACCCCGGCGGCGGCCTGGGTGTGGCCGATGTTCGACTTGATCGACCCCAGCCACAGCGGCTCGTCCCGCTCCTGCCCATAGGTGGCGAGCAGAGCCTGAGCCTCGATCGGGTCGCCCAGCGTCGTCCCCGTGCCATGCGCCTCGACCGCGTCCACATCGGACGTCGTCAGACCCGCATTCGCCAGCGCTTGCCGGATTACCCGACGCTGCGACGGGCCGTTCGGCGCGGTCAGACCGTTCGACGCGCCATCCTGATTCGTAGCCGTCCCGCGAACGAGCGCCAGCACCGGATGACCGTTGCGGCGCGCGTCCGACAGCCGCTCCACCAGCAGCATCCCGACGCCTTCGGCCCAGATGGTGCCGTCGGCTCCGGCGGCGAAGGACTTGCAGCGGGCGTCCGGGGACAGGCCGCGCTGCTCGCTGAACTCGACGAACGTCTCGGGCGTGGCCATCACGGCGACGCCGCCGACGAGGGCCAGGGAGCATTCGCCGGAGCGGAGGGCCTGCGCCGCCCAGTGCAGGGCCACCAGCGAGGACGAGCACGCCGTGTCGACCGTGACCGCCGGGCCTTCGAGGCCGAGGGTGTAGGAGACGCGGCCGGACGCGATCGCGCCGGTACTGCTGTTGTAGGTGTAGTCGTGGTACATCATCCCGGCGAACACACCGGTCGGACTGCCCTTCAGCGTCGTCGGATCGATCCCCGCCCGCTCCAGGACCTCCCAGGACGCCTCCAGCAGCAGCCGCTGCTGCGGATCCATGATGAGGGCCTCATTGGGGCTGATCCCGAAGAAGCCGGGGTCGAACTCGGCCGCGTCGTGCAGGAAGCCGCCCTCGTTGACGTAGCTGGTCTGGGGGCGGGTGCCGTCGGGGTCGTAGACGCGGCCGATGTCCCAGCCGCGGTCGGACGGAAACGGGGAGATCGCGTCCACACCGTCGGCCAGCAGGCGCCACAGGTCGTCGGGGGTGCGGACGCCTCCCGGGTAGCGGCAGGCCATGGCGACGATCGCGATCGGGTCGTCGTCTCCGGCGGCGGTGACGGCGGCGGCCGTGACCGGGGCGTCGGTCGCGGTGCCCGACAGCTCGTCCAGCAGGTGGCGGGCGAGGACGGCGGGCGTCGGGTGGTCGAACACGAGCGTCGCGGCGAGCCGCAGGCCGGTGGCCTCGCCGAGGCCGTTGCGGAGTTCGACGGCGGCGAGGGAGTCGACGCCGAGGTCGCGGAACGCGCGGTCGGGGTCGACGGCGTCCGGTCCGCCGTAGCCGAGCGCGGCGGCGGCCTGGCCGCGGACGAGGGTGAGCAGGACGCCGAGCCGCTCGTCCTCGGGCAGGCCGGCGAGGGAGCGGTGCAGGCCGTCGGCTCCGGCGCGGGTTCCGGCGGTGCCGCGGGAGACGGCGGGCACGAGGCCGCGCAACAGGTCCGGGACGGCGCCGCTCGCGCGGACCGCGGCCAGGTCGAGCCTGAGCGGGACGGGTGCGGCCTCGCCCGTCCGGACGGCGGCGTCGAGGAGGGCCAGGCCGTCGCTCTCGGAGAGCGGGAGGACGCCGCCGCGCGACATCCGGGACCGGTCGGCGGCGTCCAGAGCTCCGGCCATGCCGGCGGCCTGGCTCCACGGTCCCCAGGCGAGGGACTGCGCGGGCAGTCCCTCGGCGCGGCGGTGCGCGGCGAGGGCGTCGAGAAGCGCGTTCGCGGCGGCGTAGTTGCCCTGGCCGGGCGCTCCGATCACTCCGGCGGCGGACGAGAACAGCACGAACGCCGTCAGCGGCATGTCGCGGGTCAGCTCGTGCAGGTGCAGCGCGGCGTCGGCCTTCGGGCGCAGGACGCGGTCCAGGCGCTCGGGGGTCAGCGAGGCGACGACGCCGTCGTCCAGGACGCCGGCGGCGTGCACGACACCCGTCAGGGAACGTCCGGCGAGCAGCGCGGCGAGGGCGTCGCGGTCGGCGACGTCGCAGGCGGCGAACTCGACCTCGGCGCCCAGGCCCGCCAGCTCTTCGGCGAGTTCGGGCGCTCCGGGCGCCGCCGCGCCCCGGCGGCTGGTCAGCAGCAGGCGCCGCACGCCGTGCGCGGTGACGAGGTGCCGCGCGATGAGTCCGCCCAGCGCCCCGGACGCGCCGGTGATCAGCACGGAGTCGCCGAAACCAGGCGCCTCCTCGGCGGACGGTGCGGTCAGCCGTGCCAGGCGGGGCGCGTACAGGCCGTCCGAGCGGACGGCGACCTGCGGTTCGCCGGTGGCCAGGGCGGCGTCGATGTCCGCTTGGTCGTCGTCGACGTCGATGAGGACGAACCGTCCGGGGTCCTCGGACTGGGCGCTGCGGACGAGGCCCCACACGGCGGCACCGGCCAGGTCGGTGACGTCCTCGCCGTCCGCCGAGACGGCGCCGCGCGTGACGACGGCCAGGCGCGACGGCGCCGACCGCAGCGCATCCAGGGTCTCGTGGAGGGCGTTGCGGACGTCGAGCCCGGCGATGCGGAGGACGTCGGTCGCCTCGGGCGCTTCACCGTCCGAGGCGGCCGAAGCGGCCGAGGTGACCGGTGTCCAGGCGACGCGGTAGAGGGATTCGGTGCGGGCGGTCTGCACGGTGGCGAGCGGGCGCAGCGCCAGCGACTCGACGGTCGCGACGGGGTCCCCGGCCGCGTCCGCCACGGCGAGGGCCACGAGACCCTCCCGGAGCCGGGTGATCCGCACGCGCAGCGCGGACGCGCCGGACGCGTGCAGCTCGACGCCCGACCAGGCGAACGGCAGGGACGCCTCGCCGTCCGCCACCGCACCGGACAGGGCGATGGCGTGCAGGGCGGCGTCCAGGACGGCGGGGTGCAGGCCGAACGCGCCCGTCTCGGCGCCGTCCGGCGGCGCGATCTCGGCGAACACGTCGTCGCCGTGCCGCCAGGCGGCACGGAGGCCCTGGAAGACGGGCCCGTAGGCGAGGCCCGCACCGGCGAGCTCGGCATAGAAGCCGTCGAGGTCGAGCGGTTCGGCTCCGGGCGGCGGCCACGCGTCGAGCCCGGTGCCGCGCGACGCCGCCTCGGCCAGGACGCCGGTCGCGTGGCGCGTCCACGGGAGGTCGATCGCGTCCTCGTCGCGGGAGTACACCGTCACCGTGCGGCGGCGGGCCTCGTCGGCGGGCCCGACCACGACCTGGACGGCGGCGCCGCCCCGCGCGGGCAGGACGAGCGGCGCCTCGATCGTCAGGTCGTCGATCCGGCCGCAGCCGACCTCGTCGCCCGCGCGGACCGCGAGCTCGACGAACCCGGTGCCGGGGAACAGGACGGCGCCGCCGACGACGTGCTCGGCGAGCCACGGCTGCGCGGCGGCCGACAGCCGCCCGGTGAACACGACCTCGTCCGACCCCGCCACCATGATCGTCGCGCCGAGCAGCGGGTGCCGGGCCGCGCCGAGCCCCATGGACGCCGGGTCGGCGTGCGCGGCCTCGTCGACGAGCCAGTAGCGGGTGCGCTCGAACGGGTACGTGGGCAGGTCGACGCGGCGGGCACCGCGCCCGGCGAACACGGCGTCCCAGTCGACGGGGACGCCGGCGGCGTGGAGGCGCCCGACGGCCGCCATGAGCGTCGCGGTCTCCGGGCGGTCGCGGCGCATCGCCGCGGCCATGGTCCCGTCCGGCGCGGTGTGCCGCGCCATCGCGGTGAGGACGCCGTCGGGGCCGACCTCCAGGTACCGGGTGGCGCCCTCGTCCTCCAGGCGGCGGACGTCGTCGGCGAACCGGACGGCCTCGCGGACGTGCCGCACCCAGTAGTCCGCGGACGCCATGTCCTTGACCAGCCGGATCGCCGGCTCGTGGTAGGTGACGGACTCGGCCTCGCGCCGGAAGTCGTCCAGCATCGGGTCCATCAGCGGCGAGTGGAAGGCGTGCGAGACCTTCAGCCGGGACGTCCGGCGATCGGCGAAGTGTTCGGCGACGGCGGCGACCGCGTCCTCGGCGCCCGACACCACGACCGACGCCGGGCCGTTCACCGCCGCGAGCCCGGCCCCCTCGGAGAGCAGCGGGGCGACCTCGTCCTCGGAGGCCTCGATCGCGATCATCGCGCCGCCGGGCGGGAGCGCCTGCATCAGCCGCCCGCGGGCGGTGATCAGCCGGGCGGCGTCGTCCAGGGTGAGGACCCCGGCGGCGTGCGCGGCGGCCAGCTCGCCGATGGAGTGGCCCGCGAGCAGGTCGGGCCGGATCCCCCAGGACTCCAGCAGCCGGAACAGCGCCACCTCGACCGCGAAGATCGCGGGCTGGGTGAACTCGGTGCGGTGCAGCGCCTCCTCGTCGCCCCAGGCCACGTCCTTCAGCGGCAGGCCGGTCGCCTCGCAGACCTCGTCGAACGCGGCGGCGAACACCGGGAACGCCTCGTGCAGGTCCCGGCCCATGCCGAGCCGCTGGCTGCCCTGGCCCGTGAACAGGAACGCCAGGAGGCCGTCGCGCGCCACGTCGGTGACCGTGCCGGAGCGCGTCAGCACCGCGCGGTGCTCCAGCGCGGCCCGGCCGGTCGCCGCCGAGTACGCGACGTCCGTCGTGTCGGCGCCGTCGTCGACGAGCGCGCCGATCCGCTCGATCTGGACCTGGAGCGCCTCGCGGGTGCGGGCCGACACCACGATCGGCGCGTCCGGCAGGTCGCGGCGCTCGCCCGGCGCGTCCGCGGCCGGCGGCGCCCCCTCGATGACGATGTGGGCGTTGGTGCCGCTGATGCCGAACGACGACACGGCCGCGCGCCGCGGCCCGTCGCCCTCCGGCCACGGGCGCGCCTCCGTCAGCAGCCGGACCTCGCCGGAGTCCCAGTCGACCTTCGGCGTGGGCTCGTCCACGTGCAGCGTCCGCGGCATGACGCCGTGCCGCATCGCCTCCACGACCTTGATCACGCCGGCGACGCCCGCGGCGGCCTGCGCGTGCCCGATGTTCGACTTGATCGACCCGAGCCACAGCGGGCGGTCGCGGTCCCGGCCGTAGCTCGCGAGGAGCGCCTGCGCCTCGATCGGGTCGCCGAGCGCCGTGCCCGTGCCGTGTGCCTCGACCAGGTCGATCTCGGCGGGCTCCAGCCCCGACGCGGCGAGCGCCTGCGCGATCACGCGGCGCTGCGACGGCCCGTTCGGCGCGGTCAGCCCGTTGGACGCGCCGTCCTGGTTCACGGCGCCGCCGCGCACCACCGCCAGCACTGGATGGCCGTGCCGGAGCGCGTCCGACAGCCGCTCGACGACCAGCATCCCGGCGCCCTCGCCCCAGCCGGTGCCGTCCGCGGACGCCGCGAACGCCTTGCAGCGGCCGTCCGCCGCCAGGCCCCGCTGGCGGCTGAACTCCACGAACGTGCCGGGCGTCGCCATCACCGTCACGCCGCCCGCCAGCGCGAGCGTGCACTCGCCCGCCCGCAGCGCCCGCATCGCCCAGTGCAGCGCGACCAGCGACGACGAGCACGCCGTGTCGACCGTCACCGCCGGGCCCTCCAGCCCGAGCGTGTAGGCGACGCGGCCCGACACGAGCGCGCCCATCATGCTGCTGCCCGGATAGTCGTGGTAGACCAGCCCGGCGAACACGCCCGTCCGGCTGCCCTTCAGCGACGACGGGTCGATGCCCGACCGCTCCAGCGCCTCCCACGACGTCTCCAGCAGGAGCCGCTGCTGCGGGTCCATGACCAGCGCCTCGTTCGGGCTGATCCCGAAGAACGCCGGGTCGAAGTCGCCCGCCTCGTGCAGGAAGCCGCCCACGTTGACGTAGCTCGTGCCGTCCCTGCCGTCCGGGTCGTACAGCTCGTCCGTCCGCCAGCCGCGGTCGGACGGGAACCCCGTGACCGCGTCGACGCCCTCGTCGACCAGCCGCCACAACCCTTCCGGCGACGCCGCGCCGCCCGGGAAGCGGCAGGCGACGCCCACGATCGCGATCGGCTCGCGGTCCCGGTCCTCGACCTCGCGCAGGCGGCGGCGGGTCTGCTGCAACTCGGCGGTCGCGCGCCGGAGATAGTCGCGCAGCCTGTCGTCGTTCGGCATCGACATCAACCCATCCGGTGAAGGTCAGCGATCAGTGGCTCAAGAGTCGGGACGGTCCGAGTCCGGAGGGCTCAGGGACCAGTGGCTGTGGTGGCGGGCCGGGACGCGCGTCCGTCAGGCGATCCCGAGCTCCTTGTCCAACGCGTCGAACAGCTCGCTGTCGGTGGCGGACGCGAAGTCGGCGGCGGGCTCCCCGACCTCCGCCGCGCCGTCCAGCGCGTCCCGGGTCCGCCGCAGGACGGCCTCCAGCCGCGCGGTGACCCTGGCGCGAGCGTCGTCGTCCGGCGCGAGGTCCGCGAGGGCGCCCTCCAGCCGGTCCAGCTCGGCGAGCAGCGGCGCCGCCCGGTCGCCCTCGTCCGGACGCAGCTCCTCGTCGAGGTGCGCGGCGACGGCCCGGGCCGTCGGATGGTCGAAGACCAGCGTCGCGGGCAGCCGCAGCCCCGTCTCGGCATTCAGCGCGTTGCGCAGCTCCACGGCGGCCAGCGACGTGAAGCCCATCTCGTTGAACGCCCGGTCCGGCTCGACCGCCGCGGCCCCGTCATGCCCGAGGACCTGCGCGACCCGTCCGCGCACCAGCTCCAGCAGCAGCCGCCCGCGCTCCGCCTCGGTCAGCCCGGCCAGCCGCCGCTCCCACGACACCCCACCGGACGCCGCCCCGCCGCCCCGAGCCCGGACGAGCCCGCTCAGCATCGCGGGCACCATGCCCAGCTCAGCCTGCGCCCGCATCGCCGCCAGGTTTAGACGGACCGGCACCGTCGCCGCCGGACGGCCGGGCACGGTCGCCGCGTCCAGCAGCGCCAGCCCCTCGTCCGGCGCCAGCGGCGGCATGCCGGACCGCCGTAGCCGGCGCACCTCGGCGTCGTCCATCCGGTCGGCCATCCCGCCGACCTCGGTCCACGGCCCCCACCCCAGCGACAGCCCGGGAAGTCCCCGCGCGGCGCGGTACCCGGCGAGCGCGTCCAGCCACGCGTTCGCGGCCGCGTAGTTGCCCTGCCCGGCCCCGCCGAGCGTGCCCGCGACCGACGAGTACAGCACGAACGCCGTCAGCGGATGGCCCATGGTCAGCTCGTGGAGATGCCAGGCGGCGTCCGTCTTCGGCCGCATGACCGCGTCCAGCCGCTCGGGCGTCAGCGCCCCGACCAGCGCGTCGTCCAGGACGCCCGCCGCGTGCACGACACCGGTCAGCGACCGCCCGTCCAGCAGCGCGGCGAGCGCGTCCCGGTCAGCGACGTCGCAGGCGGCCACCTCGGCCTCGGCGCCGAGCCCGGCCAGCTCCTCCACCAGCTCCGCGGCCCCCGGCGCGCCCAGCCCGCGCCGACTCGTGAGCAGCAGCCGCCGGACGCCGTGCGCGGCGGCCAGATGGCGGGCGGTCAGCGCGCCGAGCCCGCTCGTCCCGCCGGTGATCAGAACGGTGCCGTCCGGGCTCCACTGCGGGGTGCCGTCTTGGGTCGTGTCGGCACCGTCCACGGACGGGACGCGCGCCAGCCTCGGCACCCGGACCTCGCCATCGCGGACCGCGGCCTCGGACTCGCCGAGCCGCAACGCCTCCTCGGGCGCCTCGGCACCGTCCAGGGGCAGGTCAATGAGGAGGAACCGGCCGGGGTGCTCCGCCTCCGCCGCGCGCACCAGACCCCAGACCGCCGCGTGCGCGAGGTCCTGCCCGTCCGTCGCCCCGCGCGTGACGACCGCGAGCCTGGACTCGGCATGCTCCTCATCGGACAGCCATTCCTGGACGACTGACAACACCTGATGGGCGACCGTCCGGAAGTTCTCCGGAGCCGCGTTCTCGACCGCCGGGCACTCGTACACCCGAGCCGGAACATCTCCGGAGGACGCGGGCGCCGGGATCCAGTCGATGTGGAAGAGCGAGTCGCGGCCACCGGTGTGGGCGCGCAGCTCGCTTGCGGAGATCGTGCGCGTCCCGACCGACTCGGCCTCGACCATCGGACGCCCGTCCGCGCCGACATGGACGCGGACGCCGCGCCACTCGTGGGCGAACGCCGGTCCGTCGCTTGCGGGGGCGGCCGCTTCCAGGAAGGCGGCATACGTCTCGTCGTCGCGCGTCCACGAGGCATCGGCCGCTTCGGCACTCGCATCGCCCAGGACGCCGACGGCATGCCGTACCCAGTCGGCCTGCCCGTCGCGCCGCGCGTGGAGGGTGACGGCACCGTCCCCACCGGCCATGACGCGCAGCGTCACGCTCTCGGCTCCCGAGTCGGGCTCGGCGTCGCTCAGCACCAGCGGTGTCTCTATGTCGAATCGCTCGACACCGCTCCGCTCCGTCCGTTCGGCGGCGAACAGGGCCAGCTCTAGCAGCGCCTCCCCCGGCACCACGACCGCGCCGAAAGCATCATGCTCGGCCAGCCAGGGATGGGAATCGAGGGAGAGCCGTCCGGTGAACACGGCCCCGCCGTCCTCGGGGAGATCCACCATCGTCGTCAGGACCGGATGCTCGACCGCGTCCGCACCGGCCGCGGCCTTCGGCTGCTCCATCAGCCAGTACCGCTTGCGCTGGAAGGGGTAGGTGGGCAGATCGACCCGCCGCGCGCCGCGTCCCTCGAAGACCACCCTCCAGTCGACCGGGACGCCCGCTGCATAGAGCTGCCCGATGCCGATGAACAGGCTCTCGGCTTCGGAGCGGTCGCGGCGCAGCGTGGCGGCCATCGTGCCATCGGCGGTCTGCTGCGCCATCGCGGTCAGAACGCCATCCGGGCCGATCTCCAGGAAGCGGGTGACGCCTTCCTTGTCGAGATACCGGACGTCGTCAGCGAACCGGACGGCCTCACGCACGTGCCGGACCCAGTAGTCGGCCGAGGCGACGTCCTTGGTCAGGCGGATCGTCGGCTCGCTATAGCTGACCGTCTCGGCGACCTTGCGGAAGTCCTCCAACATCGGATCCATCAGCGGCGAATGGAACGCGTGCGAGACCTTCAACCGGGTCGTCTTGCGGTCAGCGAAGTGCGCGGCGACCGCTGTTACGGCCTCTTCGGTGCCGGAGATCACGATGGAGGTCGGGCTGTTGACGGCGGCGATCCCGACCTGATCAGTGAGATGTGGGACGACCTCGTCCTCGGTGGCCTGGATCGCGACCATCGCTCCACCGGACGGAAGCGCCTGCATCAACCGAGCCCGAGCCGTGATCAGCCGAGCCGCATCCTCCAAGCTGAAGACCCCGGCGACATGCGCGGCGGCCAACTCGCCGATCGAGTGACCGGCGAGGAAGTCAGGTCGGACGCCCCACGACTCGACGAGACGGAACAGGGCGACTTCCAGCGCGAAGATGGCGGGCTGGGTGAACTCCGTGCGGTTCAGCGCCTCTCCGTCGCCCCAGACCACGTCCTTGAGCGGTATGTCGAGCGCGTCGCAGACCTCGTCGAACGCCGCCGCGAACATCGGGAAGGTCTCATACAGCTCCCGGTCCATGCCGACCCGCTGGCTGCCCTGCCCCGTGAACAGAAACGCCAACTTGCCATCGCTCACCGAGCCCGACACGACCTCGGACCCGACCAGCACGGCGCGGTGCTCCAACGCCGCACGACCCGTCGCCGCCGAGAAGGCGACGTCGAGCCGGTCGTGTTCGCTGGCGAACGCCGACATCCGCTCGACCTGGGCCTGGAGCGCCTCGGAGGACTTGGCCGACACCACGATCGGTGCGGCGGGCAGGTCGCGGCGCTCTTCCGGCTCGTCCTCGACCGGCTCGGCCTCTTCGATGATGACGTGGGCGTTGGTCCCGCTGATCCCGAACGACGAGACACCCGCCCGGCGCGGACGATCACCACGCGGCCACTCGCGCGCCTCGGTCAGCAGCCGGACGGCTCCGGCGTCCCAATCCACCTGCGGCGACGGCTCGTCCACGTGCAACGTCTTCGGCAGGACGCCGTGCCGCATCGCCTCGATCACCTTGATGATCCCCGCCACGCCTGCGGCGGCCTGCGTGTGGCCCATGTTCGACTTGATCGACCCGAGCCACAGCGGCTCCTCACGCCCCTGCCCATACGTCGCGAGCAGCGCCTGAGCCTCGATCGGGTCGCCCAGCGTCGTCCCGGTACCGTGCGCCTCGACCGCGTCCACATCGGACGTCGTCAGACCAGCATTCGCCAGCGCCTGCCGGATCACCCGCCTCTGTGCCGGACCGTTCGGCGCGGTCAGGCCATTGGACGCGCCGTCCTGATTGAGCGCGCTCCCCCGCACCACCGCCAGGACCGGGTGGCCGTTGCGGCGCGCGTCCGACAGCCGCTCCAGGAGCAGGATCCCGGCGCCCTCGGAGCAGCCGACGCCGTCGGCCGCCGCGGAGAAGGACTTACAGCGGCCGTCCGCGGCAAGGCCGCGCTGCTCGCTGAAGTAGACGAACATGTCGGGCGTGGTCATGACGGTGACGCCACCGGCGAGGGCGAGGGTGCAGTCGCCGGAGCGGAGCGCGTGGACGGCCGTGTGCAGGGCGACCAGCGACGATGAGCAGGCCGTGTCGACCGACACCGCCGGGCCTTCCAGACCGAGGGTGTAGGCGACGCGGCCCGAGACGATGCTGCCGGCGTTGCTGCCGTTCGCGTAGTCGTGGTACATCACGCCGGCGAAGACACCGGTCGGGCTGCCCTTCAGGGACGCCGGGTCGATTCCCGCCCTTTCCAGGGCCTCCCATGCAGTCTCCAGCAGGAGCCGCTGCTGGGGGTCGGTCTCGATGGCCTCGCGGGGGCTGATGCCGAAGAATCCGGCGTCGAAATCGCCGGCGTCGTAGAGGAAGCCTCCCTCGCGGGCCGCGCTTTTGCCGGGCTTCCCGGGCTCGGGATCGTAAACGCCGTCGACATTCCAGCCGCGATCGGACGGAAAGCCGGAAACGGCGTCGACGCCCTGGTCGACGAGCCGCCAGAGCGCTTCGGGCGAGTCCACGCCGCCGGGATAGCGGCAGGCCATGGCCACGATGGCGATCGGCTCGCGGTCGCGCCGCTCGAATTCGGCGATGCGCTTCCGGGCGGCGCGCAGATCCGTCGTCGCGCGTTTGAGGTAATCAAGAAGCCTGTCCTCGTTGCCCACCGAAAGCCACCCCGGTCCGATAATTCACCGAATGCGACACTGCGCCGTGTTCGCGCTTCACGCTACGGAGGGCGCTAAAGCACCCCAACCCCTAAGCCGCCCCTAACGTGGGCCGCCCGCCCGGAGCGGCCCGGAGCGGCCCGGACGCGACGAAGCCCCTGGCCCGTCGGGGTCGGGCAGGGGCTCGGCGGGGCGGGGTCCGCGGGGTTCGGAGGGTCGGCGGGGTCGGCGGGGTCAGACGGCCTCGACGTCCTCCAGGCGGAGGACCGTGGGGAGCTCCGCGCGGTTGCGGACCTTCATCTTGCGGTAGACGCGGGTCAGGTGCTGCTCGACGGTGCTGACCGTGACGAACAGCTTCCCGGCGATCTCGCGGTTGCTGAACCCCTGGACGGCGAGCAGCGCGACGCGGCGCTCGGAGTCGCTGAGGTCGCCGTAGGCGTCGCTGTGGTGGATCGGGATGACCCTGCCGCCGCCGGTGGCGCGCACCACAGGGGCGTGGGGGGCGGGCGCCTCCTCGTAGAGGTCCCGGGCGTTGCAGCTCTTGGCGAGCCGCCGGGCCCGCCGTGTCGCGGCCTGCGCGCGGGGCCGGTCGCCGAGTTCGTGGTAGGCCGCGCCGAGGTCGGTCAGCGCCTGGGCCAGCTCGTAGCGGGCGCCGGAGCGCTCCAGCGGCCGGAGCGCGCTCTCCAGGATCCCCGGGCGCCGCTCGGGCGGGCTGGCGGCGGCCAGGCAGCGCAGCGTCATGCCGCGGGCGCGGGGCAGCTCCGCCCGGAACCCGCCGAGCTGCTCGGCGGCGAGGTCGGCGGCGCCGTCGTGTTCGCCGAGCCGGAGCCGGGCCTCGGCGGCGGCGGTCCGCCATGGCACGAGGGACGGGGTGTCGATGTCCCAGTGCAGCATGTGCTCGCCGCAGGCCATGAAGTCGGCGAGGGCGGCGTGCTCGCGCTCGTTCGCGAGATGGTGGCGGCCGCGGGCGTACAGGTAGTGGAGGCCCGCGGTGGTGCTGAACACCTCGACGGGGACGGGCTCGGCGAACAGCCCGGCCGCGGCGGCGTGGTCGCCGAGGGCGGTGTACGCCTCGGCCTGCGTCGCCAGGGCGAGGACGGTGGTGGCGTTCCAGCCGTGCCGGCCGATCCGGTCGAGGACGCGGCCGGCGCGCTCGACGGCCGCGTCCAGGTGGCCCGTGCGCAGGGCGACCAGGGCGCTGAACCCGCCGAGGAAGGTCTGCCACGCGCCGTCCTCGCCGTCGGAGCCGTCGGGGGTGCCCGTGTCGGCGAGGAAGCGGTCGCACCAGGCGGCGGCCGACTCCAGCCGGTCGGCGTAGATGAGGCTGAGCAGGGACGGGCCGATCGCCATGAGCGAGCCGACGTTGCAGTGGCTGCCCTGGAGGACCTGCTCGGCCTGGGCGATGACCTGGTCGTCGGCGGACTGCCGCAGCACGGCGGACAGGGTCTCCAGCGCCCTCAGCTCCGGCGCGGCCATCGGCGGCGGGCGCTCGGCGTCCGCGGCGGGCGCGGTGCGCGGGCCGGTGCCGACGCCGGGGAACATGGTCTCCACGGTCAGGCGGGTGATGCCCGCCATGACGGCGGTGCCGGGGTCACCGGCGCGGGGCTCGCCGACCCGGCCGATCACGTCGGCGGCGTCGTCGAAGCGGAGGTACCAGAGCATCGCCTGGGCGACCTCCAGCGCGCAGTCGGGCCTGACCTTCCCCGCCATGATCGGTGCCTTCAGCGCCGTGAACGCCGGGGCGGACGTCGCCGGGCGCACCAGCCAGTGGACGGCGGCGAGCTTCGCCTTGAGGGAGTAGCGCTCCGTCTCGACCGTGCAGGACTCGCTGGCGATCCTGAGGCAGCGCACCGCGCAGGCGACGTCGCCGCGGTGGAGGGCCTGGCGGGCGGCCTCCTCCAGGACGGGCGGCACCCAGTCCTCTTTGAGCGGCCCGGCGTGCAGGAGCTGCCGGGCCACGGTCCCGGCGGGCGCGCCCTCGTCGTGGAGCAGGCGCGCGGCCCGGCGGCGGAGCTCGGCCTCGTCCTTCGCGTGCAGTCCTTCGAGGATCGCCTGGCGCGCGGCGGGATGCCGGAACCGCGGCCCGTCCAGCAGACCGGCCTCGGTGAGATGCCGGACGGTGCGCCGGACCAGCCCGCCGCCGGCACCGGTGAGGCGGGCCAGCAGGTGCGGGTCGACGGGGTCGTCCAGCAGCGCGACGTTGCGGGCGATGCGCGTGACCTCCGGGCCCATGCGGTGGAGGCAGACCAGCACCGCCTGCGCATAGGCGGGACCGGCGCCGACCACCTCCCCGGCCGCCGCACCGCTGCCGCTGCCCTCTTTAGCCTCGGCACCCCGCTGGGCCTTCCTGACAACACTCCCCTGGGCCTTTTCGGCGGGCCGTGCGGTGCCGGCGGCGGGGGTGTTGTCGCGGAGCAGGGCGGCGGTCAGCAGCGGGTTGCCGCCGGTGAGCGCGTGGTAGGCGGCGGCCTTCGCCGCGGCGCCCGCGGGGCCGTGGCGCTCGGCGACGAGGCGGCGCACGCCGTCCTGGGACAGCGGCCGCAGGTGCAGCCACCGCACGTTCGGGCGGTAGACGAGCTCCTGGAGGGTCGGCGACTGCTCCTGCCCGAGCCGGTTCTCCCACGCCATGACGACGGCGACCCGGTCGGAGGTGATGCGGTGCGTCAGGTACCGCAGGCAGCGCAGCGACTCCTCGTCGGTGTGCTGGAGGTCGTCCACGATGATGAGCACCGTGGCGCGGGCCGCGAGGTCCGTCACGGCGGCGTGCAGCGCCCGCGCCGGGTCGCGCCAGGCGGTCCCGGCGTCGGGGAAGAGCTGGCCGAGCGTGCCGTACGGACGGCCGTGCTCCTCGCCGGAGCCCGTCGCGCTCAGGACCACGGCCCCCGCCGCGGCCGCGCGTTCGGCCAGCCGCCACAGCAGCGCGGTCTTCCCCGTGGCGGGCGGCCCGCCGAGGACGGCGACCGCCCCCTGCCCCCGCGCGGCCTCGGCGAGCACGTCATCGAGCTGACTCTCCGGAATCTCGCGCTCGATCAAAGACACCGCGTCCCCCGTTCGATGTGGTCTCCGTCGGCCGACCGATGTTACGCATGGCTCAACACGTATCCTCTGACCGCATTCGGCCAGCACCTCTGCACACGTCGGGGAACATTCTCAAAGAACGGCGGACCCTGCCACGCGATCACTCAGAAGATACGCGACGGGATCGCGTCTTGGTCAAGTCGTTATCTGCGCGAAGTGATGTGCGGAACGCGGGCGCGACGTGCTCGAAGGCCGTCCGGCGGGGCCGCCGGTGTGCATGTGCACGTGCCCGCCGCCCGTCGGCGCCCCTTCGGAAGCGGTACGTGATCGGCCGAATCGAGCCGGTAACATGATCTCTAATATGTTAACGGAGTCGCCCCGCGACGGTCGATCGAAAGACCGCTTTTGGCCGGACTGGTCGATCATGTCCCGTTCTCTGGCGACCGATACCGCGGCGCGGGGACGGCCGCCGATCGCCGTTCCGCGGACCGGCGAATCCCGGCCGGCCGCGACCGGGAAGCAATTCGTTAACTCCATATTAAGAGCGCGTCCCCTGCGACGCGCGTGTGGTATGCGAGGTAAAGTGCGATCGTTCCGGTACGCCCGGTTAGGGGCCCGTAGGGGGTTGGGACGGCCCGTCCGCGGCCGCAGGATGGGAGCGTGACGCCGCCGGCCAGAGGAGCAGACCGCATGACCGAGACCGTCGCGACCGGCCGGGACACCGCCGCCGACGCCTGGCTCAGGTGCTTCCACCCCGTCCCCGGGGCCGCGCTGCGGCTGGTGTGCTTCCCGCACGCCGGCGGCTCGGCGAGCTTCTACTTCCCCGTCTCGACCGCGCTGCGGCGCTCCCCGGCGCTCGCGAAGCGCGTCGAGGTGCTGGCGGTGCAGTACCCCGGCCGCCAGGACCGCCGGGCCGAGCCGCCGGTCACCGACATCGCCGTGCTCGCCGACCGGGCCGCCGCGGCACTGCGCACCCGGGCGGACGCGCCGATGGTCTTCTTCGGCCACAGCATGGGCGCGACGCTGGCCTTCGAGGTCGCCCGGCGGCTGGACCCGCAGCCCGCCGCGCTGGTCGTCTCGGGCCGCCGCGCGCCGTCCACGACGCGGGTGGAGTCGGTGCACCGCCGCGACGACGCCGGCGTGATCGCCGAGCTGCGCGCGCTGAGCGGCACGGACGCGAGCCTCCTGGAGGACGAGGAGCTGCTGCGCCTGTTCCTCCCGGCGGTGCGCGCCGACTACACCGCCATCGAGACCTACCGCGGCGAGCTCGGCGCGACCGTCGGCTGCCCGCTCACCGTCTTCGTCGGCGACTCCGACCCCCACGTCGCGCTGGACGAGGCGCGGGCGTGGAGCACGCACACCACCGGCGAGTTCGCCATGCACGTGTTCGAGGGCGGCCACTTCTACCTGACCGCCTCCCCCGCCCTCACCATCGAGCGCCTCAGCGAGGTCCTCGCGAACCACGTGAAGTGACGGCCGCGGCCGTCGAGGCCGTCCACCGCCGATCCCGACTTCGGTGATCATGTCAACAGATCGCGCCCGTCGCGCATCCAACGAAGAGGACGTGCGGACCATGTCCGCCGAACCCTTCGTAAACTGACAAGTCACCTAGATCATGCGCCCTGGACGGGGCCTGGCCGAAACGGGACCGGATGAGCGACGAAGACCCGGACCGCGACGACCTCGCGGCGGACACCGCCGCACCCCCTGCCAAGGACGCACCCACGGACGACGCGTCCGCGAAGGACGCACCCGCCGAGGACGCGTCCGCGCAGGAAGCCCCGGCGAAGGACGCGCCCGCGGACGGCGAAGACGCTCCGGACGACGAGGCGGGAACCGCGCCGACCGAGACCGGCGACAAGGCTCCCGGAGAAGGCAGGACGCGCAGCCGGAGGCAGAAGATCCTCCGGCGCACCGCGATCGCCGTCGCGGCCCTGGTGCTCATCGCCGGCGCGGGCGCCGTGGGCCTCTACTACGACCTGATGGGCGGCATCGAGCAGCAGCACGTCGGCGACCAGCTCGGGACCAACCGTCCGAAGAAGCTGAACAAGAGCCTGAACATCCTGCTCATCGGGTCGGACACGCGGGAGGGCGACAACGCCCGCTACGGCGCGGCCGCCGGGCTGACGGGGGCCAGGTCCGACACGGCGATCCTGCTGCACCTGTCCCCCAACCGCGACCAGGCGATCGGGATCAGCTTCCCGCGCGACTCCATGGTGAAGATCCCCGAGTGCAAGAAGGCGAAGGGCGGCACCGTCCCTGCCCAGTTCGGGATGCTGAACTCCGCGTTCGCCTACGCCGGTCCGACGTGCACGTGGAAGATGC
This sequence comes from Actinomadura fibrosa, assembly GCF_900659615.1. Classification (GTDB taxonomy): domain Bacteria; phylum Actinomycetota; class Actinomycetes; order Streptosporangiales; family Streptosporangiaceae; genus Spirillospora; species Spirillospora fibrosa. The sequence goes on along the minus strand of NZ_CAACUY010000084.1, from coordinate 4,115 downwards.
TGGAGTCGCTGACCGGCATCCACATCGACCACTTCGTCCAAGTGGACTTCTCCGGCTTCAAGCGGATGGTGGACACGCTCGGCGGCGTCGAGATCTGCGTCGACAAGCCCGTCGACGACCCGCGCGCGGAACTGCACCTGAAGGCCGGCAAGCAGACCGTCAAGGGCGAGCAGGCCCTCGGCTACGTGCGGGCCCGGTACTCGCTCGGCGACGGGTCCGACCTCGAACGCATCGAGCGGCAGCAGAAGTTCATGGCGTCCGTCGTCGACAAGGCCACGAGCGGGTCCGTGCTGTCCGACCCCGCCAAGACCTACAAGTTCCTCAAGGCCGCGACGAAGTCGATGACGACCGACGACGACCTCGACCTGTCCACGATGCGGAAGCTCGCGGACGGCCTCAAGGGCATGAGCGCCGGACAGGTGCGGTTCGTGACGGTGCCCGTCGAGGGCTACGCGCCCGACCCGAACCGCGTCCAGTGGGACCAGAAGCGCGCCAAGCCGCTGTTCGACGCCATCCGGTACGACAACGACCTGCCCGCCGAGCCGCCCGCGCCGCAGAAGCCCGAGCAGCAGCCGCCCGCGCCCGCGAAGGTCAAGGTGACCGTCGTGGACGGCGGCGGCGACCGCAAGCTCATCGACCAGGTCGCGCGCCAGCTCGGCAAGCGAGGGTTCGACGTCGCGGCGAAGGTCGAGAAGACCGCCGCCGCGCCGGAGAGCCGCATCGTGTACGCGCCGTCCGCCGAGGCGCAGGCGTCCGCGCTGGCGAGGATCGTCCCGGACGCCCTTCTCTCCGCGGACGCGAAGGCTCCGCAGGACGGGGTGCGGCTCGTCATCGGGAAGAACGGCGCGCGCCTCACCCCGCCCGCCCTCAAGGTCACCGGCGGCGTCAAAGCGGGCCAGAAGAACCCCTGCAAGTGACCCCGCCCAGATCCCGTCCGAGCGGCGGCCTACCGGCACGATGCGGCCGCAGGCTCTAGAGTCTTCCTGTAGGCGGCCCCACCCTGGAGACGACGGCGATGACGCACCCATCGGACCCCGGCAACTCACCGCGCCCACCGGCGCCCGGCCCGCCGGGCGGACCGTACGGGCCGCCGCCTCCCCCGCACCAGCCACCGGGCCACATCCCCGGCCCCCGCCCGTCCGGCCCGCCCCAAGGCGGCCCCCAGGGTTTCGGCCCCCAGAACCCATCCCAGGAATGGCCGACGGCGGAACGTTCCGAGAAGGGCCTGGTCGGCGCCCTCTTCGACGCCAACTTCAACCATCTGGTCACGCCGAAGCTCATCAAGCTCTTCTACATCCTGTCGCTGCTGCTGATCAGCCTGTCCGCCCTGTCGGTGGTGGCGATCGGGATCTGGGTGGCGCAGCTGCGCAACGGCTGGCTGCTCGGCCTGATCATCATGTGCTCGTCGCCCGTGGTGTGGTTCTTCGAGGCGATCCTCGCGCGCATCTTCATGGAGGCGGTCGTGGTCCGCTTCAAGGGCGTCGAGTATCTGCGGGTCATCAAGGACAAGAGCTAGACGGGACGTGCAGGTGGGCGACGTCGACGGGACGGGGAGCGGCGGGGGCGTCCCCGCGCGCGAGACGCGGCGGGACCCCGGGGAGACGCGGCGCGATCCGGGGGTGCCTGGGCCGCGGCCGGCGCCGTCCGGAGCGGGCGCGACCCGGCGGGACGGGGAGGTGTCCGGCGAGTCGCTGATGCGGCTGCCGGCGGCGCTCGCCGAGCGGTACGAGGTGGTCGCGGAGCTGCCGGTGCAGGGCGCGGAGTCCGACCTGCTGCTGGTACGACCGCGCGGGGACGCGGGCGGCGGGCGGTACGTGGCGAAGATCTTCCGCCGCGGGTACCGCGCCGACCGGGAGGTCTGGGAGAAGCTGCCGGCGCTCGACTCGCCGAACGTGCTGCGGATCCTGGAGACGGGGCACGCGGACGGGCGCGACTACGAGGTGACGGAGTACGCGCCGGAGGGGAACCTGCGGGCGCTGATGGCGGGGCCGGTCCCGGCGGGCGCGGTCGCCGAGGTCGCGGCGCAGCTCGCGTCCGGGCTGACGGCGCTGCACCGGGCGGGGATCGTGCACCGCGACCTCAAGCCGGAGAACGTGCTCGTGCTCGGGACGGCGCCGCTGGCCCTGGCGATCGCCGACTTCGGGCTGAGCAAGGTGCTCGACCAGAGCGTGGTGTTCGCGTCGTCGTCGCGGACGCTGGCGTACGCGGCGCCGGAGTCGCTGTCGGGGCAGGTGTCGCCGGCGCGCGACTGGTGGTCGCTCGGGATGATCGTCCGGGAGATGGCGACGGGCCGGGCGCCGTTCCCGGGGCTGAGCGAGACCGTGGTGGTGGACCATCTGGCGACGCGGCCGGTGTCGGCGGACGATGTGGCCGATCCGCGGCTGCGGCTGCTGTGCCAGGGGCTGCTGACCCGTGATCCGCGCCGCCGCTGGACGGGTGAGCAGGTCGGGGAGTGGCTGGGCGGGGGTTCGCCGCCGGTGGCCGAGGAGGCGCGGACGGCGACGGTCCCGCCGGGTACCGGGCTGCCGTTCCGGGGGCGCCGCTACGGTGACCGGGCCGAGCTGGCGCGGGCGCTGGTCGAGGACTGGGAGCACGCCGCGCTGTACTTCTTCGGGCGCGGCGAGGCCGGTGAGGCGTGGCGGAGCCTGCGGGACTGGCTCGCGGAGGTCCCGGACGACAGCCGCATCGCCCTCGTCGACCGGTATCTCACGGCGGACCTGCCCGCGGACGTGAAGCTGCTGCATCTGGTGCGGTGGCTGGATCCGTCGCTGCCGCCGCACTATCTCGGCAGGCGGATGGCCGCCGGTGACCTGCCGGGGCTGGCCGCCGACCACCGGCACGGCGACCACCGCACCGCGTGCCTGCTGGGGCGGGAGCTGTGGGAGCAGCGGCTGCTGCCGGTGCTGGCGGAGTTCGAGGGCGCGCACGAGCTGGCGCGGATCGATGACCGGTGGCGGGCCCATGTGCGGGCGTGGAACGAGCTGGCGGGCTGGCTGCGGGGGCAGGACGCGACGCCGCCCGGTCTCGCGGCGCGGCTGCCCGACGCGGGGACGCGGGCGGACGGGGCCGCGGTGCACGTGGCAGGCGGCGGTCCGCCTGTCCCCGCTGATGATCCGCCCGTGGTGCTGCTGACGCTGCTGGCGCTGGCGGCGCGTCCGGCGGAGACGCACCGGCTGCTCGCCGAGGCGGCGGCGAACGCGCGTGCGGCGGTGGCCGAGCCGGTGCCGTGGTTCGCGTGGATGGCGGACGGGGCGGGCGACGATCCGCTGCGGCTGTTCGCGGTGACGCGGGCCGCGCCCGAGGCCGTCCTGGAGGTCGAGGCGCGGAACCGGGACCGGCACGCCGCCGCGCAGCGGGACGAGGCGCTGCGGGCGCAGTGGGCGGAGCGGGAGCGGCAGCGGCTCGCGGGACGGAGCGCCGCGGTGACCCGCGCCGTGCTGTGGACGCTCCCGCTGCTCGCGCTCTGGCTCCTCGGGAGCTGGATCGTCGGCGCCCTGTTCGGCGGCGACTCCGACAACAGCGGCACGAGTTCCGTCGGCGGCTTCCAGAAATCGGAAGTCGTTCCGTTCTGGTTCCTTGCCGTGCTGTCCGTGCTCGCGTGGGCCGTGCAGTGTGGCGCCGAGGTGACGCTGGCGCGCGCGCAGGGCAAGGACTATCTCCCCTATGGCCCGTGGTCGTGGATGTCGAAGGCCCTCGGCGCGGGCGGGCGCGGGCTGTCCAAGGCGTCCCAGACGATGTCCGGTGCCGCGCAGCGCACCGGGCGGCGCGGCTGCGGGATGCTGCTCATCGCCGGGATCGTGCCGCTGCTGCTCGTCCTGCTGCTCCTCGCGGCGGTGACGCCCGTCGCGAGCCTGCTGTGGCTGCTGGTCCTGCTCGCCGGGCCGGCCGCCCACGCCGTCGCCGCCGGGGTGCGGCTGCACCGCTGGCGCCAGGCCCGCGCCCCCGGCGCGGGTCCCCGCACGACCTACCCCGGAGGTTCCGCATGAGCAGCGGCGTCGAGGCCGACATCGCCCTGGACGCGGCCGTCGTCCTCACCCTCGGCATGAACCGGATCCTCGGACGGGGCGCGGGGCTCGCGGGCCGCGGCGCCGAGGCCCTGGCCGCGCTGGCGGCGG
>NZ_CAACUY010000083.1 GCF_900659615.1 Actinomadura fibrosa | reverse complement strand
ACCCGGCCGCCGCGTCCGAGGCCGCCGCGTCCGACCCGGGCGCGGCGCCCGGCGGGGAGCGCTCCGGCTGCGAGCCCGTCGACACCGACCCTCCCGATCCGGCGCGCCGGCCGCGTCCCTCCGCGTCCGCGCGAGCGGGAAGACCGCCGGACCGGGGCATGGGAGGCCGTGACGAGGACGGGCCAGACCTCGTCCAGGCCCGCGCGCTGATCCGGGTCCAGCTCCGCATCGCGCTCGCCACCGCCGCCGCCGTGCTGGCCGTCCTCGCGGGGCTGCCCCCGCTGCTCGGCCTCGTCCCGGCGCTCGGACGGGCCCGGCTGTACGGCGTCCCGCCGGTCTGGGCGGCGCTGGCGCTCGGCGTCCAGCCGCTGTGGGTCGCCATCTCCGTGCGGCATCTGCGCCGGGCCGAACGGGCCGAGCGCGACGTCCCGAGGCCGGCGGACCCTTCGTGATCCTCATGGCCGTGGCCGCCGCCCTCGTCGCGCTCGCCGCGGTGCTGGGCATGACGGCCGTCCTCGGCCTGTACGGCGGCCGGGCCGCCCGGACCACCTCCGACTTCCTCGTCGCCTCGCGCGGCGTCGGCCCGTGGTGGAACGCCTCGGCGATCAGCAGCGAGTACCTGTCCGCCGCCGCCTACCTCGGCACCGCCGGGCTGGTGCTCGCCTACGGCGCCGACATGCTGTGGCTGCCCATCGGCGCCACCGCGGGGTACATCCTGCTGCTCGCGTTCGTGACCGCGCCGCTGCGCCGCTCGGGCGCCTACACCATCGCCGACTTCGCCGAATGGCGGCTCGGCTCGCGGACCGTCCGGCGGATCGTCACCTGCTGCGTCTGCTTCATCGGCTGGTTCTACCTGCTGCCGCAGTTCCAGGGCGCCGGGGTGACGCTGCGCGTGCTGACCGGCGCGCCCGTGTGGGCGGGCTGGGCCGTCGTCGTCGCCGTGGCGCTCGTCCTCGTCGCCTCCGGCGGGATGCGCAGCATCACCGCCGTCCAGGCCGTCCAGTTCTGGGTGAAGCTGGTCGCGGTGGCCGTCCCCGCGGTGGCGCTGCTCGCGATGTGGCGCCTGGACGGCGGCGACGACCCCGCCGCCCGGAGCGTGCCGCACTTCGGCCACGCCACCCGCGTGCACGTCCGCACCGCCCTCACCGTCACCGCGCCCGCCGACACCCCCGTCACCGTGCGGGGGACCGTCGACGGCGTCCACCGGTCCGGCGAGCCCCTGACGCTCCGCAAGGGCTCCCACCGGATCGGCGCGGACACGAACCTGGCCTTCCCGTCCGGCGCGACGGTGCCCCACCACGGGCGCCTGCCCGTCCAGAAGGGCGACGCCTGGGCGCGGCCGTTCGGCCTCGGCCAGGAGCACGCCCTGTACGGCACGTACTCGACGCTGCTGGCGGTCATGCTGGGCACGATGGGGCTCCCGCACATCCTGATGCGCTTCTACACCAACACCTCCGGCCGCAGCGCCCGCCGCACCGCCGCCCTCGTCCCCGGGCTCCTGGCGCTGTTCTACGTCTTCCCCGCCCTCTACGGGACGCTGGGACGGCTCTACGCGCCCGAACTCCTCACGACCGGCGACCTGGACGCGACCATCCTGCTCCTCCCGCAGCGGATGGTCCCCGGCCTCCCCGGCGCCCTGCTGACCGGGCTCGTCGCGGCCGGCGCCTTCGCCGCGTTCATCTCCACCTCCTGCGGGATCGTCGTCGCCATCGCCGGCACCGTCTCGCAGAGCGTCCGCCGGTACGGCGGGATCGCCGCGTTCCGGGCCGGCGTCGTGTTCGCCCTCGCCGCCCCGCTCGCCGTCCTGCCGAAGATCGGCGCGCAGGACGCCGCGAACCTCGTCACGACCGCGCTGTGCGTCTCCGCCTGCTCGCTGTGCCCGCTGCTCGTCCTCGGCATCTGGTGGCGCGGCCTCACCGCCCCCGGCGCCGGCGCCGGGCTGCTGGTCGGCGGCGGCCTCGCGGTCGCGGCGGGCGTCGTCCGGCTGTTCTACGGCCCCTGGAGCGGCTGGCCCGCGGCGCTCCTCGCCCACCCGGCCCTCGTGATCGCGCCCGCCTCGTTCGCGGTCATGGTCGCCGCGTCCCTCCTGACCCGCCGCCGCGTCCCGCGCCGCGCCGACCGCGCGATGGCCTGGCTGCACCTCCCCGAGGACCTCGACAACCGGTGACGGACCTGTCCTGAACGGACAAACCCCCGGTGACCGGCGGGAGGCTGAGTGGACCGTTCCCAATGCCGCGGCGCGACCGCTCGTCGCAGCCCGGCGACCGCTCACCGTGCAACTACTCTGCGTACGACTCCGACTACGTACCGTTTACCGAGGGTCGCGTTTCCGCCCTCCCGATCCGTGGCACCACACCCCTAGTGTTCTCAGTGGCACCACACGCCACACCGCCACCGGAGGGGCGGGCGGCAGGACGGCGGCACCCGCCGACACCACCGCGAACCTCCCACAAGAGCAAACCCGGAGATCCGGCGCATCGCGAGTCGAACGCCGGATCGTGAGTCACTGGATCCCGTACCGGGGGGGTGGGATCCGGTGACCTGTGGCTCGGGCGCCGCTGAACAGTCGGGGGGTTGTTCCGCGGCGCCCGAGTCGAATTATTTGTAATGTTCTCGGCGTCGGGCCTGGCGGCCCTCCTTCAACGAACATTACGGCGATCGCCGCATCGCTTCGGCTCGCCTGGCGGCTCACTTCGCGATCAGTTCCTCGCAGGCTCGGAACTGGCTTCGCACGCGATCGCAACGTGGCCGGTCGGCGAACATTTCGCTTACTGCTTCCACGCCTTCCGCTGGGCGGTCCTGCTCGGGCGCCTCTGTGGCGGCAGGTCTCTGCCCATGCGCGTCACTGTCTTTGGCGTGGACGGGGGCGGGGTCTCCGGCCGGGGGTTACGGGCGTAGGGACTTCAGGGTTGCTATGTCTTTGCTGTGGGGTTCTGGGTTGCGGCCTGGGGTTTCGATGATGAAGGGGACGCCTGCGGTTTCGGGGTGGCGGAAGAGGTCGGCGAAGGGGCGTTCGCCTATCTGGCCGGCGCCGATGTTCTCGTGGCGGTCCTTGGCGGAGCCGCAGGTGTCCTTGGAGTCGTTGGCGTGGACGAGTTTCAGGCGGCCGGGGCCCACGGTGGCGACCAGGACGTCCAGGGTGTCCTTGGCGCCGCCGGGGGCGGCTAGGTCGTGGCCGGCGGCGAAGGCGTGGCAGGTGTCGAGGCAGACGCCGAGCTTGGGGTGGTTCTCCAGGTGCGCGAAGAACGGGGCCAGGTCCTGGACCTTGGCGCAGAGCATCTTGCCCTGGCCGGCCATCGGCTCCAGGAGGAGGTCGGGGCCGTCGTCGGGGATGGCGTCCAGGAGGGGGAGGACGTGGTCGCGCACCTGGGCCATGGCCTCGTCGTAGGTCTGGCTGACGGCGGAGCCGGTGTGGACGACGACGCCGCGGGCGCCGATGGCGCGGCCGCGTTCCAGGGAGTGGCGGACGGTCGCGACGGACTTCGCGAGGGTCTCCTCGCTGGGGGAGCCGAAGTTCACCAGGTACGGGGAGTGGACGTAGACGGGGACGCCCGCCTCGCGGAGCTTCGCGTCCTCGGCGGGCCTGCCCTCGGGGAGCGCCCAGCCGCGGGGGTTGGAGACGAACACCTGGACCGCCTCCGCGCCGATCTCGGCGGCGTACTTCAGCCCGCCGGTGGCGAGGCCCCCGGCCACGGGGACATGGGCCCCGATGGGGCTGTTCGGTGAGGTCATAGGCGTTTCAGCCTAGCCGGTCAGGGTGCCCGGAGGATCGTGACCGTCGAGCCGCGCGTCGCCTCGCCGTCCTTCGGGCTCTGGAAGCGGACCGTGTTCCCGGCGATGCCGGTCACGTTGACGTTGAAGCCGGAGTCCTCCAGGATCCGCTTGGCGTCGTCGACGCTCCGGCCGGTCGTGTCGGGCACCGGGATCTTCTGCGCGTTGTTGCTGTCGCAGCCGAGCTGGACGCCGCCGAAGTCGACGATGCAGTTCCGCTTGTTGACGACGATCGTGACCTTGTCGCCGCGGGACACGCCCTCGCCCTGCGCCGGGTCCTGGCTGACCACGGTGCCGGCGGGCTTGCCGTCGACCTGGCGCTTCTCGACCTTGACGTCCAGGCCCATGGAGCGGAGCTGGTTCTCGGCGGCGTCGCCGTCGGTGCCGACGAGGTCGGGCATGGACATGCCGGTGCTGACGACGATGTCCACCGGCTCGTCGGGGGAGCTCTTCTCGCCGCCCGCGGGGTCGGTGCTGACCACCTTGTCCTTGGCGACGGTCTGCGAGGTGGTGGTGCTCGTCCGGCCGACGGTGAAGCCCTTGTTCTCCAGGGCCTTCTTGGCGTCCGCGAGGGACTTGCCCTCGACGTCCGGGACCTCGCGGGGCGTGCGGCCCTTGGACGGGGTGAGCGTGACCGTCTGGCCCTTGGCCACGCGGGCGCCTGCGGGCGGGTCGGAGCGGGCCACCTCGCCCTTGCGGACGCGGTCGTCGTAGACCGCCTTGGCGACCTGGACGTCGAGGCCGCCGCCCTCCAGGCGGTCCTTGGCGTCGGCCAGCTTCATGCCGACGATCGAGTCGGGGACGTGCTCGTACTGGCCCGACGTCTGGTACCAGACGGCCCAGCCGAGGATGACGGCGGCGACCACGCCGATGGCGACGAGGACGTAGCGGCCGGTGAGGGCGCCGATCGCGCGGTCGGCGCGGGTGCGCGGCGGCGGGTACGGGGCGTCCGGGGGCAGCGTTTCGCGGTCGAGGACGGCCGTACGGTTGGGCGGAGGCGCTGACTCGAACACGCTGGTGGCGTTGCGGGACGCCTCCTCGATACGGCGGTCGAAGTCGCGGGGGAGGCCGTTGTAGACCTCGGCGACCTCGGCGAGGAACTGGTTCGCGTCCCTCGGACGGCGGGCCGGGTCGTGGCTCGTGGCGTCGGTGACGAGGGCGTCGATCGGGGGCGTCAGCCCGGGGACCACGCTGGACGGCGGCGGGACCTGCTCGTTGACGTGCTTGTAGGCGACCGCGAGCGGTGTGTCGGCGCGGTGCGGGAGGTGGCCGGTGATCAGCTCGAACAGCAGGACGCCGGCAGCGTAGACGTCCGAGCGGACGTCGGCGTGGCCGGACAGGACCTGCTCGGGGGCGAGGTAGCCGACGGTGCCGATGATGAGGCCGGTCTTGGTCATCTTGCTCGCGGACTCGGCCCGGGCGAGGCCGAAGTCGGCGACCTTGACCTGGCCGTCCTCGGTGATGAGGACGTTCTCGGGCTTGACGTCGCGGTGCACGAGCCCGGCCCGGTGCGCGGCGCCGAGGGCCGCGAGCACCGGCTGCATGATCTCCAGGGCGGCGCGCGGGCCGAGCCGCCCCAGCGAGTTCAGCGCGTCGCGGAGCGTGTGGCCCTTGACGTACTCCATCACGAGGAACGCGTGCTCGCCGTCGGTGCGCTGGTCGTAGACGGCGACGACGTTCGGGTGGGAGAGCGCCGCGGCGGCCTTGGCCTCGCCGATGAAGCGGGCGACGAAGTCCTCGTCGGCGGCCAGCGCCGCGTGCATCACCTTGATCGCGACGATGCGGTCGAGCCTGATGTCGCGCGCCACGTACACGGTGGCCATGCCGCCGCGCGCGATCCGGGACTCAATGCGGTAGCGCCCGTCGAGCACCCGCCCGACGAGTGGATCAGCAACCGTCGTGTCCATCACAGCGAGTTTAGGCGGCGATTCCCACCGATCTCATCACTCGGGAGTATGAGCATGAGTGCGCCGCTGGTCGGAGTCTCAGCGGTCACCGGCCGCGACCGTGGCGCCCGCGCCGTCCGGGACGCGGACCGGCTCGACCCGGCGCCGCCTGCCGGAACTGCGCGAGACGGCGACGCCCGCGAGGCAGAGCAGGCCGCCACCGAGCGTGATCAGGCCGGGGACCTCGCCGAGGAACAGCCACGACATGAGGACGACCAGGGCGGGCGCGGCGTAGGTGGTGGCGCCCATCTTGCCGGCGGACGTGCGGGCGAGGGCGTAGCCCCACGTTGTGAAGGCGATCGCGGTCGGGAAGACGCCCAGGTAGACCATGTTGAGGGTCGCGCCGGCCGGGGCGTCGGCGGCCTGCGAGGCGAGCTGCCCCGCGAAGGGCAGGCAGGCGAGCGCGCCGATCGCGCAGGCGAACGTGGTGAACTGGAGCGCCGAGGCGTGCCGCAGCGCGGGCTTCTGGCTGACGACGCCCGCCGCGTAGGTCACGGCGGCGACCAGGCACAGCAGGACGCCGCCGACGGACGCGCGGCCCTCGCCGGACATCGACAGCCCGACCACGGCGGCGCCGGTGAACGACACGGCCATGCCCGCGAGCAGCCGGGGCGCGAAGCCCTCCTTGAGCAGCCAGCCGCCGAGCAGCGCGATGAGGATCGGCCCGATGTTGACGACGAGGGCGGCGGTGCCCGCGTCGACGAGCTGCTCGCCCCAGTTCAGCGCGACCATGTAGGCGCCGAACCACAGCAGGCCCGCGGTGACGATGCCCGGCCACGCGCCCTTCGGGGGCAGGCCCTCGCGACGGACGAGCCAGATCGCGCCGAGGGCGACCGTCCCGGAGAGCAGGCGCCCGAGGGCCAGCGCGCCGGGGCTGTACTCCTCGCCGGCGCTGCGGATCGACACGAACGCCGACGCCCACAGCAGCACGGTGACGCTCGCGGCGGTGATCGCCAGCCTGTCGACGCCGGTCCGCTTCGTCGGCTCCGTCTCTTCCATGTTCACGACCTTAGGCAGGGAACGTTTCCATGAACACCGAAGGAAGGCCGCCGGTTGCGGGGCGCCGACCCGGGTGGACGGGTCCAGTGTGGAGCCGTCCACCGTTCAGGTCCAGCGAATAGATCTTCAGGGCACGGTTAAGCAACGCTACGAGGTTGCGAGGCCCTCGAACGGCGAGGACGCCTGTGCGTAACGGCGCTTCGGGATGCGCCCGGCGAGCCGCGCCAGCCGTCCGGCCTCGACGGCGTGCCGCATCGCGGCGGCCATCCGCGCGGGCGACTGGGCCCGGGTCACGGCGGTCGCGAGCAGGACCGCGTCGCAGCCGAGCTCCATCGCCAGGGCGGCGTCGCTCGCGGTGCCGACGCCCGCGTCCAGGATCACCGGCACCCCCGCCCGCTCGACGATCAGCTCGATGTTGTGCGGGTTGCGGATGCCGAGGCCCGAGCCGATCGGGGACCCGAGCGGCATCACGGCCGCGCAGCCGATCTGCTCCAGCCGCCGCGCCAGGACGGGGTCGTCGCTGGTGTAGGGCAGGACGGCGAACCCGTCCGCGACGAGCTGCTCGGCCGCCTCGACCAGCTCGATCGGGTCGGGCAGCAGCGTGCGCTCGTCCGCGATCACCTCCAGCTTGACCCAGTGCGTCCCGAGGGCCTCGCGGGCCAGCTTCGCGGTCAGCACGGCCTCGCCGGCGGTGAAGCAGCCCGCGGTGTTCGGCAGCACCCGGATCCCGCACTCGGCCAGCACGTCCAGCACCGAGCCGCGCGCGGACGCGTCGACCCGCCGCATCGCGACCGTGGTCAGCGCCGTCCCGGACGCGGTGAGCGCCTCCCGCAGCACGTGCATGCTCGGCGCGCCGCCGGTCCCCATGATCAGCCGGGAGCCGATCTCCTCGCCCGCGATGACCAGGCCTTCGCCGTCGTCCGTCGTTCCCATGATCAACCTCCCTGCACGGCGGTCAGCACCTCGACGCGGTCGGCCTCCCGCAGCTCCGTCGCCGCCCACGCCGAGCGGCGGACGACCTCGTCGTTGACCGCGGCCGCCACGCCGGACGCCGCCGTGGTGACGGCCGCGACGGCCTCGGCCACGCTCGCGCCGTCGGGCAGCTCCCGCGGCTTCCCGTTGACGATCACCCGCATCAGCGCACCTCGGCGTTCATCGGCGCACCTGGGCTTCCATCTGCGTACCTCCGGGGGAGAAGCGGTCGGGGGTGAAGGGCCGCGCCACGTCGGGCACCGGCCCGTCCAGCAGCATCGCGGTGAGGACGTCCGCGCTGACCGGGGCCAGCAGGATGCCGTTGCGGAAGTGGCCGGTGCCGAGGAACAGGCCCGGCAGCGCGGTCGGCCCCATGATCGGCGCGTTGTCGGGGGAGCCGGGCCGCAGCCCCGCCGAGACCTCGGCGAACTCCAGCTCGGTGACGCCGGGCAGCAGCTCCCGCGCGTCCCGCAGCAGCTCCCAGATCCCCCCGGCGGTCACGCGGGTGTCGAAGCCCAGCTCCTCCTGGGTGGCGCCGACGACGATCTCGCCGTCCGCGCGCGGCACCAGGTAGACCGACGAGCCGCGCACCAGCCCGCGGGTGGTGCGGCCGAGGAACGGCGTCCGGGTGCGGAGCCGGATGACCTGGCCCTTCACCGGACGGACGGGTGGAACGGTCCCAGGAGGCAGGCCCGCGAGGTCGCCCGACCAGGGGCCGGCGGCCAGCAGCACCCGGTCCGCGCGGACGGCCGACCCGTCGTCGAGCCGCACGCCCGCCGCCGCGCCGCGCTCCACCAGCACCTCCGCGCAGCGCCGCCGGACAAGCCGGACGCCCGCCTTCGCGCAGGCGTCCAGCAGCGCCGGGGCGAGCCTGCGCGGGTCGATCGAGCCGTCCTCGGGGGCGAGCAGCCCACCGCGGACGCCCGGCGCGAGCATCGGCTCCAGCCGCCGGCACTCGCGGCCGGTCAGCGCCTCCACCGGGATGCCGAGGCTCTCCTGGAAGCGGCGCAGGTCGTCGAGGTACTTCAGGTCGTCGGCGTCGAAGGCCACCTCAAGGAGGCCGTCGGTGCGGTACCCGGTGCCGAGGCCGGTCAGCTCCTCCAGCTCCGCGACGAACGCGCCGTAGCGCTCGCGGGACGCGAGCCCGAGCCGCAGCAGCGGCTCCTCGCCGTAGGCCAGCTCGCCGACCGGCGCCAGCATGCCCGCCGCGACCGCCGAGGCGCCGCTCGCGGGCTCGGGATCGACCAGCGCGACGGCGGCGCCGCCCGCCGCGGCCCGCCAGGCGGTGGCGAGGCCGACGACCCCGGCCCCGATGATCGCGATCTCCATCCGCGCTCCCTTCGCCGGCATGATCCGGATCAGGTGGTGGCGGTCGGCGGCCCGTTCAGCCGCCCTCTCAGCCCGGTCGAACCGGACTCCCGCGCTCTTGCTCCCCACTGTACGACTCCCGAGAAGTGCGCATATGTCCGGACACCCGTCCGGTGTTCGGAAAGCCCCTCCGGTTAAGGTGTCCGGCATGGACAGGGTGATCGTCGTTGGTGGCGGGCTGGCCGGCGTGCGCGCCGTCGAGGCCCTGCGGAAGAACGGCTACGAGGGCTCGCTCGCGCTCCTCTCCGCCGAGCGGCACCGCCCCTACGACCGCCCCCCGCTGTCCAAGGCGGTCCTCGCCGGCGACTCCGACGACACCACCGTCGACGCCGACTGGGACGCCCTGCGCTGCGACCTCCTGCTCGGCGAGCGCGCCACCGCCCTCCGGCTCGACGAGCCCGGCTCCGGCGGCACCGTCGCGTCCACCGCCGGCGACCTGCCCTTCGACGGGCTCGTCATCGCGACCGGCGCCGCCCCGATCACCCTGCCCGGCGACGGGCACCAGCACGTCCTGCGCACCATCGACGAGGCCCGCGACCTGCGCGGACGGCTCGTCCCCGGCGCCCGCATCGTGATCGTCGGGGCGGGCTGGATCGGCGCCGAGGTCGCCACCACCGCGGCCGGGAAGGGCTGCGCCGTCACGGTCGTCGAGGCCGCCGACACCCCGCTCGCCAACGCCCTCGGCCCCGAGATCGGCGCCCGCACCGCGCCCTGGTACGCCGAGGCCGGCGTCGAACTCCGCACCGGCGTCAAGGTCGCCGCGGTCGAGCACGGCGGCCTCGCCCTCGCCGGCGGCGGGCGCGTCGACGCCGACGAGATCGTCGTCGGGATCGGCGTCCGCCCCGTCCTCGGCTGGCTGGACGGCTCCGGCCTGCTGCTGGAGCGCGGCGTGGTCACCGACGCCTCCTTCCGCGCGTCCACCGCGGACGGCGCCCCCCGCCCCGACGTCGTCGCCGTCGGCGACTGCGCCGCCTGGTGGTCCGGCCGGTACGGGCGGCGGCTCCTCGTCGAGCACTGGGACACCGCCCTCAACGCCCCCGAGGTCGCCGCCAAGGCCCTCCTCGGCGGAGACGCCGTCTACGACGCGGCCCCCTACTTCTGGTCCGAGCAGTTCGGCCGCATGGTGCAGTACGCGGGCAGCCACGCGGCGTCCGAGCGGCTCCTCTACCGGGGCGACCCGTCCGAGCCCAAGTGGGCCGCGGTGTGGCTGACCGGCGACCGCCTCGACGCGATCCTCACCGTGGACCGCCCGCGCGACCTCGTCCAGGCGCGGCGCGTCATCGCGGCGGGCACGCCCGTCGACCCCGCCGCGATCGCCGACCCGGACGTCCCCGTCCGCCAGGCCGTTCGCCCATAGCGGACACGCTCGGCGGCCACCACCGGACACCCGGCGGCCGCCTCGCCCGCAGGCCACCGCGCACCGGCCCCCGCGAGGGGTGCGGCAACGCAGGTCGTCGCGGGTGTTAACACGTCGTAACGGGCGCCGGGCGGGTTTGAGTCTTCCGAAGGCGTGGTAGGCAGGTGGCGTGACGCAGATGCACGCAACCGTTGACAGCGCACTCGACCCCCGCACCGACTCCCTCGCCGGGGACTGGCTCTCCCTCAAGGAGGCCGCCGAGCGTCTCGGGATCAAGACCAACCGCATCAAGCAGCTCATCAGCGAGCGCCGCCTGCTGGCCGTCCGCCGGAACGGCGAGCCGATGCTCCCGGCCGCCTTCATCAAGGACGGCCAGGTCATCAAGGGCCTGTCCGGGACGCTGACGCTCCTGTCCGACGCGGGCTTCGACGACGTGGAGACGCTCCGCTGGCTGTTCACCGCCGACGACACGCTGCCGGGCACGCCCGTCCAGGCGCTCAGCGAGAACCGCGGTACCGAGGTGCGCCGCAGGGCGCAGGCGCTGGCCTTCTAGGCCGGCCTCCCGGCAAGCCCCGCCTGGGGACCTGCGTACATCCCTGACCAGACGGACGTGACAGGATCACGGGGTCACGCGTGGCGACACCGCGCGGGCCCCGTGACCGACATGCGGCCAAATCCCCCACACGGGCGCCGCCCACCTCCGGAAGGAAGCCCCCACACCGTGTCCAGGCAGATCCCCACCGACCGGGCCGTCGAACTGCACGCCCGGCTCGGCCGAGCCCGCCTCTACCTCTGCACGGACGCGAGGGAGCGGCAAGGGGACCTGCCGGACTTCCTCGACGCCGTCCTCGCCAACGGCGTCGACCTCGTCCAGCTCCGGCAGAAAGGCCTGGAGGCCCGCCAGGAGATGGAGTACCTGGAGGTCTTCCGGGCGGCCTGCGAACGGCACGGGGCACTGCTGGCCGTGAACGACCGGGCCGACATAGCGCACGCCGTCGGCGCGGACGTCCTGCACCTCGGACAGGACGACCTCCCCGTCCCCGCCGCCCGGCGCATCGTCGGCGAGGACATCCTGATCGGCCGCTCGACCCACTCCGACGAGCAGGCGTCCGCCGCGTCCGCGGAGCCGGGCGTCGACTACTTCTGCGCCGGCCCGGTATGGCCGACCCCGACCAAGCCCGGCCGCGCCGCACCCGGCCCGAAGCTGCTGCGCTACGTCGCCGAACGGCGCGAGGCCCGCCCCTGGTTCGCCATCGGCGGCATCGACCTCACCAACCTCGACGAGGTCCTCGACACCGGCGCCACCCGCGTCGTCGTCGTCCGCGCGATCACCGACGCCGCCGACCCCGGCGCCGCCGCCGCCGAGTTCACGCGGCGTTTGGCCGCGGTCTGAGAGCCGTTCACCGCGTCCGGGCACGAGCAGGCCCGCCCATCCCCGACAATGGGATCATGAGCCTTCCACCCGACGACGACCGGACCGTTGACCTGGACGAGGACCTCGAAATCCTCCCGGACCAGACGTCCGACGACACCGACACCGGCTGGGGCGAATGGCGCGGCACCACCCCCACCGAAGACGACCGCCTTCTCGAAGAGCGACCGCCCCATTGGTAGAGGGACGTTTCGACTTCGCCGGTGACCGGATAAAGCAGTAGCCCAAATGATCGCCGACCGGCCACGTTGCGATCGCGTGCGAAGCCAAGTTCGAGCGGAGCGAGAACTTGATCGCGCAGTGAGCCGCCAGGCGAGCCGGAGCGATGCAGCGATCGCCGCAGTGCCCGTTGAAGGAGGCCCGCCAGGGCCGACGCCGAGGGCACTGCAATAAGTTAGAGCAACACGCCCATCGCGAAGCCTGCTGCTATTACGGCGGCTAGGGCGAGCATCATGCGCCAGCGGTAGCGGGGGATGCGGGTGGGGCGCGGCCTGGGGGCCGGGGCCTGGCCGTCGCGGAGGGCGCGGACGAGCTGCTTCGCCGTCGGGCGGGCGGCGGGGTTCTTGTCCAGGCAGCGGGCCGCGAGATCGCGGAGCGGCCCCTCCATGTCGCCGAGGTCGGGGCGGCGGGACGTGACGCGGCGCATGACGGCGGCGCTGGGGCCGGTGCCGAACGGCGGGCGGCCGGTGGCGGCGAAGACCATCGTGGCGCCCCAGGCGAAGACG
The DNA here is from genome assembly GCF_900659615.1 of Actinomadura fibrosa. Classification (GTDB taxonomy): domain Bacteria; phylum Actinomycetota; class Actinomycetes; order Streptosporangiales; family Streptosporangiaceae; genus Spirillospora; species Spirillospora fibrosa. The sequence continues at coordinate 21,785 of NZ_CAACUY010000083.1, read as the reverse complement.
TCGGCGGGCGGCCCGACCGGCTCGTCCTCGATCTGCTCGGGCGCCATGTAGGCGGGCGTGCCGACGGGGCCGGTGGTCAGCGGCGTGGCGTCGGCGGTGCGGGCGACCCCGAAGTCGATGACCTTGGCGCCGTCCGGGCCGAGCAGCACGTTGCCGGGCTTGAAGTCGCGGTGCACGATCCCGGCGCGGTGGATCGCGGCGAGCGCTCCGGCGGTGCGGAGGGCGAGCTTGCGCAGCCGCGGCGCGCTGAGGGGGCCCTGGTCCTCGACGACGTGCTGGAGCGACGGGCCTTCCACGAACTCGCTCACGATGTAGGGGCGGTCGCCGGTGACGTCGGCGTCCAGGACGCGTGCGGTGTGCCGTCCGGCGACCTGCTGGGCCGCGTCGGCCTCCTTCACGAAGCGGCTGCGGGCGCGCTGCCCGGCGGCCGCGCCGCCGCGGAGCAGCTTCACGGTGACGAGGTCGCCGTCGTCGCCGCGGCCGAGGTACACGACTCCCTGGCCGCCCTCGCCGAGGCGGCCGAGCAGCGTGTAGGCGCCGAGGCGGTGCGGGTCGTCGGGGCCGAGCGGGGTGTCCGCCCCTCGTCCGCGCCCGTGGGTCCGGGCGGCGTTCGGCCGTCCCGGCGCGGAGTGGGCCGTGCCGCCGCGCGCGGGTCCGGCATGCGACTGCCTGCCGGATGTTTGAGCCGCGCGAGACGGGGAAGCGTGCGGCGGGGAATCGTGGGAGGAGACTGGCCGGGCCTGCCCGGAGCGGGCCTGACCGCCTGATCTCGCAGGTCCGGGACGCGCGGGATGAGAGTTCGTCCTCCCGCGGGAGGTGTCGTTCGGCAAGGGGGGACTCCGACTCGGCGGGGACGGACGAAGATCTCATCATTAATACCGCGTAACTCTCCCGTAGGGGAGAGGAACGCAGATCTTTGGCATGTCCCGCTATCGGGCCGCGCAGGTGCCGAGCGTGCCGGTCTGCGCGATGGCGCGGGAGGAGCCGCCGACCATGATCTTGTAGCAGCCGTCCGCGACCTTCCACGCGCCCGCCGCCGTGTTCCAGTAGGCGAGGGACCGCGTGGTCAGCGGGAACGTCACCCTGCTGCTCTGCCCGGGCGCCAGCGTCAGCTTGGCGTAGCCCTTGAGCTGCTTCGGCGGCTGCGGGATCCCGGAGCCGGGCGAGGGCATCCCGACATAGAGCTGCGGGACGGCGACCCCCGGACGCGTACCGGTGTTCGTCACCGTGACCTGAGCCGACCCTGAGCCGACGGTCAGGCCGCTGTAGGCGAACGTGGTGTAGGACAGGCCGTGCCCGAAGGGGAACCGCGGTGCGATGCCCTTCGCGTCGTAGTGCCGGTAGCCGACCATGACGCCCTCGGAGAACGTGGTGGTCTTGCCGACGCCCGGGTACTGCGCGGCGTTCCCGGCCGTGGGCGCGTCGTTCTCCGCGACGGGGAATGTCACCGGGAGCCGGCCGCCCGGGTCGACGTCCCCATAGAGGACCCTGGCGAGCGCGTTCCCGGCCTCCTGGCCCGGATACCAGGCTTCGACGATCCCCTTCACCTGCCCCGCCCAGGGCGTCAGCACGGGACCGCCCGTCTCCAAGACGACGATCGTGTTGGGGTTGGCCTTGGCGACCTCGGAGATCAGAGCGTCCTGGTCGCCCCGGAGCGGGTCGCCGCACTGGAGGGTCAGGCACGACTTGTCGAAGAACTCGCCCTGGCTGTCGCTGGCGAAGACGACCGCGACGTCCGCCTTCCGGGCGGCCTCCGCGGCCGCGCTCCGATCACCGCCGTCGCTGTAGGTGACCTGGACCCCCGAACCCGCCCGCCGGGCGATGCCCTCCCGCGCGCTGACCGCGTCGAACGGCTCCACGCGCGCCGAGCCGAACCCCGCCTGGCTCTGCGCGGCGGGCCGTCCGACCAGGGCGATGGACGCGGGCGCCCGCAGCGGCAGGACGCCGTCGTTCTTCAGCAGCGTGATGCCGTTCTCCGCGAGCCGCCGCGCCGCCGTCGCGCTCGCCGTCCGGTCGATCCCGCTGAGGTCGTTGGGGTACGCCGGACGGTCGAAGACGCCGAACTCGAACATCGTGCGCAGGATGGTGCGGACATGCCCGTCGATCGCGGCCTGCGTCACCTTCCTCTGCTGGACGGCCGCCTTCAGCAGGAACGCGTTGTACTTCATGCCGAGCGGCAGCTCCATGTCGAGCCCGCCGTTCGCGGCCCCGGCGGTGTCCTGAGCCGCGGTGTGGTCGGATGGGACGAACCCCTTGAACCCCCACTCGCCGCGCAGGATCCCGTTCAGCGACGTGCCGTCCTGGCACGCCCAACGGCCGTTCACCTTCCCGAACCCGCACATCACCGTCGCGACCCTGGCCTGCTTGACGGCGGCCTCGAACGGCGGCAGGTAGATCTCGCGGAGGGTGCGCGGATCGACGTTCATGGAGAGGGACAGCCGGTCCGTCTCCTGGGCGTAGACCGTGAAGTGCTTGACCGACGCCATCACGCCCTGCTCCTGCGCGCCCTGGATCCACGACGTCCCGATGCCCGCGGACAGGTACGGGTCCTCGCCGAACCCCTCGAACGCGCGGCCGTTGCGGGGCGTGCGCAGCACGTCCACGGTCGGCCCGAAGACCAGGTCGTTGCCGCGGTGCCTGGCCTCCCAGGCGACCGTCCCGCCATAGAGGCGCGCGGCGGCCGGATCGAAGCCCGCCGCGAGCGCGATCGGCGCCGGCAGCGCCGTGGCCCTGCCCTGGCGGACCCCGGCGGGCCCGTCCGCCATGTACAGCGGCGGGACGCCGAGGCGGTCGATCCCGTCGTTCGTGTCGGCGTGCGCGGTCTCGATGAAGCCGCCGAGCGGACCGCCCATCGGGTCGTCGGACGCCAGCAGCGCGATCTTCTCGTCCTCGGTCATCCGCGGCAGCAGCAGCGCCGCCCGCTGGTCCGGGGTGAGCGACGTCCCGCACCACGGGCGCCGGGCCGGGTCCCCGCAGCGGCCGGTCGCCGCCGTGGCCTGCGCGGACGCGCCCGCGACGGTGGCCGCGGCCGCCAGGGCGCAGGCCAGTGCTCCCGCCGCGGGTCCCCGGCGGCGCATCAGTGCCCGTCCTCGACCTGGACGCGCAGCGCGTTCAGCGCGAAGGCGACCATGTGGTAGTGGCCGATGAGGATCACGAGCTCGATCAGCTGGTTCTCACCGAAGCGCCCCGCGAGCGCCGCCCACGTCCCGTCCGTGACGGTGCCGAGCTCGTCCAGCTCGTCCGCGGCCGTCAGGACGGCCAGGTCGTCCTCGCTCCACGCGTGGTCGTCCAGCCCCAGCCGGGTCGCGGCGACCTCCGCCTCGGTCAGGCCCGCCTCCAGCCCGATCCGCCGGTGGTGCGTCCACTCGTAGGCGCAGGACCGGCGGTGCGCCGTCCTGAGGATGGCGAGCTCGCGGTCCCGGGCCGGGATGGTGCCCTTGTACAGCAGCATCGAGCCGAACCCGATCCACGACTGGAACAGCTCGCGGTGCCGCCCGATCGTCGTGAAGACGTTCAGCGGCCCGGTATTGGCGACGACGGCCTTGAGCGCGTCGTCCCACTCGCCCTCGGGCAGCGGTCCGACGCGCGGCGTCTGAGGCTCATGGTGCTCTGGAGTATCGGCGCACATGCCGACATTTCTGCCACCAATCGGTGGGAAGATGCTACCCCGCGAGCCGTTCTTGGCCGGATCGTGTCACCCCGGCGGGCTACGCCAAACGAGCAACTGCTGCTGTGGCCAGGTCGGTGAGGGCTTCGCGGGCTTCTTCGGTGATCGGGGCGGCGGCGAGGGCCTCGCGGGCTTCGCGGGCGTAGCGGTCGATCAGCGCCTCGCAGGCCGCGAGGCCGCCGGTCTCCTCGATGATGGCGCGGAGCTCGTCCACGCCGGGACGGTCCAGCGCGGGGTCGCCGAGCCGCCGCTGGAGCGCCGCCGCCTGCGCCGCGCTGGCCCGTTCCAGGGTGAGCGCCACCAGGACCGTGCGCTTGCCCTCGCGCAGGTCGTCGCCCGCGGGCTTGCCGGTCTCGGCCGGGTCGCCGAAGACGCCGAGGACGTCGTCGCGGAGCTGGAACGCGATGCCGAGGGGCAGCCCGTAGCCGGTGAGCGCGGCGGTCACGCGCGGGTCGGCGCCGGCGAGCGCGGCGCCGAGGTGCAGCGGGCGCTCGATCGTGTACTTGGCGGCCTTGTACTCCACGACCCGCAGCGCGGTCTCGACCGTCGCCTCGCCGCGCGTCCCCTCCAGCATGTCGAGGTACTGGCCGCACATGACCTCGGTGCGCATCACGTCGTAGACGGCCCGGCCGCGGCGGCGGCGCTCGTCGTCCAGCCCGCACGTCTCGAACATCTCGCTCGACCAGGCCAGGCACAGGTCGCCGAGCAGGATCGCGGTGCCGCCGCCGAACGCCTGCGCGTCGCCGGGCCAGCCCTGCGCGCGGTGCAGCGCCTCGAACCGGCGGTGGACGGACGGCTGCCCGCGGCGGGTGTCGCTGGAGTCCATGACGTCGTCGTGGATCAGCGCGCTCGCCTGGAGCAGCTCCAGGGACGCCGCGGCGGCCACGATGCCCGGGTCGGTGCCGCCGCCCGCCGCGCGCCAGCCCCAGTAGCAGAACGAGGGGCGGAGCCGCTTGCCGCCGCTCAGCAGCGCGTCCAGGGCGGACATCAGCGGCGCCAGGTCGGCGCTGATGTCCAGCAGGGCGGGGCGCTGCCGGCCGACGAAGTCGAGGAGCGCCTCGTCGATCTCCTTGCGGAGCCGGCTCATCGGCGTGCCGTGCCCGCGGACGTGCGGCTCGTGGGCGTGCGGGACGTGCGCGGGCGGCTCCTCGACATGGGGCGATCGTATCGAGCGGTTCGCGGCCTTCGACCGGGCAGGAGCGGGCAATCTCCCTGGAGTCCGTTAATTTGGGACATAACGGAATCGAGGCGTGGGCGGAATCACCTTTGCCGCCCGGTGACGTCCCTTCTGTAGGCTGGGGCGATGCGACGTCTGCGCCCAGACCGGCCCCCGACCGTCCGAGAGCTGCTGGCCTCGGGCGACCGGTCCTTCTCGTTCGAGTTCTTCCCGCCCAAGACCGAGAAGGGCGCGCGGACGCTCTGGCGCACGATCCGCCAGCTGGAGTCCCTCCACCCGACGTTCGTGTCGGTGACCTACGGCGCCGGCGGCGGGACCCGCGACAAGACCGTCGACATCGTCGAGCGGATCGCCACCGACACCACCCTCACGCCCGTCGCGCACTTCACGGCCGTCAACCACTCCCAGGCCGAGCTGCGGCAGCTCATCGGACGGTTCGCGTCGGTCGGCGTGCGCAACATCCTCGCCGTCCGCGGCGACCCGCCCGGCGACCCGACGGGGGAGTGGGTCAAGCACCCGGACGGGGTCGAGTACGCCGCCGAGCTCGTCTCCATGATCCGCTCGTACGGCGACTTCAGCGTCGGCGTCGCCGCGTTCCCCTACAAGCACCCGCGCTCGGCCGACATCGAGAGCGACACCCGGCACTTCGTCGCCAAGTGCCGGGCCGGCGCCGACTACGCGATCACCCAGATGTTCTTCCGCGCCGACGACTTCCTGCGGCTGCGCGACCGCGTCGACGCCGCCGGCTGCGACGTGCCGATCATCCCCGGCATCATGCCGGTCACCCAGATCAGCACCATCGAGCGGTCGGAGCAGCTCTCGGGCGCGCCCTTCCCGGCGGAGCTGCGGGCCCGCTTCGAGGCCGTCGCGGACGATCCGGAGGCCGTCCGGCGGCTCGGCATCGAGCACGCCGCGGAGCTCTGCGCCGAGCTCCTCGACCAGGGCGCGCCGGGCATCCACTTCATCACCTTCAACCAGTCCACGGCGACCCGCGAGGTCTACGGGCTGCTGGAGGCCGGCGGGTACGGCGCCAGGGGCAGCGTCCCGCCCATGACCGCGTAGCGGGGCCCGCCCCCGGGGAACTCGAAGTCGGTCAGCAGATCCACCATGCCTACCGAACGGTAGAGGCGCCGCGCGGGCGTGTCGGGCCTGCGGTCCAGCGTGGACAGCACCACCGTCCGCTCCTGCCTGCCCTCGCACAGGGCCGTCAGCAACCCGCGGCCGAGGCCCCGGCCCTGGGCGTCCGGGTGGACGTGGAGCTCCGCCACCTCGAACGGGTCCTCCAGCCACGCCTCCGCGTGGTCGACGCCCTCCCGCTCGCTCAGCGCGTGGTAGACGACGTCGTGCCACCACTGCCCGCGCTCGCCGTGGAACCCGTACGCGAACCCCTGCACCGGGCCCGGCAGACCGGGCAGCGCGCCCCGCCGCTCCGCGACGAACGCGCGGAACGCCGGGTAGGACGAGTGCCGCTCCATGATCGTGTGCCGGCCCGGGAGCTGCTCCGCGGGCGGCTCCATCGCCGCCGCGTACACGTCCAGCATCGGGTCCAGCCGGCGTAGGAAGGCGCGTTCGTCGATCTCGCGCAGCTTCGGGTCCCTCACCAGAGAGAGACTAGACCCGCGAGATGGTCCTCTGCGTGGAGGAAAGCCGGTCGTAGATGTCCCACAGGATGCGGTCCGCCGCCTTCTTCAGCGTCCCGCGGTTGGCGTCGAGCTGCCCGCTCCACTGGCGCGCCTCCGGACCCAGCCACGCGTCGGTGGAGCCGAGCGTGCGCACCGGCGCGTCCAGAGCCGTCCGGAGGCGGTCGATGCTTCCGTAGGCGTCCACGTAGGCCTGGTACAGCTGCCTGTAGGCCGGATTGGGCTGCTCTGTCGGCGACAGCTTGGTCGCCGCGGCGGGGTCCAGCGGCGGGGGCAGGCTCCCGGGAGGCGGTGGGGCGGCCATGCTCAGTCACTCCGTCCCGTGGTCGGTTCCAGGTCGAGCTTGGCGATGGCCTCGCGCGTCTTGCGGCTCATGTCGGCCCCCGTGAGCACCTGGACGGCCACCGGACGGATCCCCGCGTGGTCGGCCTCCGCCAGGAACGCCCGCAGCCACTTCACGTCCATCGTCAGATGGTGGCTGGACGTGCCGAGCGACTCCTCGATCACCTTCAGCCGCGCCTCGTCCCCGCGGACCGTCCCCAGCAGGTCCGCCGTGGCGGCCGGACCGAGCCGCTCGTACAGCTTCTCGGTGTAGTCGGGATCGTCCGCGTTCGCCTTGAGGTGCGTCCACACCGACCCGGGGACGGGCTTGCCGTCCTGGATCGCGGCCACCGCGGCCAGCGCGTCCACCTTCGCCGCCTTGGCCGCGGCCTGCCGGTTCGGGAAGTTGCCCAGGTCACCGGCACCGCGCGGAGTCGGCGACGGCGCCCTCGGCGGCGTCTTCACCGGATGCGGCCGCCCTCCGCCGGACGACCCGGAACCCCCGCCCGGGGAGCCACCCCCCGGGGACGGGCCGACGGGCGCCTGGCGCCGCGGTGCCGGAGCGCCGGGCTTCGCGCCCACGGGCGACGGGCTCGGCGCGGGCACCGGCGGGGCGCCCACACCGCCGCCGCCGTCCGGATGGGTGATCGCGTAGTTGTAGCGGCGCGTCAGCATCCCGAGCTGGTCGGCGGCCCACTGCGCCACCTGGTCGGCCTGCCGGTACCCGGCGGCCGACACCCCCGGCGGCGGCCGGTGCCCGTTCAGCCAGCTCCGGATCGCGTTCTGCGCGTCCTGCACCTGCTTGATCACCTGATTGAGCGCCGGTGGATCGATCCCGCGGAATTCCGGGTCGCGCGCCGCCGGGCCGGTGCGCATCTGCGCGGTCATCGCCCCTCCGGAGGTCACCGATCGTCATGGCCCAGTCGCCCAGGATCGTCAGTTTCCCAGAATCACACCCGCGTCACAGGCTGTCGAGGGCCTTCCGTACCGAATCGGCATCGCGCGCCACGACGGCCCCGCCGCCGCCCACCACGATCGGCCGCTGGATCAGCACCGGGTTCGCCACCATGATCTCGATCCAGCGCTTCCGGTCGTGCTCCAGGTCCTTCAGCCCCAGCTCCTTGGCGACGGGCTCGTTCAGCCGCGCCACGTCCCACGGCTCCGCGCCGATCCGCGTGAGCACCGCGTCGAACTCCTCCGCCGACGGCGGCTCGTCCAGGTAGCGGCGCTCGGTGTACTCCACGCCCGCCTCGTCCAGAGCCGCCTTCGCCGCCCGGCTCTTCGAGCACCTCGGGTTGTGCCAGATCTCCACGTGCTCTCCTCAGTCGCCGACCTCAGCCGGGGTGCCCCCGGTGAGGCGCACCAGCTCCCCGAACGACGTCGGGAAGACGGTGTGCGGGACACCGCCGGCCGCCCACACCTGGTCGTACTTCTCCAGCCACACGTCCACGAGCGTACGGATCGGCGCCGGGTGCCCCAGCGGAGCGACACCCCCGATCGCCTGCCCCGTCGCCTCCCGGACGAACTCCGGCGTCGCCCGCCGGACCTTCTCCGCCCCCACCAGCGCCGCGACGCGCACCGTGTCCACCCGGTGCGCGCCGCTCGTCAGCACCAGCAGCGGCGCCCCGTCGGCGTCGAACACCAGGCTGTTGGCGATCGCGCCCACCTCGCAGCCCAGCTGGTCCGCCGCGGCCTGCGCCGTGCGCGCCGAGTCCGGCAGCTCCACGATCTCCCCGGCCGCGCCGCCCTCGCGCAGGGCCTTCGCCACACGTTCGGCATTCGGATGCATGGGAAGCACTTTAGAGTCAGGGTCGACGCGAGGAGACCGATGGACATGCGGAAGACCGCGCTTTTGCTGATCCCGGCCGTCCTGATCGCGGCGTGCGAGCCGGTGGACGAGGCGGGCGCCCCACCGCCGTCGCACTCGGCCTCACCGTCCACGCGCAAGCCGTCCCCGAAACCCTCGCCCGTCCAGCGCAAGCTGAAGCCCGGCGCGAAGGGCGCCGACGTCAAGCGCCTCCAGCAGCGCCTCAAGGACCTCCACTACGACCCGGGCAAGGCCGACGGGCGTTACGGCCCGTCTACGCAGCTCGCCGTCTGGGCCTTTCAGGGCGTCAACAGGCTCAAGCAGACGGGCACCCTCGGCAAATCGTTCTGGAAGGCCCTGGACCACCCGCGCGACCCGCGTCCCGTGGCGAAACGCCGCGAAGCCACCCGCGTGGACGTCGACCTCCGCCGCCAGTACCTCGTCCTCTACAAAAACGGGAAACCTCGCCTCATCAGCCACATCTCCTCCGGCTCGGGCGAGTACTACTGCGCCAAGGACCGCGGCGCCACGGTCGCCCGCTGCCGCTACGCCACCACCAGCACGGGCGACTTCCGCACCGGACGCCGCGCGTCCGGCTGGGAGACCTCGCCCCTGGGGCAGCTCTACAACCCCATCTACTTCAACGGCGGCATCGCCTTCCACGGCGCCCTGGACGTCCCCCGCTACCCGGCCTCCCACGGCTGCGTCCGGATGCCCATGCACATCGCCGAGTACCTCCCGAGCCTGCTGGGCACGAACGTCCCGGTGCACGTCAGGCGCCCCTCCTGAGGCCACCGACGATCACACGGCGGGCGCGGCCCGGACGGCCGTCCTGACGCCGCCGCCCCGAGCCGTCGTGAGAACTGTCAGACCCGTGTGTTCTCCTGTTCACAAGCCCGCTGACCTGCGGAGAGCGACACCCATTCGAACACGTTGACGAATCGCCGCGGGAACGCTTTACTGGTCCTGCGTCGAACTTATGTTCGACGTGGCGCGGGACTCGCGGCCCGCGCCAGGGCGACGTCCCCGCCGGGGGGAGCGTGGCGCTGCTCGTTGCGCGGCACGCCACCAGGCCTCCGGCGGGACGGAACGGTCGGGCGGAGTGAGGGGAAGCTCTCCGCCCGGCCGGCCCGAGCCCCGGAAGGAGGCATTCATGTCCGGAACGATGACCGCACGCGGAGCCCACTCCGCCGTTCATTCCGCCGCCCAGCCCGTCCCGCCGAGCCCGCGGCCCCGCCCGCTGCCCGCGCCCCGTCCGGGGCACACGGCCGTCGGGCAGCTCCACGCCGCCCGCATGGGCCTCGCGGAGGCGGCCGAGGCGACCTCGCCCGCGGTCCGCTACGTCTGCGCCCACCTCGCCGCCCTCCGCGCCGCCGCGGCCGTCCTCGCCGCCAAGGAGCCCGTCGAGACGCACCGCCGGGGCCGTCCCCGCAGCGTCTGGGTCCTGCTCCCCGAGGCCGAGCCCGCCCTGCGCGAATGGGCCGCCTTCTTCGCCGCCGGCGCCGACAAGCGCGCCGCCGCCGAAGCGGGCCTCCCGCGCGCCGTCACCCCGCGCGAGGCCGAGGAACTGCTGCACGACGCCGACGTCTTCGTCACTCTCGTCGAGGACACCCTCGGCATCACCAGCCAGCCGACCCTGCCGATCCCCGAGGCCAGCTGAGCCGCCTCCCCGCCGGCCGTCCCCCCGACCTCCCCTGGGGACGTCCGGCGCCGAAGGCCGGGGCCACCGTCCCGTCGTCCCCACCACGGGCCGACGACCCCGGCCTTCGGCCCCTCACGCCCTGCCGCCCTCCCGACCGACCGCGCCGGCGGCGACCGCATCCCCCCGAGCCGGCCGCCACCGGCGCGGTCCCCAGCCCACCCAGGGCGACGCAACCACAAGCGCCCACCCGCCCAACTCGGCAGCCCCTTGCCGCCGGACGCCGCCGACAGCGACTCGGCGCACGTCCACCGAACCACGGGCGCCCGCAGACGCGTCCACGGGGTGACGTTCACGGGTGACGCGGCGGCTGACGCTGTAAGCAACCCCCTGCCGCTGAGCGTCGCACCGACCCCGGCTCGACGCGATGCCGCCAGGCCACGGGCGACCACGGGCACATCCACACGAGACAGGCTGGGTGCCGCTGTCAGCAGACCTCGCTCAGCCTGGGCGCCGCGGACCGCGGCTCGTCGCACGTCCACCAGGCCACGGCGACCGCGGACGCGTCCACGGGTGGCGCGGCGTGTGACGCGGTAAGTGAATCCCCTGCCGCTGAGCGTCGCGCCGACCCCGGCTCGACGCGATGCCGCCAGGCCATGGGCGACCACGGGCACATCCACACGAGACAGGCTGGGTGCCGCTGTCAGCAGACCTCGCTCAGCCTGGGCGCCGCGGACCGCGGCTCGGCGCACGTCCACCAGGCCACGGCGACCGCGGACGCGTCCACACGAGACGAAGCGGGTGACTCGCAGCCCCCTTGCCCCTGGCCGCCGCCGACAGCTCGGCGCGCACCCGCCGGGCCTCCGGCGACCGCGGACGCGTCCACGTGTGACGCGGCGGGTGCCGCTGTCAGGAGACCCGCTGCCGCTGGGCGTCGGCGACAGTACCTCGGCGCGAAGCCGCCGAGGCTCCGGCGACCACAGGCGCGCCTCGCAAGACTGGGCGGGGCTGTCGGCTGACCTCACTGGCGTTGGGCGTTGCCAGCAGCAGTTCGGCGCGGACCCGCCTGGCCTCGCGTCCGCGGGCGCGTGCACGCGAGATGAGGCGGGTGACGCTCTTAGCAGAGCCCGGTTTCCCTGGACGCCGCCGACAGCGGCCTGGCGCGAACACGCGAGGACTCCGGCGACCATGGGCGCGTCCTCGCGAGGCAGGGTGGGTGCCGCTGTCGGCAGGTCTCGCTTGGCCTAGGCGCTTCGCTGTCCCTGGGGGCGCTGCAAGCGGCTCGGGGCGGACCTGCCGGGGCTCTGGCGACCATGGGCGCGCCCATGGGAGCGGCGGGTGCCGCTGTCGGCAGAGGTCGCGGGGGCTGCGGACGTGTTGTACAGGGTGCGTAGGTCGGCGGCGGCTTCCGGTAGCGGGCGGATGCCTCGTTCGGCGAGCCGTCGCGCAGGGGCCGGTCGAACGCCTGGACGCCCTCCGTCTCGTTCCCCTGGCGGGTGACGTTGAGAGGTACGTCGGTGGCCCAGTGGTCGGTGTTGTGAGCCACTTTGAGTGGGCTATCGCTGTTCGTGGGTGGGGGTTCTGAGGGGTTTGTCGGGGCGTGAGATTGTTAGGGGGGCGAAGCAAGGAGGGCGTGGTGGCGGCGCGCGGGGATCGGGGGCTGGTGGCGCTGCTGGCCTTTCTCGGGGTGATGGCGTACTCGCTGGCGATGGCGGTCGTGACGCCCGCGCTGCCGCAGATCCAGCGCGGGCTGGGGACGACGCCGGCGGGGGCGGCGTGGGCGCTCACGGCGATGACGCTGTCCGCCGCGGTGGCGACGCCGGTGGTCGGGCGGCTGGGGGACCTGTACGGGCCGCGGCGGGTGCTGCTCGCGGTGCTCGCGGTGGCGACGGCGGGGATGGTCGTGGCGGCGTGCGCGGCCACGCTGCCGGTCATGCTGGCCGGACGGGCGGTCGGCGGCATCGGGGGCGGTGTCTTCCCGCTCGCGTACACGATCATCCGGGACGTGGTCCCGGCGGAGCGCAGGGCGTCCGCGGTGGGGCTCATGTCGTCCATGCTCGGGCTCGGCGGGGCGGTGTCGTGGTGCCTCGCGGGGCCGGTCATCGACCTGCTGGGCTGGCGGTGGCTGCTGTGGGTGCCGGTCGCCGGGCTCGTCCCCGGCGTCCTGCTCGCGTGGTGGATCGTTCCACGCTCGGACGCGCGGGACGCGGCAGGGGTCGACTGGTGGGGGGCGCTGCTGTTCGCGGGGTGGCTGGTGGCGGCGCTGACCGCGCTGACGCAGGGGATGGACTGGGGCTGGGCGTCGCCCGGCGTCCTCGGGCTGCTGGCGGTGTCGGCGGTGACGGCGCTCGCCTGGCTGCGGGTCGAGGCACGGGTGGCCGAGCCGCTCGTCGATCTGCGGCTGATGCGGAGGCGGGGGGTGTGGACGGCGAACGCCGCCTCGCTGCTGTCCGGGTACGCGCTGATGGCGGGCGGGCTGCTGTTCCCGCTGCTCGTCCAGATCCCGCGGAGCACCGGCTACGGCTTCGGCGGGACGGCGACCGCGGCGGCGCTGCTCCAGTTGCCCGCGAGCGCCGGCATGACGGTCGCGGGCCTGTCGGCGGGCCTGCTCGACCGGCGGATCGGGTCCCGGGCGGTCCTGCTGGGCGGGGCCGTCCTGACCGGGGGCGGGTACGCGTTCGTGGCGGTCGCGCATGGGGCGATGTGGCAGCTGTACGTCGGCGGGCTCGCGCGGGGGATCGGGCTCGGGTTCGCCTACGCGGCCGTGGCCAACCTCGTCGTCGCGGCCGTGCCGTCCGGGGAGACGGGGGTCGCGACCGGGATCAACACGCTGATCCGGACGGTCGGGGCGTCGCTCGGGACGCAGGTGAGCGCGGTCATCGTGGCCGGTCTTCCCGGTGAGCGCGGTTTCGGCACGGGGTTCGCGGTCAGTGCCGCGGTGATGGCCGCCGTGCTGCCGCTGGCGCTGCTCGTGCCGCGCCGGCGCGGCCGTGCGGTGGCGGAGCGGGAGGACGGCGTCCCGCGGCTTGAGGAGCGGTGCCGTACCGCGTCGGTGACGTGACCGGGCGGGCATGGCGAGCGGGGCCCGCCGCGCGTGCGGTGGGCCCCGGCCGCCGGTGCCGGTACGCGGTGAAGCCGCGTGCCTGGTGCGGCACGCGGTGGGTCAGCGCGCTCGGATCAGAAGGACTCGACGGCGCGGCGCGCCTCCGGGTCCAGGACGCCCCAGGTGATGAGCTCCTCGGTGAGTTCGGTCGGGGACTTGTCGTAGATGACCGCGAGTGAACGCAGGTCTTCCTGGCGGATGGACAGGACCTTTCCGTTGTAGTCGCCCCGCTGGCTCTGGATCGTCGCGGCGTAGCGGGCGAGAGGACCGGCCTTGTCTTTCGGAAGCTGCTGCAGCCGCTCGAGGTCGATCACGAGCTTGGGTGTAGGCCCGAGCGGGCTCGGCGCGGCTCCGCCGGGCAGCAACTCGGAAACCGGCACGCCGTAGAAATCGGCGAGCTCGGCCAGCTTCTGAACGGTGACGGCGCGGTCGCCCCGCTCGTACGAACCCACGACGACGGCCTTCCAGCGGCCGCGGGACTTCTCCTCCACACCGTGCAGGGACAGGCCCTGCTGGGTGCGGATGGCGCGCAGGCGCGCGCCGAGAGCCTTAGCGTATTCAGACGGCATTCTGCGGCCCCCAGGCTCACTTTCGTCGTCGTTTCGGTCCCCGGCGGGTGCCGGGGGAAGACAGCTCCCAGAAGCCCCAAAGCCTCAAGGGTCTGTCTCCAGGGATGGTTACGGACAGTGACGGTAAAACGGTGACGGCCTCAGGTCAAGCTGATTGGAAAAAAGCGGTCGAATCCGCAGGTCTCGATCTGGGCCGTCCGGATCGCCGGAACGCCCTCCGCGCGCGGCGCGGGGAGCCCGGCGAAGCGGTTCGCGAATCATCGTCCCTCTCCCAGTGTGACCCCTCTCACCAGGGACGATGTGGACCGGTCCGGGTGCGGGGCACGGAAGGCCTGCTGCTACGGTGTGGGAGACACGACGTCCTTTAAGACCCGTCCCGTGAGGCGGGAAAGGAGGTTTCGGTGGTGAATGCTGCCTCCCGGCCGGAACGGTCGGCGGAGGCGCGCGTGGCAGACGGTGACCCCCGGCCCAAGGCCGTTCTGGAGGGTCCCGACATCCGGCGCGCGCTGACCAGGATCGCGCACGAGATCCTCGAACGCACCAAAGGCGGGCACGACGTCCTGCTGCTCGGGATCCAGACCCGCGGGGTGACGCTGGCCGAGCGGCTGGCGGGGCTCCTGCGCGAGGTCGAGGGCCGTCCGGTGCCCTGGGGGTCCCTCGACGTGACGATGTACCGCGACGATCTGCGGATGCGGCCCGCGCGCGCTCTGGGGCGCACCGAGCTGCCGCCCGACGGCGTGGACGACCGGGTGGTCGTGCTCGTCGACGACGTCCTGTTCTCGGGACGGACGGTCCGGGCCGCACTGGACGCGCTGAACGACCTTGGGCGGCCGCGCGCCGTCCAGCTCGCCGTGCTCGTGGACCGCGGGCACCGCGAGCTGCCGATCCGCGCCGACTACGTCGGCAAGAACCTGCCCACCTCGATGCGCGAGAACGTGAAGGTGCTGCTGGCCGAGAACGACGGGCGCGACGCGGTGCTGCTCGGTCCCGCGAAGCCGGTCGCGGCGGCGGAGGGAGCCCGGTGAACCGCCATCTGATCTCGGCGGCCGACCTGTCGCGGGACGACGCGCTGCTCGTCCTGGACACGGCCGAGGAGCTCGCCCAGGTGGCGAGCCGTTCGATCAAGAAGCTGCCGACGCTGCGCGGGCGGACGGTCGTCAACCTGTTCTTCGAGGACTCCACCCGGACGCGGATCTCGTTCGAGGCGGCGGCGAAGCGGCTGTCGGCGGACGTCATCAACTTCTCCGCGAAGGGGTCCAGCGTGTCCAAGGGCGAGAGCCTGAAGGACACCGCGCTGACGCTGGAGGCGATGGGCGCGGACGGCGTCGTCGTCCGGCACGGCGCCTCGGGCGCGCCGCACCGGCTCGCGGGCTGGGTGCGGGGCAGCGTGGTGAACGCGGGCGACGGGACGCACGAGCACCCGACGCAGGCGCTGCTGGACGCGTTCACGATGCGCAAGCGGCTGGGCGAGCTGGCGGGCCGCAAGGTCACGATCGTCGGCGACGTCCTGCACAGCCGGGTGGCACGGTCCAACGTGCTGCTGCTGGACACGCTCGGCGCGGACGTCACGGTGGTGGCGCCGCCGACGCTGCTGCCCGTCGCGATCGACACCTGGCCCTGCGCGGTCTCCTACGACCTGGACGGCGTGCTCCCGAAGAGCGACGTCGTGATGATGCTGCGGGTCCAGCAGGAGCGGATGAACGCGGCGTACTTCCCGACGGTGCGCGAGTACAGCCGCCGGTACGGGCTGGACGCCGAGCGCATGGCCGCGCTGCCGGACCACGCGATCGTCATGCACCCCGGTCCGATGAACCGGGGTGTGGAGATCGCCGCGGAGGTGGCCGACTCGGTTCGCTCCACGATCGTCGAGCAGGTCGCCAACGGGGTCAGCGCTCGCATGGCCGTGCTCTACCTGCTGCTCGGCGGGTCGGAGCCCGCGATCGGCAGGCCCACCGCGGGCCGTCCCGCCATCGACACCCCCGGACTCGACGGGCCGAGCGCCGGCGGGCCCGGTACCGGCAAGGAGGTCTCCCGTTGACTCACCTGATCAGGGGCGCGCGGATCGAGGGCGGTGAGGCCGCCGACATCCTCGTCCGGGACGGGAAGATCGTCGAAGTCGGGCCCGGGCTGGACGCCGCGGGCGCCGAGGTCGTGGACGCGGCGGGCCTCGTCGCGCTGCCGGGGCTCGTCGACCTCCACACGCATCTGCGGGAGCCGGGGCGCGAGGACGCCGAGACCGTCGAGTCGGGGACGAAGGCCGCGGCGATGGGCGGCTACACGGCCGTCCACGCGATGGCGAACACCGACCCGGTCGCCGACACGGCGGGCGTGGTCGAGCAGGTGTGGCGGCTCGGCCGCGAGGCCGGGTACTGCGACGTGCAGCCGGTCGGCGCGGTCACCCGGGGCATCGCGGGCGAGCAGCTCGCCGAGCTCGGCGCGATGGCCGACTCGGCGGCGGGCGTGCGGGTGTTCTCCGACGACGGGCACTGCGTGGCGGACGCGGTGATCATGCGGCGGGCGCTGGAGTACGTGAAGGCGTTCGACGGCGTCGTCGCGCAGCACGCGCAGGAGCCGCGGCTCACCGAGGGCGCGCAGATGAACGAGGGCGAGATGTCCGCCGCGCTCGGGCTGCGCGGCTGGCCCGCGGTCGCCGAGGAGGCGGTCATCGCCCGGGACGTGCTGCTGGCCCAGCACGTCGGGTCGCGGCTGCACGTGTGCCACGTGTCCACGGCCGGGTCCGTGGAGATCATCCGCTGGGCCAAGAGCAAGGGCTGCCCGGTGACCGCGGAGGTCACCCCGCACCACCTGCTGCTGAACGACGGGCTGGCGGAGTCCTACGACCCGATCTTCAAGGTGAACCCGCCGCTGCGCACCGCCGACGACGTCACCGCGCTGCGGCACGCCCTCGCCGACGGGACGATCGACTGCGTCGCCACCGACCACGCGCCGCACCCGGTCGAGGCGAAGGAGACCGAGTGGGCGGTGGCCGCCATGGGCATGATCGGCCTGGAGACGGCGCTGCCCGTGGTGCAGGAGGCGATGATCGAGACCGGCCTGCTCGACTGGGCCGGGGTCGCCGACCGCATGTCCCGCCGTCCCGCCCGCATCGGCCGCCTCTCCGGACAGGGTCGTCCGCTGGAGGCGGGCTCGCCCGCCAACATCACGCTGTACGACCCGTCGCCGCGCCGCGCCGTGGACCCGTCGGCGATGACCTCCAAGAGCCGCAACACCCCGTTCGCGGGGCTGGAGCTGCCGGGGCGGGTCGTCGCGACGTTCCTGCGGGGCGTGCCGACCGTGCTCGAAGGGAAGCTGCAATGAACCCTGCTCTGCTGGTTCTGGAAGACGGCAGGGTGTTCCACGGGGTCGCGTACGGGGCCGAAGGGGAGACCTTCGGCGAGATGGTCTTCAACACCGGCATGACCGGCTACCAGGAGACCCTCACCGACCCCTCGTACGCCGGCCAGATCGTGGCCATGACCGCCCCCCACATCGGCAACACCGGCGTGAACGGCGAGGACCCCGAGTCCCGCCGGATCCAGGTCGCCGGGTACGTGGTGCGCGAGCCCGCGCGCGTGGCGTCCAACTGGCGGGCCACGGGCTCGCTGGGCTCGGCGCTGCGCGAGCAGGGCGTGGTGGGCATCGCGATCCCCGGGACGCGGGCGCTCACCCGGCACCTGCGCGACAAGGGCGCGATGCGCGCCGGGGTGTTCAGCGGGCCGGACGCGCTCGCGGCCGGCGAGCAGGCGCTGCTGGAGCGCGTCCGGCAGAGCCCCTCGATGGAGGGCGCCGACCTCGCCCGCGACGTGTCCACGGACGAGAAGTACGTGATCCCGGCCCAGGGGGAGCGGCGCTACACGGTCGCGGCCGTGGACCTCGGGATCAAGACGATGACGCCGTATCGGATGTCGGAGCGGGGCTGCGAGGTGCACGTGCTACCAGCCGGTAGCACCGCGCACGACATCCTCGCGCTCGACCCGGACGGGGTGTTCTTCTCCAACGGCCCCGGCGACCCGGCCGCGGCCGGGTACGCGGTGGACGCGCTGCGGGGCGTCCTGGACGCGGGCAAGCCGTTCTTCGGCATCTGCTTCGGCAACCAGATCTTCGGCCGCGCGCTCGGGCTCGGGACGTACAAGCTGCGGTTCGGGCACCGGGGCATCAACCAGCCCGTCCAGGACCGGACGACCGGCAAGGTGGACGTGTCGGCGCACAACCACGGGTTCGCCGTGGACGCGCCGACGGACGCGCCGTTCGAGACGCCGTACGGGCGCGCCGAGGTCAGCCACGTCAACCTGAACGACGGGTGCGTGGAGGGGCTGCGGCTGCTGGACCGCCCGGCGTTCAGCGTCCAGTACCACCCGGAGGCCGCGGCGGGCCCGCACGACGCCTCGGGGCTGTTCGACCGTTTCTGCGAGCTGATGGAGCGACCGGACGGTACCGAGAGCGGGAAGGGGGCGGAGTAATGCCGCGCCGTGCAGACCTGAAGTCCGTCCTGGTGATCGGCTCCGGGCCGATCGTGATCGGCCAGGCGTGCGAGTTCGACTACTCGGGCACCCAGGCGTGCCGGGTGCTGAAGGCCGAGGGGCTGCGGGTGACGCTGGTCAACAGCAACCCCGCCACGATCATGACCGATCCGGAGTTCGCGGACGCCACGTACGTGGAGCCGATCACCCCGGAGGTCGTCGAGAAGATCATCGCGAAGGAGCGGCCGGACGCGCTGCTGCCCACGCTGGGCGGCCAGACGGCGCTGAACACCGCGATCGCGCTGTACGAGAGCGGCGTCCTCGCCCGCTACGACGTCGAGCTGATCGGCGCCGACGTGGACGCGATCCAGGCCGGGGAGAACCGGGAGCGGTTCAAGGAGGTCGTCGCGAAGGTCGCGCGCGAGCAGGGCCTGAACGCCGAGTCCGCCCGGTCGGCGATCTGCCACACGATGGACGAGTGCCTGGCCGCCGCGCGCGAGCTCGGCTACCCGGTCGTGGTGCGGCCCTCGTTCACGATGGGCGGCGCCGGGTCCGGCTTCGCCCACGACGAGGACGACCTGCGCCGCATCGCGGGCGCCGGGCTCGACGCGTCCCCGACCAGCGAGGTGCTCCTGGAGGAGTCGATCCTCGGCTGGAAGGAGTACGAGCTGGAGGTCATGCGCGACCGCCGCGACAACGTGGTGATCGTGTGCTCGATCGAGAACCTCGACCCGATGGGCGTGCACACCGGCGACTCGATCACGGTCGCGCCCGCGATGACGCTGACCGACCGCGAGTACCAGAACATGCGGGACGTCGCGATCGCGGTGATCCGCGAGGTCGGCGTCGACACCGGCGGCTGCAACATCCAGTTCGCGGTGCACCCCGGCACCGGCCGGATGATCGTCATCGAGATGAACCCGCGGGTGTCGCGGTCGTCGGCGCTCGCGTCCAAGGCCACCGGCTTCCCGATCGCCAAGATCGCGGCGAAGCTCGCCATCGGGTACTCGCTGGACGAGATCCCGAACGACATCACCGCGGAGACGCCCGCCTCGTTCGAGCCGACGCTCGACTACGTGGTGGTGAAGGTGCCGCGGTTCGCGTTCGAGAAGTTCCCCGGCGCCGACCCGACGCTCACCACGCACATGAAGTCGGTGGGCGAGGCGATGGCGATCGGCCGGTGCTTCACCGAGGCGCTGCAGAAGGCGCTGCGGTCGCTGGAGCAGAAGGGCTCCTCGTTCAGCTGGGCCGGTGACTTCGACGTCGAGGCGCTCCTCGACTCGGCGAGCCGTCCGCACGACGGGCGCCTCCGGGACGTCCAGCGCGCGCTCTGGGCGGGCGCGAGCATCGAGGACGTGTACAAGGCCACCCGCATCGACCCGTGGTTCCTCGACCAGATCGTGGCGATCAACGAGGTCGCCGAGGAGATCCGCACCGCCGACGACGCGCTCACCCGCGACAAGCTGCTGCGCGCCAAGCGGCACGGCTTCTCGGACGCGCAGATCGGCGAGCTGCGGAACCTGTCCGAGGAGGTCGTCCGGGAGCTGCGGCACGCGCTCGGCGTCCGTCCCGTGTACCTGACCGTGGACACGTGCGCCGCCGAGTTCGCCGCGCAGACCCCGTACCTGTACTCGGCGTACGACGAGGAGACCGAGGTCCCGCCGGGCGCGAGGCCGAAGGTGCTCATCCTCGGCAGCGGCCCGAACCGCATCGGCCAGGGCGTGGAGTTCGACTACTCGTGCGTCCACGCGTCCTTCACGCTGGCCGAGGCGGGCTACGAGACCGTCATGGTCAACTGCAACCCCGAGACCGTCTCCACCGACTACGACACCTCCCACCGGCTGTACTTCGAGCCGCTGACGCTGGAGGACGTCCTGGAGGTCGTCTACGCCGAGCAGCAGTCGGGCGAGGTCGCCGGCGTCATCGTCCAGCTCGGCGGGCAGACCCCGCTCGGGCTCGCGCAGAAGCTCAAGGACGCGGGCGTGCCGATCGTCGGCACCTCGCCCGAGAGCATCCACCTGGCCGAGGAGCGCGGCGCGTTCGGGCGCGTCCTGCACCGGGCCGGGCTGCTCGCGCCCAAGCACGGCACCGCCACCTCCTACGAGGAGGCCCGCGAGATCGCCGCGGAGATCGGCTACCCGGTGCTGGTCCGGCCGTCCTACGTGCTCGGCGGGCGCGGCATGGAGATCGTGTACGACGACGCGACGCTGGAGTCGTACATGGCGCGGGCCACGGAGGCGAGCCCGGAGCACCCGGTGCTGGTCGACCGGTTCCTGGACGAGGCCATCGAGATCGACGTGGACGCCCTGTTCGACGGCGAGGAGCTGTACCTCGGCGGCGTCATGGAGCACATCGAGGAGGCCGGGATCCACTCCGGCGACTCCGCGTGCGCGCTGCCGCCGATCACGCTCGGGCACGACGACATCCGGCGCATCCGCGAGTCGACGGAGGCGCTCGCCCGCGGCGTGGGCGTGCGCGGCCTCATGAACGTCCAGTACGCGCTCTCCGCGGGCGTCCTGTACGTCCTGGAGGCCAACCCGCGCGCGTCCCGGACCGTCCCGTTCGTGTCCAAGGCGACGGCCGTGCCGCTCGCCAAGGCCGCGGCGCGGGTCATGATGGGCGCGTCCGTCGCCGAGCTCCGCGCGGAGGGCCTGCTGCCCGCGCACGGCGACGGCGGCTCCCTGCCGCTGGACGCGCCGATCGCGGTGAAGGAGGCCGTGCTGCCCTTCGACCGGTTCCGCAACGAGAAGGGCCAGGGCGTCGACACGGTCCTCGGCCCGGAGATGCGCTCCACCGGCGAGGTCATGGGGATCGACGAGGTGTTCGGCACCGCCTACGCCAAGTCCCAGCAGGCCGCCTACGGGTCCCTGCCGACCAAGGGGCGGGCGTTCGTCTCGGTCGCCAACCGGGACAAGCGGCACATGATCTTCCCGGTCAAGCGCCTGGCTGACCTGGGCTTTGAGATTCTTGCCACGGAAGGGACCGCGGAGGTCCTGCGCCGCAACGGCGTGCATGCCAAGATCGTGCGCAAGCACAGCGAGGGTCCGGGCCCGTCCGGCGAGCCCACCATCGTGCGGCGCGTCCTCGACGGCGAGGTGGACCTCATCGTCAATACTCCCTTCGGCGGCCCCGGCCAGTCCGGGCCGCGGCTCGACGGGTACGAGATCCGTACCGCGGCCGTGCTGCGAGGCGTACCGTGCGTGACGACCGTGCAGGGCCTCGCCGCCGCCGTCCAGGGCATCGAGGCCGTCACCGGCGGCCAGGTCGGCGTCCGCTCCCTCCAGGAGCACGCCGAGCGGCTCAGCGGCGCGCACGGCCGGACGGGGCTTCAAACCCCGGCCGGCGGGCATCCCGCCGAGGGCGCGCCCGCCGGCGGAGCGGCTGGCGGCGCCTCCGGCGGCG
>NZ_CAACUY010000082.1 GCF_900659615.1 Actinomadura fibrosa | reverse complement strand
GCCGGGGCCGGAGCCCAGGCCGCCGCCACCGCCGCCGAGGCCGCTCGGGTCGCCGCCGAGGCCGCCGCCACCGCCGCCGGGGAAGCTCGACAGGTCGGTGCCGTTCCCGCCGGATCCGATCCCGCCGAGACCGCCGGGTCCGCTGCCGAGACCGGAACCGCCGTGGCTGCCGCTGCCGGGGAAGGAGCCCGCGCCGTCACCCGGGTTGAGGTGGGGGCCGCTGCCGGCGGCCGGGCTGAACGGGCTGTTCGCGCCGGAGCCGCTCCCGAAGGCGCCGCCGGGGCCGCTGCCCAGACCGGAGCCGGCACCGAACTTCCCGCCGGGGCCGCTGCCGAGCCCGCCGCCGCCGTGCGGGGCGCCGCCACCGGGCGGGGTCCCGCCGCCGGGGGGAGTGCCGCCGGGCGGGGTGTCGTAGCCGGTGCCCTGCGCGGACGGGAGGTCCTTCTCGATGTTGACGGGGTGCTTCTCGAAGGCCTCGCCCATCCGGGTGATGAACTTGTTCATGCGCTCGCGCGCGTCCTTGTCATCACCGTCGGTGTGGATGTACCCGTCGGACATGTCCTGGCCGGCGTTCTTGTACCAGTCCAGGATGTTCGTCTTGTACCAGGTGTAGAGCTGCGCGTTGTTGTGGCTGTCGTCGGACAGCTTCCCGGCGGTGGCGTGCACCTGGCCGAGCTGGTCGAGGGCGGTCTGCGCGACCTCGCCCTGCCAGTTCGCGATGATCCGCTTCGCGTAGTCGTTCTTGAGCTTGTCGGTCATCTGCGCGAGCGTGTCGGCCGCGTCCTTGTAGGCCGTGCCGGCCTTGCCGACGGCCTCGGGGTTGATGCTCGCCAGCTTGTTCTTGATGTCGTCGAAGCTCATGTCGTTGGCGTTGTGCGAGCCGAACGACTTGCCGTCCCGGATGGGATAGCGCTCGGTGTCCTTGCCCATGCTTCACCCTCCTTTCAGGCCAGGGTCGTCAGCTGAGGTCCGGTTGGGGGCCGCCGGTGGGCTTCACACCGTTGACCTGGCCGTCGGTCGTGTGGTGGGCGTTCTCGTAGGAGTCCGCGGTCGCCTTCAGCTTGCCGATCACGCCCTTGTAGGCGGTCTGGATGGCGCCGATGTACTCGTTGAAGCCGGTCTTGCTGGCGTTCATCACCTCGACGAGGTTCTCCGCGCCGGGAGCGTCGCCGAAGTCCTTGGTGGTGATGGCGACCGAGCCGACCTTGTTCAGGTTGTTGACCCAGATGTCCAGCTGGTACTGCATGTCCTTGGCCAGCGTCCGGAGCTCGCCGGGATTGACCTCGTAGCCCTTGCCGGCCTTCTGGTCCCAGCCGCGGACGGGCTCGTGGGCGCGGGGGAGCCGGTTGGCCGGGTCGTCCGGGTGGCCTGCGTTCACCCCAGGGCCGTACTCGTAGTAGTACTGGCGCTGCTGCCACTCGGGAAGGTCGTTGAATTCCTGCTGGGTGAGCCCGTGCTGCGTCTCCACCTGGGTGTACTCGCCGTACCCCGTGGTGTAGGTGTGCTCGACCTTCGCGAGCTGCTCAGGCGTCATGTGGTATTTGCTCATAGCTCGCCCCTCCTGGCGAAATGACGGCCAGCCCTGGAGCGCCTACGTCGTGCAGGCCCGGGTAAGGGCTCTGCACGACGCGGGCGGATGCTGCGGGACCGGACGTCAGCCCCAGATGCCCTGGTTCCGACGCTCGGCGCTGCTGTAGTTGCTGTGCGCCTCGCCGATGACGACACCGAGCTGGTTGAGGACCTGCCCGATGTGGGCGGCGGCGGCGTCCCACTGGGCCTTGGCCTCCCAGTAGGCGCCCTGCGCGCTGCCCTCCCACTGGGCGAGGTGCTTCTCCAGCTCCTTCTCCAGGTCGTCGAGCTCGTCGACCAGGGCGCGGTAGGCGAGGGTGAAGTCGGCCTGCGCCTGCTGCATCGTGCCGAAATTGGCCTTGGTGTAACTGTCGCTCACCTTAGGAGTCCTTCCGAGTCAGGGGGATGGTCGGTGGGAGCGGGCCGATCAGGTGCCGCCGTTGAGGAGCTGGTTGATCTTGTTGACCGCGTCGGTCTGCTCCTCCTCGGTCGACTCGTAGGTGATCTTGGTGTGCACCAGCTTCTGGTGCATGCCCTCGAGCGCCGTCCGCACCTTGGTCATCTCGGTCTGGAACTCGTTGAAGACCCGGTCGAAGGACACCGAGGCGTTGCCGGCCCAGCCGGACATCAGCGAGGACTTGTGGCCTTCGAGCTGGCTCTGCAGGCCCTTGACGATGCCGGCGGAGTCCTCGATCCGGGTCGCCGCCTGCTGCATTGCGCTTCTGTCGACTGCGGACTGTCCACCCACAGTGTCACCTCCGTTTGCGAGATCTGTCGCGGGTCACGGGAACGAAGTGGGGGGCCTGCCGCACCGACCTGCCCGGGGAGCACTCCCATGACGTCGAAATGCCAGCGATCATAGGTTGTTGACGCCGTCTATGTCGACGCAAATGGTGATCTAGCGGTTTCGAGCCCCCGAGTGGTTTTTCTGTGACATGCGCCACACTCGACCCTGGCCATCCTACGCCTTCGACGTGGGCACCGGTTTACGGGCAAGTGTCGGATCGAGGGCGGGACCGGCCGGAATGAGGTGAATGACGCTGGACGGGACGGGCGCGGCCTTCGCGGCGTCGTAGCCGAGCTTCTTGGCGACGTCCGCCGAGGGCAGCGCGAAGCGGATCCCCTGGTCGTTGACCAGCGACAGCGAGCCGGACCCGCCGCCCGCGGTGGAGGTGTCGCCGCCGCCGGGGACGAGGCTCATCAGCGCGGCGCCGCCGGGGGGCAGGACGATCTGGTCCACGGTCCCGGTCGAGCCGGCGGAACCGGCGCCGAGGGAGGCGGACGAGGGGGGCGGGAGCGAGCCGCCGATCGTCAGCCGCGCGGTCGGGGAGCCGATCGGGAAGACCGAGCACAGCGGTGTGCTCTTGTCCCAGTTCGCGAACTTCGGCAGCGTCGGCGGCAGGTTGTTGTCGAGCAGCCGCGTCCGCGAGGTGATCTGCTGCGCGGACGGGACGTCCGTCTCGATCGGCCGCGCCTGCCCGCCCGGGTAGGCGAGGCTCGTGTTGCGGTCGCGGAGCAGGAGCTGCGCCTGCGTCTCGCTGATCTGCGAGAGCCCGTCGGACAGCATCACGTACCAGAGCGCCTGGCCGCCCGCGCCGGTCTCGGCCTTGAACACCTGCCCGACCTTGGCCTGGCGGCCCGCGGGCCCGGAGACGTTCTGGCCGCGTCCGGGCACCTCCGGGGCGCCGAAGCTGCCCGCGGACGGGATCGCGTTCAGCCAGGTCGAGGGCACCTCGGCGGCCTGCGGGCCGTTGGTCAGCACCGGCACCTGGTCGAGCGGGACGGTGAGCTGCATCCGGTGGTCCTTCCAGATGACCCACGGGCTGCCGGCCTGCTGGACGACCAGCGCCTCGCCGTCGGTGAGGCCGCGCCCGCCGACGTCCCGCCCCGCCGCGAGGGCGGTGATGTCCTGCTTGACGCCGGTCGTGGTGGGCGCCTCGCGGACGCACACCGACCAGGGGCCGCGGACGAGCTGCTTGCTGTCGGGCAGCGAGTCGGGCGCGCCCTGGATGCCGATCATCGGGCCGCGCTCGAACTTGCGGAGCGACTTGCGCGAGACGGTCCGGCGGCCGGGGTTGTCGGAGTCGAGGGCGAGCATCGCCGAGGCGTAGTTCGCGACCGGGAACATCTTGCCGGTGTTGGCGTCGTAGATGTACTTGGTCCCGGTCTCCTTCTCGATGATGAGCTGGCCGGGCTTGTCGAGGCCCTTGGCGCCGCCCGGCGACAGGATGCCCCAGATGCCGAAGACCGCGACGATGAGCAGGCCCACCATCACGCCGGCGAACGCGCCGACCGACAGGCGCCGCATCGGCGACTCGGCGATGTCGGGCTCGCCCTGGAGGAGCGCCAGCCCGACCCGCTGCGTCATCAGGCGGTGCGCCTGGTAGAGATCCCGCCTGCTCTGCATCAGCGCGTCACCCGGCCAGCCCGCGGACGCGGGAGTAGATGTCGAGGACGGCGAGGGCGAGCGGGATCAGCGAGATCATCACGAAGATGTCGATGATGTCGCCGGCGCGGCCCCAGAACGGGGTGGGCCGGTGGCCGGGCAGCCACAGCGTGACCCACACGACGATCAGCGCCAGCACCAGCAGCGGGACGAGCGCCGCCGCGAGCGCGAGGACCTGCCCGCCGTGCACCGCCATCCCGACCGCGGTCAGGACGAGGCCGAGGAACCCGGACACGAGCATCCACGCCCGCTGGTGGACGCCGCGGAAGACGCGGGCCCGCAGCAGCAGCGAGAAGCCCATCATGGCGCTGGTCGCGGGGCCCGCCCAGCCGTCGTCGGCGAACAGGAACAGCATCGCGCCGCCCGCCGTCAGCGCGATGGAGGCGATGAGGCCGGTGGCGAACCGGTCGGCGGCGGCGGTGCGGGCGAGGACCTGCTTGCCGTCCACCGTCTCGGTGTCGCGGCGCAGGTCCTCGGCGCTGTTCGGGACGGGCGGCAGCGGCACCCGCGCGAGCTTGAACGACAGCGACGGCACGGCCGCGATGAACATCATGACGAGGACGGCGGCGACGGCGGCGATCCCCGCGGGCGGCAGGTCGTCGAAGGCGAAGCCGACGCCCGCGCCGGCGGTGCCGACGAACGAGGCGAACGCGACGCCGAGGAACACCGGCAGGCCGTCCGCGACGGCGAACGCGGCGATGATCGCGGCGAGCGTCATGACGCCGAACCCGGCGAGCAGGTGCGGGGCGCCGAGGTCGGTGAGCTCCAGGCCCTTGCGGGCGGGCGCGCAGAGCCCGGCGAGGAAGGCGTGCGGGAGGGCGACGTAGCCGAGCACGGTGCCGGCGCCGGAGTCGCCGACGGCGCGGGACAGGATCGTCGCGGCGATGAGCGTGGCGAGGGCCACCAGCCCGGCGGCCGCGGCGGGGACGATCCACGGCGGCCCGGACAGCGCGATGACGACGGCGGCGACGAGGAGCGCGGCCGCGGCGGCGCCGAGGCCGAAGGAGCGGGTGGTGGTCGGCCGCCAGCGGTCCGAGCGCTCCCGGATGCCGGTGGCGATCACGTCGGCGACGTCGTCGAACGACATCTCCGGGAGCTGCGCCATCCGGGGCCGGAAGTACAGGATCTCCCCGTCCCGCACGCCGAGCGCGGCCATCGTCTGCGCCGGGTCGAACGGGCTGTCGTCCAGCCGCTGGAGGACCCAGCCGGAGTGGGCGAGACCGGCATCGGCCATGTCCTCGCCGGCGGCGCGCAGCAGGGTGGGGAGCATGTGCGCGAGGGGCACGTCGGCGGGCAGGGACACGTCGATGCGCCGCCGGGGGGCGACGATCGTGATCCTGCACAGTTCGGTCGTGGCGGGCGAATTCACGGAAGCTCCCGTCCTCCTGGGTCAGATCGGGGGGCGGATCCGATCGAGCCGCAGCTTAGGATGTGACGTCCGTTTACGCTAAATCAATCGCTAAATCTCAAGTATCCTGCGGCCGGCCGTCCTCCCCGACGTCCGCGCGGCCGCCGCGGGCAGTCAGCTCCCGGAGGAACGCCCAGGTGAGCACCATCCTCGTCCGGCGCAAGGAGCGCAGGAAGCCGCCCCCCGCCCCCAAGGGCGAGCTGCTGCTGGAATCTCCCCCCGAGATCCCGGAGCAGCAGAGCGGCGGCATGCAGAACGTGCTCATGTACCTGCCCATGGCCGTCATGCCGGTCATGATGGGGCTGATGTTCATGGGCGGCGGCACGAAGAGCCCCATGATGATGATCAGCAGCGGCGGCATGGCGCTGGCCATGGGCGGCATGATGATCGGCCAGCTCAGCCGCGGCTCCGGCGAGCGGAAGTTCAAGCTGAACGGCGCCCGGCGCGACTACTTCCGCTACCTGTCGCAGGTCCGCCGGAAGGTGCGGCGCGCGGCGGAGCAGCAGCGGGAGTCGCTGGAGTGGAACAGCCCCGCCCCCGACTCGCTGTGGTCGCTGGTGATGAGCGCGCGGATCTGGGAGCGCCGCCCCGCCGACCCCGACTTCGGCAACGTGCGGATCGGCGCGGGCCCGCAGAAGCTCGCCGTGCAGCTCATCCCGCCGGAGACCCGCCCGGTGGAGGACCTGGAGCCGATGACGGCGGGCGCGCTGCGGCGGTTCGTCCGGGCGCACTCGACGGTGCCGAACCTGCCGGTGGCGGTGTCGCTGCCGTCGTTCTCGCGCATCCTGCCGGTGGGCGACCCGGACGCGGTCCGCGGCATGGTCCGCGCGATGATCGCGCAGCTCACGGCGTTCCACTCCCCCGACGACATGCGCGTCAGCGTGTGCGCCTCGCCCGAGGCGATGCCGCACTGGGACTGGGTGAAGTGGCTCCCCCACGCGATGCACCCCACCGTCACGGACGCGGCGGGGCCGGTGCGGCTGATGGCGGGCAGCCTCACCGAGCTGGAGCGGATGTTCGGCAACGAGGTCAAGGACCGGGCGCGCTTCACCCCCGGCCTCTCGCAGAACGACCTGCCCTACCACGTCGTCATCGTGGACGGCGGCGCCGTCACCCCCGACTCGCAGCTCGGCTCGGACGGCATCGAGGGCGTCTGCATCATCGACCTCACCGGGCACGTCCTGCCGACGTCCGACAGCACGATGCTGCGGCTGCGGGTCGCGCCCGACCGGATGGCGATGCTGCGCCGCGACCGGACCGGCAAGGACGTGCCGAGCTCCCTCGGCCGCCCCGACCACTTCAGCTACGTCCAGGCGGACGGCCTGGCGCGGCAGCTCGCGCCGCTGCGGGCCAGCGCCGCGGTCGGGCAGGAGCTGGACGCGCTGTCCGCCGCGACGACGCTGACCACGCTGCTCGGCGTGCCCGACCCGGCCCGCATCGACCCGCGGATGTCGTGGCAGCCGCGGGCGCCGCGCAACCGGCTGCGGGTGCCGATCGGCCTGGACTCCGACGGCCGCCCGATCGAGCTGGACATCAAGGAGGCCGCGCAGGGCGGCTACGGCCCGCACGGGCTGTGCATCGGCGCGACCGGGTCCGGCAAGTCGGAGCTGCTGCGCACGCTCGTGCTCGGCCTCGCGATGACCCACTCGTCCGAGGTGCTGAACTTCGTGCTCGTCGACTTCAAGGGCGGCGCGACGTTCCTCGGCATGGACGGCCTCCAGCACGTCTCCGCGATCATCACCAACCTGGAGGACGAGCTCCCCCTCGTCGACCGCATGTACGACGCGCTGCACGGCGAGATGGTGCGGCGCCAGGAGTGGCTGCGCCAGGCGGGCAACTACGCCTCGCTGCGCGACTACGAGAAGGCCCGCGAGCAGGGCGCGGCGCTGAAGCCGATGCCGACCCTGTTCGTCGTCCTGGACGAGTTCTCCGAGCTGCTGTCCGCCAAGCCCGACTTCGCGGAGCTGTTCGTCATGATCGGACGGCTCGGACGGTCGCTCGGCGTCCACCTGCTGCTCGCCTCGCAGCGCCTGGAGGAGGGCAAGCTCCGCGGCCTGGACACGCACCTGTCCTACCGGATCGGCCTCCGGACGTTCTCGGCGATGGAGTCCCGGGTCGTCCTCGGCGTGCCCGACGCCTACGAGCTGCCGCAGGCGCCCGGCAACGGCTACCTCAAGATCGGCACCGACTCGATGACCCGGTTCCGGGCCGCCTACGTGTCCGGGCCCTACCGTCCCGAGGACGAGGGCCCGCAGGACACCCGGCAGGGGCCGCGGCAGCTCGCGCAGATCGTCCCGTTCACCCCCGCGTACGTGCAGCCGCGCATCCAGGAGCAGGACGAGCGGCAGCGGCCGAAGGAGGACGAGGGCCCGCAGATCAGTCTGTTCGACCTCGTCGTCAAGCAGCTCGCCGGGCACGGGCCGCCGCCGCACCAGATCTGGCTGCCGCCGCTGGAGGAGCCGAGCACGCTCGACCAGGTCCTCCCGAACCTCCAGCAGACACCCGAGTACGGCTTCACCACGGCGGGCTGGGACGGTCGCGGCCGGCTGCACGCGTTCGCCGGCATCGTCGACAAGCCGTTCGACCAGCGCCGCGACCCGATGTGGCTCGACCTGTCCGGCGCCGCCGGGCACGTCGGCGTCGCCGGCAACCCGCAGTCCGGCAAGTCCACCGTGCTGCGGACCCTCATCACCTCGCTGGCGCTGATGCACACCCCGCAGGAGGTGCAGTTCTACTGCCTCGACTTCGGCGGCGGCGCGCTCGCCCCGCTCGCCGACCTCCCGCACATCGGCGGCGTCGCCAGCCGCCTCGACCCCGACCGCGTCCGCCGGACGGTCGCGGAGGTCGCGGGCCTGCTGGAGTCGCGGGAGCGGTTCTTCACCGAGCGCGGCATCGACTCGATCGCCACCTACCGCAAGCTGCGCGCCGAGGGGCAGATCCCCGGCGACGGGTTCGGCGACGTGTTCCTCGTCGTGGACAACTGGCTGACCGTCCGGCAGGAGTTCGAGGCCGTCGAGACCACGATCACCGACCTCGCCGCCCGCGGCCTCGGCTACGGCATCCACGTCATCGCCGCGACGAACAAGTGGTCGGAGTTCCGGCTCACGATCCGCGACCTGTTCGGGACGCGGCTGGAGCTCAAGCTCGGCGACCCCTACGAGTCGGAGATGGACCGCAAGCTCGCGGCGAACGTCCCCGAGGGGCGGCCCGGCCGCGGCATCACCCGCGAGGGCCTGCACTTCCTCGGCGCGCTGCCGCGGGTGGACGGCCGCCCGTCCGCCGAGGACCTCGCCGACGGCGTCCGGCAGCTCGTCCAGACGGTGCGGGCGGGCTGGCAGGGCCGGCCGGGCGCGCCGCAGGTCCGGATGCTGCCGGACGTGCTGCCGCTCGCCTCGCTGCCCGGCGTCGCCGAGACCGGCAAGCGCATCCCGATCGGCATCGACGAGGACACGCTCTCGCCGGTCATGCTCGACTTCGACAACGACCCGCACTTCGTCGTCATCGGCGACAACGAGAGCGGCAAGTCGAACCTGCTCCAGGTCGTCATCGACGCGGTCAAGGAGCGCTACACCACCGCCGAGGCGCGGATCATCATGCTCGACTACCGCCGCGCCCTGCTCGACTCGGCGGAGAGCGAGCACGTGATCGGGTACGCGGCGTCCTCGACGGCCGCGGCCGGGCTGATGAAGGACGTCAACGGCGCCCTGGTCAACCGGCTCCCCCCGTCCGACCTGACGCCCGAGCAGCTCCGCAACCGCTCGTGGTGGAGCGGCTCGGAGCTGTTCCTGATCGTGGACGACTACGACCTGGTCGCCACCCCGTCCGGCAACCCGCTCGCGCAGGTCGCCGAGCTGCTGCCGCAGGCCCGCGACATCGGCATGCACCTGATCCTCGCCCGGACGATGGGCGGCGCGGGCCGCGCCATGTTCGACCCGATCATGCAGCGGCTCAAGGACATGGCCAGCCCGGCGCTGATCATGTCCGGCAACAAGGACGAGGGCAACCTGTTCGACGTCCGTCCGTCGCCGCTGCCGGTCGGCCGCGGCACCCACTCCGACCGCCGCGCCGGCAAGCGCCTCATCCAGACCGCCTTCCACGGCGCACCCCCGCAGTAGGACGGACGTCCCTGACCGACGGAGCCCCGGGCCACGCTGGCCCGGGGCTCCGTCGTCCGTCCGAGTCGTGAGGCGCGGGGGTCAGTCTTGGTCGTCGGTGGCGGTGGGGAGGGCGGCGCGGCCCGGTTTCCAGCCGCGCCTGCGGCCGAGCGGGATGACCGCGCCGCCGCACGCGACGAGCAGGGCGAGGCCGAGGGCGCCGCCCGCGACGGCGAGGCCGATGTTGCGGCTGCGGTGGTCGACCGGCGGGCGCTTCGCGATCGGGACCGCGCCGCTCAGCGGGCGCGCGGCGCCGGTCTGGTCGGGCTGGACGTTCGGGTCCAGCACGGCGGACACCGCCTGCATCGGGCTGATCATGCCGTGCCCGCTGCCCTGCCCGTTGCCGCCCTCGGCCGTCACGAGGATGCGGTTGATCACCTGCTGGTAGTTCAGCCTCGGGTGGCTGGCGCGGACGAGCGCGGCGACCCCGGCGGCATAGGGGGCGCCGAAGCTCGTGCCCTGGAGGCCGCCGACGTAGCCGTTGCCGATGGTGGAGATGACGTTCTGGCCCGGCGCGGACACGTCGATCCGCGTCTTGAGGTTGGAGAAGTTGGAAATCGTCCCGGCCTCGTCGACGGCGGCGACGGACAGCACGCCCTTGTAGCTCGCCGGGTAGGCGGCGCTCTCCTTGCCGCGCTGGTCCTGCGCGACGTTGCCGGCCGAGGCGACGATCAGCGCGTCCCGCCGCTGCGCGGCCCGCACCGCGGCGCGGAGGGCGGCGGAGTCCGGCGCGTCCACCGAGACGTTGATGACCTTGGCGCCGTGCAGCGCGGCCCACTCGATCGCGCGCGGCAGCTGGGTGCTGTCGCTGGTGCTCGACTCGTTGGTGAACTTCGCGTTCAGCAGCTTCGCCTGCGGCGCGACGCCGACGAACGGGACCTTCTTCTCACGCAGGTCGGCGCCGCCGATGATGCCGGCGACCTGCGTGCCGTGCCCGATGCAGTCGGCCGTCGTGGTGTTCGTCGCGTCGAAGCTCGCGGCGACCCGGCCGCGCAGCTGGGGGTGGTCGGACCCGATGCCGCTGTCGACGACCGCGACCGTCACGCCGCGGCCGCGGGTGATCTCCCAGGCCTGCTCGAAGTCGAGCCGGCGCTGCGCCCACGGCTCCGCGGTGATCGCGGAGGCGGGCTGGCCCTCCAGCTTGTTGCACTGGACCTTGGGCTGCGTCGGGGCGGGCGGCTCGGTCTTCTTCGGCGTCGCGCTGGTGGACGGCTTCGCCGTCGGCTTCTGGGTCGGCTTCTTCGTCGTCGGCTTCGTCGTCGTGGGGGCGGCCTGCGGCCGGGCGCCCGGTCCGGCCGGTGCGCCGCGGACCGCGGAGGCCGCCGGGGCGATCGCCAGGACGGAGGCCAGGGCGAGGCTGCCCGCCCCCGCCGCGAGTCTCGCTCCGCGCATGCCCCATCTCTCCTGAAGTCCGTGCGAACGCCTCGACTCTAGACGATCGGCGCGGACCGCCGGGCGGTCACTTCACGTAGTGGCCGTCGTCCATGCCGTCGCCGAAGTCGCGGGCGGACTTCGCGGCCTCCGCGCCGGTGCGGGCGGCGAGGCTGCCCGCGACGTTGGCGGTCTGGCCGACGAACGAGCCGTCCATCAGCCGCGTGTAGCGCTGGTAGGCGGCGGGCGTGAACATGACCTCGGCGACGTTCGAGCCGTTGATCTTCGGGTCGGCCCAGCGGCTGATCGAGTCGCTGCGGCGGCCGAGCGCCGCGGCGGCGTCGGCGGCGCGGGCGCTCGTGCCGCTGAACCTGTCGACGAAGCGCCGCATGACGTCCAGCAGCCGCGCGAGCCGCTTGCCGAGCCGGGCGAACAGCGAGACGGCGTCCCCGACGACGCTGGTGATGAACCAGGCGAGCGAGCCGCCGAAGGTGAACCAGGTGGACGCCACGGCCATGATCGCCTTGGAGATGACCTTGCCGACGAACTCGGAGACGGCCGCGAACACGAACGCGCGCTCGACCGCGACGACCTGGCCGGCGACGGCGATTCCCTGGGCGGTGCTCGACGCGCTCTGCGCGACGGCGTTGAGGGCGCCGACGTACTCCTTGGCGGTCTTGCGGTACGCGGCGGCGGCGTCCCCGTCCCAGGCGGCGACGTCGCCGATCGCGTCGGAGTAGTCGTGCGCGGCGCCGGTCAGCTCGGTGGCGATGTTGGACCAGGTCTTCGACAGCGCCTGGATCTGCTTGGGGTCGCCGGTCAGCACCTCCAGCGGCTCGCGCAGGAACGCGATGTGCTCCAGCAGCCAGCCCACGCCCGCGCTGAGGACGGCGCCCAGCGGGTCGAGCGCGATGCCGAGGGCGTCGAGGCCGACGGCGAGGCCGTCGACGGCCAGCGTCTCCCAGTTCTTGTTCTCGTTGACGTCGGCGATGAGGCCGTCGACGCTGTCGGCGAGGCCGCCGCCCTCGAACCGCTTCTGCGCCTCCGGCTGCGCGATCAGGTCGTTCGTCATCGCGCCTGCTTGGTGAGGGCCTCGATGGCCTTCTCGACGGCCTCGTAGTTCTGCCGGGTGCTGCGCAGGCCGCCGGCCATCGAGCGGCCGAGCTCGGCGGCCTTCTTCACCATGTCGTCGGAGTCGCCGTACAGCGCGGCGAGCGTCGGGACGATCAGCGGGGAGCACAGCGCCCCGTACATCTGCCAGCCGCCGGTCGCGGACGCGCCGGCGGCCTCGCTCGCCTTGTCGGCACGCGCCGCCACCTTGTCGACCTTGCCCGCGTGCGTGTCGAGCGCGGACTTGTCGACCTCAAAACCGTTGCCCATGGGGCTCCTTCGTCAACGGGGTCACCGCCGCGGGCCCTACCTCACCGCCGCGGCCGGTACGTCACCACCCGGGACGGCGGTCGTCGCCGTCCTCCTCCAGCGGGGGAAGGCTCGCGCGCAGCAGGTCCATGGCCTCGGAGTCGTCGCCGACGACCTCCGACATGATCTCGACGGTACGGGCGGCGCTGCGCGCGCACGCCTTCCGGTACGTCTCCATGATCGACGCGGTGAGCTGGGCGCCGCTCATCCGGTCGGCCTGCGGGGACAGCCGGAGGTCCTGGAGGACGCCGCCGGGGTTCACGCTGAGGGTGACCGCCTGGTCCCGGCTGGTGAGCGTGGTCACGCTGCCGGCCAGCTCCTCCTGGGCGCGGTCCGCCCGCTCCTTCATGGCCGCGGCCCGTGCCTGCTGGTCGCGCAGCCACTTGTCGGGGTCGGCGATGGCGGGCGGCAGTTGCGGGTCCATGCGGCTCCTCCCAGGACTTCGTGGCCGGATCCGGACACTACAGCACGTTCTCCCCCGCCGTCCCCGGAACGATCTTTTAGCGGATCGGCACCAGCGCGTCCAGGCGGGCGCGGTCGTCGAGCCATTCGTGCGGCGGACGGTCCGCGCCCAGCTCGACCAGCGGCACGTGCGGCGCGAGGTCGCGCAGCGCCCGCTCCAGCGCGCCGCGGTTCAGCCGCCAGTCCCGCTCGCGCACGTAGGCGCTGACCGCCAGGCGGCGAGGGAAGCCCTCCCCGGTGAGGCGCTCGGCCATGTAGTCGAGGGTCCTGCGGTCGGTCTCCGGCAGCTCCGGGTTCGCGCGCGCCTCGTCCAGCCGCCGCTCGTATCCGGCGAGCCCGTCCGGCGCGTCCTCCCTCAGGCTCACGCCCAGGTGGCGGAGGGGTCGCCTGCCGACGATCCGCGGGACGTCGAAGCGGACGACCGCGTCCACGTCCGCCCAGGGGAAGAAGCGCGGCGGGCTGCCGGGGCGCGCCCCGATCCGGACGCCGTCGGGCTCCAGCGCGAACGCCGTCCACCGGCTCCGCGCGGCCCGGCGCAGCCGCGCGGTCCCGCTGCCGAGCAGCCACAGGAGCAGGACGGTCCAGAACGCGATGCCGAGCAGCGCGGGCCAGGCGCGCATCTCGTCCAGGAACACCCCGGCCGCGACGAGGGGCGCCGCCGCGACCGCGAAGACGATCATGACCACGGGCATGATCGGGACGAAACGGATGCGGTACGGCAACGCGGGCGCTCCCTCGTTCACGGACACTCTGCTCTGGCGGCCTGCGGTGGCAGGGTAGCCGCGTATTACCATTCGGCGCGTGCAGCCCTCCGCCCCGGTCCCCCCGCCTCCCGGCGAGCACGGGCGCCGCGGGACGTCCAGGCGCCTGCTCGTACCGGTCCTGGCCGCCTGCGCGCTCGCCGTCGGCGTGCCCGTGCTCTGGGTGACCGGCGGCTTCGCGGAGACCCCGCAGCAGCCGGCCGTGCGCGCCGGACAGCCCGTCGACCTGGGCCTTTTCACCGTCACCGTGCGGGACGCCCGCATCGGCCTGGACGACAGCGGCATCGGCTCGACGAGGGAGCGGTTCGTCATCGTCCGCCTGCACGTGGTCAACAAGGGCAAGGAGAGCGTCGGGCTCGGCATCGGCGGCCTGTCGCAGGGCCTCGCGGCCCGTACCCGGAAAGGGCAGTGGATCAGGCCGGACGATGTGGACGGCGTCGCCGGCGGCGCGAAGACCGACATGGTGCAGCCGGGCCTGCCCGTCGAGGCGTCGGCGAAGTGGAAGGCGGGACCGGCGGACGCACCCCGCCAGTTCACCATCGGCCTGCGCAAATGGACGTACGACCACGGGTTCACCGACACCACCTACGCCTGGCGGGTGGACCTCCAGGACGACGCGCTCGCCGGGCGGCTCACCCTGCCCGTCGCCGCCCTGACCCCGGCACCCGCAACACCGTCCCCGAGGGTGTCCGCGCCCACGCGTCCGCGCCGCACCCTGAAGCCCACGGGCCGCGCGACCCGCCCGCCGACGCGGCGACCCACCCGCCGGGCAACCCCGCGGGCCACGCCGCACACGCTTCCGGTCCCCGGGAGCCCGGGGTGAACGGCCGCAGGCTGCTCGTCCAGGGCACCGCCGGGGCCGTCGGGACGGTCCTGCTGGCCGGGGCGATGTGGCTGCACAGCCTCGGCCCGCACGTCGAGGCCACGGAACTGGACCCGATCCGCACCAGCGGACGCATCGGCCACGAGGTCACGAACCGCGAGTTCAGCGTGCGGGTCGAGCGGGTGGACGCGGCGCGGTCGCTCGCCCCGAGCCTGTCCCTCGGGAACCAGCCGGCGGTCGGCAGCGACGGCGTCTACCTCATCGTGCGGCTCCGCGCGATGAGCCGCCGCGAACCGCTGAAGCTCGCGTCCGCCGTGCTGGAGACGCCGGGCGGCTTCACCTACAAGGCCGATCCCCGGACGGGCGCCGCGTCCGTCCTCGAACCGGACTTCCAGCCGCTGATCTGGACGGCGACGGCCTTCGTCTTCGAGCTGCCGCGCGAGCGGGTCGCGGGCGCGCACCTCGTCGTCGGCACGGGCGGGCTGCTGCCGCAGCTGTCCGCGGCGGCCGACGTGGACCTCGGCCTCGGCGCGGCCCGCGCCGCCGAGCTGCTCCGCACCGCCACCGACCGCTACGACGTCCGGACGAGTCGCCCATGACGGCCCCCGCCCCACCCGAGCCTCCGCTGCCGCCCGAGCGGCCCGCACCGACCGAGCCGCCCGAGCCGTCCGAGCCGCGGCGCGCCGGGCTGCGGCCCGGCGACAGGCGCGTCGTCCAGGCGCTGGCGCTCGCCGCGCTGCTTCCCGCCCTGCTCAGCATCCAGTGGCTGGACGAGACGCACATCGTCCAGCGCAACCTCGAACCGCGCGAGAAGGCGACGACCGTCCCCCATGGCGGGACGGGCGAGCTGGCGGGCGCGCAGTGGCGGATCGAGGGGCGCCAGACCAGGGCGCCCTACGTGAGCACCCAGGCGCCCGGCGGCGGGTCCGCGGACGTGACCGAGCTGCGGCTGACCCTCGCCGTCCTCCCCCGGGACGCCGAGGCGGCGAAGGCCGTCGGCTCGTACGGCATCACCTACCGGCTGTCCGACGGAGACGGGCACGAATGGTCGGCCGTCGGGTTGCGGACCGGGTCGGCGACCGGCCTGACCTCGGACGCGAAGCCCCGGCCGGGCGCCGTCACGCGGATTACGGTGACGGGTACGGTGCCCCGCTCCAAGGCGGGTTCGCTGCGCCTTGAGGTGCGCCCGCCGCGGGCCCAGCGGCCGACAGGCCCGCTGCCTTTGCTGCGGTTCGCTCCGTGACCCGCGCCATCACCAGGTTGAACGCCGCCGCCAGCAGGCAGATCCGGAGGATCTCGAACACGAGGCCCGTGCCGTACCCGACGAGCGGCAGCCGCGGGATCCACCAGGTCACCGGGTGCGGCCCGATCAGCTCGTAGACGAGGCGGCGGGAGGCGTCCTCGGCGACGTCCAGGCCGGTGAACAGCAGGCAGAACGTCGCGAACGGCAGCATTCCGGACCGCCGGACGAGCCGCAGCCCGTACCAGGCGGGCAGCCACATCTCGCGGAACCCGCGGGTCATCACCTCGCGCGGGCTGTTGACGCGGTCGAGGCCGCCCGCGCCCGCCAGCCGCCGCGCCGCGCGGCCGCTCCCGAGCACGACCCGCTCGTCCGCCGCGTCCAGGCCGAGGATCACCCCGGTGATCACCAGCCAGATCAGCGCGCCGAGCACCGCGTCCTTGAACGGCGGCCACAGGTCGAGGACGGGCCCGGCGACGTCGGTGAACCAGGTCCACGCCTGGCGCCGGGTCAGCCAGTCCACGCCCTCGCCGCGCAGGTGGTCGATCGTGAAGATGGCGAACAGCGCGAAGTAGATCTCCAGGAGCGCGATGAGCGCCGCGCCCGCGCGCGGCGACCGCTCCTCCAGCAGCCAGCCCGCGAGCACCTTCAGCACGAAGAACACCGCGGTGAGCACGCTGGCGAGCACCACGTGCTTCTCCAGCGAGACCAGCATGCCGACGCCCTTGAGCTGCCCCTCGATCCCGCCCTCGGCGAAGCCGCGGCTCGCGGCCGTGTCGGCGAACTCGCGGGCGTCCTCGGCCAGCAGCCCCCACGCCAGGTAGAAGACGACGAACGGCAGCGCCGCGCGGCCCGCCGCGCCGGCCACCGACTCGTCGTTGCCCACCGCCCACGGCGTCAGGTCGCCGCCGGCCTCGCGGGCGTGGACGACGTCCAGCCCCTCCCGGACGCAGTGGACCATGGCGACGGCGACGGCCAGCGTCACCATCACGAGCAGGCCGACGGTGAGCAGCGGTGCCACGCTGGCGGCGGTGCCCTTCATCCCGCCGAGCCGGTACCCGCCGTACATCACCCCGTACCGCAGCAGCTGCCCGACCGTGAACCAGAGGGTCAGGGGCAGCACGAAGCGCCCCGCCAGCTTCAGCGTCGCCCACGGCAGGATCAGCGGCGACCGCGCGGACAGTCCGGGCATCGCGCCGATGCTACCGGCGGACGCCCCGTCCGAGCAGGACGGCCGCGGGGAACGGCTGAGGCGAAGCGGCCGAGCAGGACGGCCGCGGGAACGGCCCACGAGAGAACGGTCCGGTGAAAGCGGCGGACCCCGCCGTACCGCGGTGAGGCGGTGCGGCGGGGTCCGTCGTTCGTCGGCCCGCGAAGGCTCCGGTCAGATCGTGACCTGGAGGGCGGCGACCTCTCCGGTCTTGGCGGTGACGCTGTTGTCGACGCTCACGCCGCCCGCCGCGAGGACGCGCACGGTCCAGTCGCCGTCGGCGGCGAAGAACCGGAACACCCCCTCGTCCCCGGTGACGACCTCGGCGGTGAACTCACCGGTCGAGTCGAGCAGGCGGGCGTAGGCACTGGACACGGGGGCGCCGTCACGGGTGACGGTGCCCTGGATCACGGCCTCGTTGTTCAGATCGACGGTCGCCGGAAGGTGCGCCGTCTGCGCGGGCGCTGCGCAGCCCTGGGTCATTGCTCCTCCATCTCCGTGCACACGGATGGCTCTCGTCCCGCCGTGCGGCGGGTGCCCGCCTCGCGGCGGGCGGGGTGGATCCGCCTTGGGGCGGATCCGTCCTACTTGGGCTCGCCGAGCTCGATCGGGACGCCGACCAGCGACCCGTACTCGGTCCAGGAGCCGTCGTAGTTCTTGACGTCCTGGAGGCCGAGCAGCTCGCGCAGGGCGAACCAGGTGTGCGACGAGCGCTCGCCGATGCGGCAGTAGGCGATGGTCGGCTTGGACAGGTCCACGCCGGCTGCGCCGTAGATCTCGCGGAGCTCCTCGTCGGACTTGAACGTGCCGTCGTCGTTGGCGGCCTTCGACCACGGGATGCTGCGCGCGGTCGGCACGTGGCCGGCCCGCTGCGCCTGCTCCTGCGGCAGGTGCGCCGGCGCGAGCAGCTTGCCGCTGAACTCGTCGGGCGAGCGGACGTCGATCAGGTTCTTGCTCCCGATCGCGTCCACGACCTCCTCGCGGAAGGCGCGGATGCTGAGGTCCTGCTCCTTGGCCTTGTAGTCGGTCGCCGGACGGGTCGGGACGTCCTCGACCAGCTCGCGGGAGTCCAGCTCCCACTTCTTGCGGCCGCCGTCGAGGAGCTTGACCTTGTCGTGGCCGTACAGCTTGAAGTACCAGTACGCGTAGGCCGCGAACCAGTTGTTGTTGCCGCCGTAGAGGATGACGAGGTCGTCGTTGGCGATGCCCTTGGAGGACAGCAGCTGCTCGAATCCCGTCTTGTCGACGAAGTCGCGGCGGACCGGGTCCTGCAACTCGGTCTTCCAGTCGATCTTCACGGCGCCACGGATGTGGCCCTTGTCGTAGGCGGCGACATCCTCGTCGACCTCCACGAGCACGAGGCCGGGGGCGTCCAGGTTGGACTCAACCCAGTCGGCGTCCACCAGGACGTCGGAGCGGCTCATTCGGGAACCTCCCTGTTGGAGCGGATCTTCGCGGTTGTACGTCGGATCAGTAGTCCCCGACGCGGGCCGAACCGGCCCGCTTGCCGGGGGTGCTACGGCGGACCAGCAGATACATCTCGCAGCCGAGGCAGAACCCGAACACCGCGTTCAGGAACGCCGCCGCCAGCGCGAGGGCGGTGGCACCGTTGCCGAGCCAGGGGATCCCCGCCGCGTATCCGGCCGTTCCCACGAGGGAGAAGACGAGACCGACACCCTGGGCGAACCGGGGCGGGGCCTCGTCCTCAAGCTCCCTCGGAGGGGCGAGCCGGGGACGGATGAGCACTGCGTACACGCGTCCGTACGGGGCGTACCGGAGGCCGAAGAGGGTCGCGATGGCGAACACCACGGCCTGAGCGGCGAGCAATGCCCAGCTTCCGGTCACCAGGACCGCGATCAGTACCACCGTCGTGACGGCCGCGGCGAAGCGCTGCCCACGCGGATCGACCTGCATCGGGGTGCTCCAGGTGGAGTGGAAGCGTGCGTACGAGCGAGAAGGAGGAATGCTCGGGGGCGGACGGGCTCGATGCCTCAGGCCGTGCGACAGAGCGAGGCGGCCACGCGGCAGAAGTCGACCGCGCGGCGCTTCGTGAGCATCTGCTCTGTCCAGTAACGCACGGACACGATGTTAAGCCGACACCCCACGGGCTGTCACATCCGTCTCGCCTTGCGAGACAGTGACATTGATCTTCCCGCAGGTAGACGGGGCGCCGCTCACGGGATGGCCGTCCCCAGAGCCGCGATGACATCGGCCTTGCGGGGCGCTCCGGCGGCGCGGCGGACGACGCGCCCGGCGCCGTCAAGGACGAGGACGGTGGGCGTCCGGACCACGTTCAGGCGGCGGACGAGGTCGAGGTGCGCCTCGGCGTCCAGCTCGACGTGGACGACGCCGTCGACCATCCCGGCGACCTCGCCGAGCGTGCGCCGGGTGGCGCGGCACGGCGCGCAGAACGCGCTGGAGAACTGGAGCAGCGTGGCCCGCTCGCCGAGCGCCGCGCCCAGCTCGTCCGGTCCGAGGGTCTCGGCCATGTCGCCGCCTCCCCGCCGCGCGCCCTGCCTTCGTTCGCGCAGCACGCCGTCACGGCGCCGCCGCACCAGGCCGAACACCGTGGCCGCCGCCAGGACCGCCGCCGCGATCAATGCACCTTCCATCGGACGTATTCAACCCGAAGGCGCGCTCGATCCTTCCCGCGAGGGCCTCCGAGATCCTTCCCGCGAGGTGGGCGGGATCAGGCGGGGATGGTGAGCAGCGGCTTGCCGTCCAGGCCGACGATCTCGAACGAGAAGAGGTTGCCGCGCGGGAACATCGTGGAGCCGTGGTACTCGCCGTAGCCCTCGTTCATGGGGACGTGCCAGCTTCCGAGCGCGTCCCGCTGCCCGTCCCGGGCGATGACCAGCAGCCGGCAGCGCGCCCCCTTCGGGACGCCCGTCAGGTAGAGCTCGACCTCGGTGCCCCAGGGCTGCTTGTGGAGCTCCACCCAGCCCCTGATCCGGGTCTCGGGGTTCTCGGCGGCGATCCGCTCGCCCTTGCCCTCGGGGCTGGGCGGCGGGACGGACGCCGTGGTCGTGACGGTCGGGGACGGCGCGGCGCGTTCCTCGCCGCCGCGGGGCAGCAGGACGCCGAACAGGCCGCCGGCGAGCACCAGCACGCAGGCCGCGGCGGCGAGCGGGAGCCAGCCCTGGCCCCGCCCGCCGGACCGCCGGCCCAGCGGTCCGAGCCATCCCCTCCGTCGCTCGGCCGCCCGGGCCAGCAGCCCGTCCAGCAGTTCGGGCGGCGGCCCGGCCATCTGGTCGAGCTGCGCCTCGTCGACCCGCCCGAGCAGGGCGGGCATGCCGGCCAGCCCGGCGAGCTCGTCCCGGCAGGAGCGGCAGTCCTCCAGGTGGGCCTCCACCTGGCTCCGCTCGCCGGACTCGATCGCGCCCAGCACGTACACCCCGAGCGAGGTGCGCACCTCGGTGCAGTCGTTCATGGCGCCAACCCCCGCTCCTCCAATGCGAGTTTGAGCGCCCGCAGCGCGTAGTAGGTGCGGGACTTGACCGTGCCGGGCGGGATGCCCAGCGCCTTCGACGCCTCGGCCACCGACCGGCCACGGTAGTAGGTCTCCACCAGCACGGCGCGGTGCGGGGCGCTGAGTTCGGCGAGGGCCTCCGCGACCGTCCAGGACTCCAGCGCCCGGTCGATGTCGTCGGAGCCGGCCGCGGTCAGCATCACCTGCTCGTCGATACCGGTCTCGGGCGGCCGGGCCCGTTTGGCGCGGTGCGCGTCCACCACGAGGTTCCGGGCGACCGTGAACAGCCATGGCCGCACCGGCCGGCCCGCGAGCGCCTCGGGGTGCTTCCAGGCGCGCAGCAGCGTCTCCTGGACGACGTCCTCGGCCTGGGTGCGGTCTCCCCCCGTCAGCCGCAGGACGTAGCCGAGGAGGGGACCGCCGTGCTCGCTGTATAGGGCGCGCAGCAAACCCTCATCCGCGGTGGGACCCACACCACTGACACGTACGCCCTCGCGGTCCGGTTCACAAGGTCCGGCGACATTTCCGGTCACTCTTCACGTTATGCGCCCCCGGGACGTGCGGTCCGTCCCATCGCGTCGCCGTTCTCCCGCTACTTGGTCCGCTGCTCCAGGTCGTTCAGCCGGACGTTCTCGGCAGTGGCCGAGACGCGGAGACCCTCGGGGGTGGGCTGGATCTCGCTGATGCGCGAGCCGACCGGCAGGTCCGACACGGGCACGATCCAGGTGAGCTGCTGCCGGACGGCGGCCAGCGGGACCTGCGCGGCACCGGTCGAGCCGACGGACACGGGGGTGACGGCGATGCCCCGGGCCGTCGGCTTGACGGACACGACCGCGCTGCCGGACACCGGGAGGCCGAGGATCGCGCCGGTCAGCTCCACCGCGAGGTCGTCGCCCTTCGGCCCGAGGCTCTTGACCTCCTTCGGCGCCTGCTTCTTGATCACGTCGTAGGGCACGATCGCGGACGCGGTCGCCGTGCGCGCGGTGACGTTGGCGGAGTTCCCGGCCGTGACCTCCGACAGCGGCGCGTCCACGCCGCGCATGTCGACCTTCACGTCCGTGACCGTGACGCCCCGCTCGGTCCAGTCGCCGATGCTGACGTCGATGTGGTCGTACGTGCCGCCGACCGCCTGCGTCAGGAACGGGATGCCGTGGATCGTGACGTCGGGCCGCTCCGCCAGGTTGTACTCCGCGGCCACCTGCTTGCCGATCTCGTCCTGCGCGATCCGCACGCCGATCCGGTCGGCGGCGATCAGCCCGCCGACCACGAGGACGAGCAGCACCACCAGTACTTTCCGCATGTCTCTCCTTCGGGCACGGCACGCGATCGCCACACCCTAGTGCCCGGGGCACCGGCGGCGAGTCGCCCCGCGGCATGACACCGGGTGGCCCCGCGGAGTGATCGTCCGGGTGTGACGTCAGCCACCCGCGAAGGGCGGCAGCACCTCCACGACGCCGCCCTCCGGCAGCGCGACGGAGGCGTGCGGGCGGGTGCCGACGGGGGCGCCGTCGACCAGGAACGAGCTGCGGTCGAGGACGCGCCGGAACGCGCCGTCGCGTCCGTCCCGCCGGGCGGCGGCGGCGATCGCCTCGTCGAGCGTCGCGGCGTCGTAGGGCTCCTCAGCGGTGCCCGCGGCGGCCTTCGCGGCGGCCCAGTACCGGATCGTTCCCTTGGCCATGGCCCCAGGGTCTCATCCCCCCGGCCCGCCCCGTCCGGGCGAGGCGCCCCATTGCCCGGAGGACGTGCTCGGATATGCTCAGGGTGAGGGATCCGGGCGACGAGGCCATGGAGTTCACCAAAGTGCCCTGCGTGGTCGCCTCGTCTCGCCGAGTCGCCGGCCGGTGCCGGGCTCGGCGGTGAGCCGCCTGGGTCCTACGTCTTTATGGACGAGGAGGCGGCACTTGAGCAGTCTGCTCTTGCTGACCAACGCGTTGGAGCCCTCCGACGAGGTCCTGCCCGCGCTCGGGCTTCTGCTGCACTCCGTGCGCGTCGCCCCGGCGGAGGCTTCGGCCCTCATCGACGCCCCGCCGGCCGACATCGTCCTGGTGGACGCGCGGCGCGACCTGGTGCAGGCCAAGAGCCTGTGCCGGCTGCTGCGGACCACGGGGCTGGACTGCCCGCTGCTCGCCATCGTGACCGAGGGCGGCCTCGCCGCGCTCAGTTCCGAGTGGGGCGTGGACGACATGCTGCTCCAGACCGCGGGACCGGCCGAGGTCGAGGCCCGGCTGCGCCTCGCGGTCGGCCGCGCGGCGGCGGTCGCCGAGGCCGAGGAGGTCCCGGGCGAGATCCGCAGCGGCGAGCTGACGATCGACGAGGCGACCTACACGGCGCGGCTGCGCGGGCGCGTGCTCGACCTGACCTTCAAGGAGTTCGAGCTGCTGAAGTACCTCGCCCAGCACCCGGGCCGGGTCTTCACGCGCGCCCAACTCCTCCAGGAGGTCTGGGGCTACGACTACTTCGGCGGCACCCGGACCGTGGACGTGCACGTCCGGCGGCTG
The DNA here is from genome assembly GCF_900659615.1 of Actinomadura fibrosa. GTDB lineage: Bacteria > Actinomycetota > Actinomycetes > Streptosporangiales > Streptosporangiaceae > Spirillospora > Spirillospora fibrosa. The sequence continues at coordinate 11,925 of NZ_CAACUY010000082.1, read as the reverse complement.
CGGGCCAAGCTCGGCGCCGAGTACGAGTCGCTCATCGGAACGGTCCGCAACGTCGGGTACCGCTTCGTCCCCGACCACCGTCCGGGCGACTCCGAGGAGATGGCGCCGGCCCGCGCCTGAGCCGCGCCCGCCGGCTCCGCCCGGACCCCGCCGCGCTCGCCGGGGCCCTGCCGCCTCTGCCGGGGCGGGCCCCGTCCCTCCGTCCGTCCTGCCGGGCCGGATCAGCCGAAGCGGCCGGTGATGTAGTCCTCGGTCGCCTTCTGCTCCGGGTTCGTGAAGATCTTGCTGGTGTCGTCGATCTCGATGAGCTTGCCCGGCTTGCCCGTCCCCGCGATGTTGAAGAAGGCGGTGCGGTCGCTGACCCGGGCGGCCTGCTGCATGTTGTGCGTGACGATCACGATCGTGTACTGGCTCTTCAGCTTGCCGATCAGGTCCTCGATCGCGAGCGTGGAGATCGGGTCGAGCGCCGAGCACGGCTCGTCCATGAGCAGCACCTGCGGCTGGACGGCGATCGCGCGGGCGATGCACAGCCGCTGCTGCTGGCCGCCGGACAGGCCCGCGCCGGGCTTGCCGAGCCGGTCCTTGACCTCGTTCCACAGGTTCGCGCCCTGGAGCGAGCTCTCGACGATCTCGTCGAGCTGGCTCTTGCGGCGGACGCCGTTGAGCTTCAGGCCCGCGGCCACGTTGTCGTAGATCGACATGGTGGGGAACGGGTTGGGGCGCTGGAAGACCATGCCGACGACGCGGCGCACGGCGACCGGGTCCACCGAGGAGGCGTACAGGTCCTCGTCGTCCAGCATGACCTTGCCCTCGACCCGGGCGCCCGGGATGACCTCGTGCATCCGGTTCAGGGTGCGCAGGAACGTGGACTTGCCGCAGCCCGACGGCCCGATGAAGGCCGTCACCGAGCGCGGCTCGACCGTCATCGAGATGTCCTCGATGGCGTGGACGCCGCCGTAGTAGGCGTGCAGCCCCGAGACTTCGATCCGCTTGGCCATGGGGTTGGTGCTCCTATCAGGACGTGCAGAGGGGGTCGGGAGGGGTCACGGGAGGAGGGGGGAGGGGGCGGCGGCTCAGCGGCTCACCGGCGCGCTCCGGCGGGCGACCAGCCGGGCGGCGAGGTTGAGCAGCATGATGATCGCGATCAGCACCAGGGCGCCGGTCCAGGCCCGGTCGATCGAGTTCTGGTTCGGGTCGGCGGCCTGCTCCCAGATGAAGGTCGGCAGGGACCCCTGCGGCCCGCTGAACGGGTCGGTGTTGATCGCCTTGGTGAAGAAGATCGTCAGCAGCAGCGGCGCGGTCTCGCCCATGACGCGGGCGACCGCGAGCATGATGCCGGTGACGATGCCGGTCATCGCCGTCGGCAGGATGACGAAGCAGACCGTCCGCCAGCGCGGGACGCCGAGCGCGTAGGAGGCCTCGCGCAGGTCGTTCGGGACGAGCTTCAGCATCTCCTCGGTGGCGCGCACCACCGTCGGGATCATCAGGATGGTCAGCGCGAGCGCGCCGGCGAACCCGGAGAACTCGAACCCGAACGTGAGCAGCCACAGCGCCAGCACGAACAGGCCCGCGACGATCGACGGGATGCCGGTCATGACGTCCACGAAGAAGCTGACGACCTTGCCGAGCCGCCCGTTGCCGGCGTACTCGACGAGGTAGATCGCGGTCAGCACGGCGATCGGGACGGCGATCACGCTGCAGATGAGGACCTGCTCCAGCGTCCCGATGATGGCGTGGTAGGCGCCGCCGCCCGGGTCCTTGCCGCTGACCCCGTTCATGGAGAACTGGAAGAACGTCGGGTCGAGCCGGGCGACGCCGTTGGAGACGACCGTCCACAGCACCGACAGCAGCGGGACGAGGGCGAGGACGAACGCCAGGTACACGAAGCCCTGGACCAGCTTGTCCTTGATCTTGCGGCCGGTCGAGACGGACGACAGGCCGGCGCCCTTCGGGGTGGTCAGGGAGGTCACACGAACTCCTTGCGGCGCGCGACGACGGCGCGGGCCGCCATGTTGACGAGCAGGGTGATCACGAACAGCACCAGGCCGGAGGCGATCAGCGCGCCGCGGCCGGTCTCGGACGCCTCGCTGAAGCTGTTGGCGATGTTGGAGGCGAACGTGCTGCCGCCGTTCTCCAGGATGTGGACGTTGATGCCGGGCACGAAGGTCAGCACCATCGCGACCGCGATCGTCTCGCCCATCGCGCGGCCGAGGCCGAGCATCGAGGCGCCGATCATGCCGGACCGCCCGTACGGCAGCACCGACAGCCGGATCATCTCCCAGCGGGTGGCGCCGAGCGCGAGCGCGGCCTCCACGTTGGCCCGCGGCACCTGGAGGAACACCTCGCGGGTGATCGAGGAGATGATCGGCAGGATCATGATCGCCAGCACCACCCCGGCGGTGAAGATCGAGTTCTTGCCCGGCGAGTCGCCGCCGAACAGCGGGATCCAGCCGAGCACGCTGTTGAGGAACTTGCTGATCCCCTCCATGTGCTTGGACAGGAAGATCAGGCCCCACAGGCCGTACACGATGCTCGGGACCGCCGCGAGCAGGTCCACGACGTACCCGAGGACCGACGCCAGCTTCCGCGACGAGTAGAAGGAGATGAACAGCGCGATCCCGACCGCCACCGGCGTCGCGATGAGCATCGCGAGCAGCGACGACACGATCGTCCCGAAGGCGAGCTGCGCGATGCCGAACCGCGGGGGCACCGCGTTCGGGTTCCACTCCTCGGCGGTCAGGAAGTTCGCCTTGTTGTCCTGGAGCGCCGGGATCGCCTTCCACACCAGGAACACCGCGATCGCGGCCATGATCGCCAGCACGGTGAGGCCCGAGCCGCGGGCCGCCGAGACGAAGATCTTGTCACCGGCCCGGCCGGTGCTCATGCGCAGGCTCGGGGTGCGCCGTCGCGTGGCGGCGGCCGCCTCGACGCCCGTCTCGCTGCTCACAGGGGGTCCTCCTATGATCACTTCTGCTGCGGAACCCCAATCGGCCCCGCCGCCGAGGTCGTCGGCGGCGGGGCTTCCGGGATCGTTGCCGGACGTCAGGACAGGGCCTTCACGGACGCCTGGACCTTGGTCAGCACGCTGTCCGGGACGGGCGCGTAACCGAGGCCGGTCAGCACCTTCTGCCCGTCGGCGCTGGAGGTGTAGGTGAGGAAGGACTTGACGAACTTGGACTGCTCGGCGGGCAGGCCCTTCTCGCACGCGATCTCGTAGGTCACCAGGACGATCGGGTACGCCCCGGCCTCCTTGGTGGTGTAGTCGATCTTCAGCGCGACGTCGTTGCCGGTGCCGACCACCTGGGCGCCGGCGACGGCCTTGGACGCGCTCTCGGGCGACAGCGCGGTGTACTCGCCCGCGCCGTTCTTGACCTGCGCGGTCTGGAGCTTGTTGTTCGTCGCGTACGACAGCTCGACGTAGGAGATGGCGCCCGCGGTGCTCTTCACCTGGCTGCTCACGCCGTCGGACTTCGGCGCGCCCTGGCCGGTGGAGTTCGGCCACTTCTTGGCCTTCTCCCACGTCCAGACCTTCGGCGCGGTCGTGTGCAGGTAGTTGGTGAAGTTCTCCGTCGTGCCGGACTCGTCCGAGCGGTAGATCGGCTTGATCGGCGAGGACGGGAGCTTGGCGCCCGCGTTCTCCTTCGCGATCGCCGGGTCGTTCCAGGTCTTGATCTTCCCGGAGAAGATGCTCGCGATCGTCTCGGAGGAGAGCTTCAGGCCGTCCACGCCCTGCACGTTGTAGACGACCGCGACCGGGCCGACGACCATCGGCAGGTTCAGGGCGTTGTTGCCCTGGCAGCGCTGCTTGGCGGGGCCGGTCTCCTCGGGCTTGAGCGCCGAGTCCGAGCCCGCGAAGGCCACCTGGCCCGAGGTGAACGCCTGGATGCCGGCGCCCGAGCCGCTCGGGTTGTAGTTGAGGTTGGCCCCCGCGCACTTCTGCGCGTAGATCTTGGTCCACTCCTCGATCGCGTTCTTCTGGGCGCTGGACCCGGCGGCGTTGACGCTTGCCTTCGCGCAGTCGATGTCGCCGGTCGGCGCGCTGCTCGCGTCACCGGACGAGTTGTCGTCACTGCCACAGGCCGAAAGGGCCAGTGCCCCCGCAATGACCACACCGCCCAGGGCGGCAAGCCGAGAACCGTTCTTCACCGGAGGGTCTCCTCATCAAGTTCCGTCTGGCACGTCCCCCGCCCGTCACGCTGGCGGATACGGCCAGGTGGCGGGGTTGCCGTCGACAGTGAAACTAGGCAGGCGAGGTGACCGGACACCCCGATCCAGGTGAACGGAGGATGAACTGAGATCGGCAGAGCCACGAAGAATGCCCCGATTTGCCGTGACCGGCGGGTTAACACCGCAGCTCAGAAGCCCCAAAGCCCCGCAATATCAGGGCCTGCGGGGTTTGCGCCGGAGATCACGGGGCAACGGCGGCCGCGCACCGCGAAGCCCCTGGTCAGGAGCCTGCGAGCCCCTCCCGGCGGCTCAGCCGACCGCGGTGCCCCACGCTCAGCCGGCCGCGGAGCCGTACATCACGTCCACGGCGTGCCGGACGAACCCGAGCGACTCGTACAGCCGCACCGCCGGGACGTTCGACTCGTCCACGTACAGCATCAGCGGATCGGCGCCCGCCTCCCGCAGATGGCGCAGGCCGACGAGCGTGAGCGCGCGCCCGAGCCCGAGGCCCTGCGCGTCGGGGTCCACGCCCACCACGTAGACCTCCCCGGCGCCGTCCGGATGGACCTTCGTCCAGTGGAAGCCCGCGAGCCGCCCGTCCCGCTCGGCCATGAAGAAGCCCGCCGGGTCGAACCAGCCCTCCGCCTCGCGCTCGCGGAGGTCGTCGATCGTCCACGCGCCCTGCTCCGGGTGGTGGGCGAACGCGCGGCCGTTCACCGCGAGCCACGCCTCCTCGTCCCGTCCCGGCTCGAAGGTCCGGACGGTTACACCCTCGGCGATCCGCGGCTCGGGCAGCGGCTCGGCGGCGGGACGGCGCATCTGGAACAGGGCCCGGACGCGCGCCAGCCCCTCGGCGCCCGCCAGCTTCGCCGCCGCGGGCAGATCGCCGTGCGCCCAGACCCGCAGCGGCCCGGCCGCCTCCTCGCGCAGCGCGCGGAGCAGCGTCCGGCCGTGGCCGCGCCGCCGGTGCGCCGGGTGGACGACCAGTTCCCCGGCGGCGGACTCGTCCTCGGACGCGGGATCGAGATGCGCGTAACCGACGAGAGCCTCTCCCCCGGCGTCCTCGGCGGTGACGGTCAGGCCGCCCCGACCGGCGCGGAGGGCGAGCATCGCGTGCTCCGACAGCGGCGCGACCCCGTCCGCCGCGGCGGCGGCCTCGACCACCGCCAGCACCTGCGCGATCTCCGACTCCGCCAGCGCCGCGCGCACCCGTACCCCGCTCACCGTCGCAGCCTATGCGCTCCCACCGGCCCCGCCACTGGGCACCCCCTCCACACCGGGGTTCGTCTCCGCCCCGTACGCCGGGCTTCGGCCTCCGCGGACCGCAGCGCGGGAGGAACTCCCCCGACGCTGACCGAACCGTCACGAAACCGTCATGAAGTCGCGGGGATCCGTATGCCCGGCCGTCCTAACGTGACCGGAATGACTCGACGACGCACCATCATGGCCTGCGCCGCGGCGGGCCTGACGGTCGTGGGCCTGGCCGCGCAGCCCGCGGCGGCCCGGCCCGTCCCCACCGCGGCCGTGCGGCTGCTCGCGCTGAACGACTTCCACGGCAACCTGGAGCCGCCGACCGGCAGCTCGGGCACCGCCATCGACGAGAACGGCAACTCCGTCCCCGCGGGCGGCGCCGCGTACATCGCGACGCACCTCAAGCGCCTCGCCGACCGGCACACCCTCACGGTCGCGCAGGGCGACCTGATCGGCGCCTCGCCGCTGATCTCGGCCGCCTACCACGACGAGCCCTCCGTCCAGTTCCTCGGCGACGTCGGCGTCACCGCCTCCGCGGTCGGCAACCACGAGTTCGACGAGGGCTACCGGGAGCTCCAGCGCATCCAGAACGGCGGCTGCCACCCCACCGACGGCTGCTCCCCGGCGGGCCGGTGGAAGGGCGCGAAGTTCGACTACCTCGCGGCGAACGTCCTGCTGGAGGCGAGGAACAAGCCCGTCCTGAAGCCGTGGACGATCCGCCGGATCAACGGCGTGAAGGTCGGGTTCATCGGCGTCGTCACCAAGACCACGCCCACCATCGTCACCGCCGACGGCATCAAGGGCCTGCGGTTCGACGACGAGGTCGCCGCCGCGAACCGGTCCGCCCGCGAGCTGAAGCGGCGCGGCGTCCGGGCGATGGTGCTGCTCGTCCACGAGGGCGACCAGGTCAAGGCGGGCTCCAGGCCGGACGAGTGCGGCGTCGTCCCCGGCGCTGGCACCCGCATCGCGCAGGACGCCGACCCGGAGATCGACGTCGTGCTGGCCGGGCACACGCACCAGCAGTACCTCTGCTCGGTGAAGGACCCCGCCGGGCAGCCGCGCCTCTACTCCTCCGGCTCCTCCTTCGGCCGCGTCATCACCCAGGTCGACTTCCAGGTGAACAGGCGCACCGGCGACATCGTCCGCTCGTCCCTCAAGGGCGACAACCACGTCGTCACCCGCGACGTGCCGCCGGACCCGGCCACCGAGAAGTTCGTCCAGACCTGGAAGGACCGGGTCGCGGCGATCGCGAACAAGCCGATCGGCAAGATCACCGCTGATGTCACCCGGGCCCCGTCCCCGGCGGGCGAGACCGCGCTCGGCGACGTCATCGCCGACGCGCAGCTGTACTCGATGAAGGACAAGGGCGCCCAGGTCGCGGTCATGAACCCCGGCGGCGTCCGCGCCGACCTCGTCTACAAGGCGAGCGGCTCCGAGGGCGACGGCGTCGTGACCTACGGCGAGGCGTTCCAGGTCCAGCCGTTCAGCAACGTCATGGGCGTCACCTCGCTGACCGGCGCGCAGCTCGACGCGCTGCTGGAGCAGCAGTGGACGTCCGCCGGCGAGAAGATCCTCCAGCCGTCGGCGAACCTGCACTTCACGATCGACCGCTCCAGGCCGGTCGGCGACCGCGTCTCCGCCATCACCGTGGACGGCACCGCCGTGGACCCGGCCGCCACCTACAAGGTCGCGGCCAACAACTTCCTGCTCGGCGGCGGTGACGGCTTCACCACCTTCACGCAGGGCAAGGACCAGGTCCTCGGCCCGATCGACCTGGACGGCTTCGTCGCCTACTTCCAGGCCCAGCAAACGATCTCCCCACCACCTCTGAACCGCATCAGCGGCAGCTAGAGCCCGCCAACAAAACAGCCCGCCGCCCCCCCAGAGGGACGGCGGGCTGTGCTTTTGAGCCGAAGGAGGGCCGCCAGGCCCGACGCCGAGGACTATGCACCCAATACGTGGACTACTGCGTACACGATGGCGGCGACGGCTGCGGAGGCCGGCATGGTGAGGATCCAGGCGAGGACGATGTTGCCCGCCATTCCCCAGCGCACGGCCGCGAGCCGCTTGGTGGCGCCGACGCCCATGATCGCGGACGTGATCGTGTGGGTGGTGGAGATTGGAGCGTGCCAGAAGAACGCGGTGACGTAGAGGACGACGGAGGCCGTCGCCTCGGCGGCGAAGCCCTTCGGCGGATCGACCTCGATCACCTTCCGGCCGAGCGTCCGCATGATCCGCCAGCCGCCCGCGTAGGTGCCGAGGGACAGCGCGCCCGCGCAGACGACGATCACCCAGGTGGGCACCGACTCGCCGTCGGAGTGGCCGGTGGTCACCAGCGCGAGCACGATGATGCCCATCGTCTTCTGGGCGTCCTGGAGGCCGTGCCCGAGCGCGAGCGAGGCCGCCGACAGCGTCTGGGCGATGCGGAACCGGCGGCCGACCCGGCCGGGGTGCGAGCGGCGGAAGATCCAGAGGATCGCGACCATCACCAGGTACGCCAGCACGAAGCCGACCACCGGCGACACCACCATCGGCACCGCGACCTTGTCGACGACGCTGTCCCAGTTGACCGTCGAGGCCGAGGCCAGCCCGGCGCCCACCACGCCGCCGATCAGGGCGTGCGAGGACGAGGACGGCAGCCCGAAGTACCAGGTGATGAGGTTCCAGGTGATCGCGCCGAGCACCCCGGCGGCGATCACGGTGAGGCCGTGCAGCCCGTCCGGCGGGGTGATGACCTCGCTGACGGTCTTCGCGACCTCCACGCCGAGCAGCGCGCCCAGCATGTTCATCACGGCCGCCATGAGCAGCGCCACGCGCGGCGTCAGCGCCCGCGTCGACACCGCGGTGGCGATCGCGTTGGCCGCGTCGTGGAAGCCGTTGGTGTAGTCGAAGACCAGGGAGACCACGACGACGAGGACGAGCACCGCCGCCTGCGCGTCCGCCCGCAGGCCGAGCGCGCCCGCCGCGGTGACGAGGACGACCCCGGCGAGCAGCAGGAGCCACGCCCGGCCCGTCACGCGGTGCGTGGCCTGGGCGGTCAGCCCCGGTTCGGGGCCGGTCGACGGTTCCCGGACGAGGGGCGGGCCTCCCGGTGCGCTCATGATTCCTTGACCGCGATGGTCTCGACCGTGTTCGCGACGTGCTCGAAGGCGTCCGCCGCCTCCTCCAGGCGGTCGATGATCTGCTTCATCTTCATGACCGTCAGCGGGTCGTACTCGCCGCTGAACAGGTGCGCGAGCAGCTTGCGGTACACCTGGTCGCCCTGGTTCTCCAGGCGGTTGATCTCGATCCAGTACTCGTTGAGCTCCTTCATCGACCGCAGCCGCGGCATCGCCTCGGCGGTGAGCTCCGCCGCGCGCTCCAGCACCTCGACCATGTGGACGATGCCCTTGGGGAACTCGTCGATCTTGTAGAGGACGACCAGGTCCGCTGCCTCTTCCATCTCGTCCATCACGTCGTCGATCGTCGAGGCCAGCCGGTAGATGTCCTCGCGGTCGAAGGGCGTGATGAAGGTTTCGTTCAGCCGGCGCATGATCGCGTGAGTGCATTCGTCGCCCGCGTGCTCGCAGGCGCGCATCTTCTCAGCGATCGCCGGCCGGTCGGCGCCGTCGCTGATGAGCTCCACGAGCAGCCTGGCGCCAGTGACCAGGTTGTTCGCCGAGTCGGCGAACATGTCGTAGAAGCTGTCCTCACGCGGCGTGAGACGCAAGCGCACGTCGTTCTCCTGAGATGCCGGAACAGTCCGGAGAGGATCGTAGGCGCAACCAGCCGTAAAAAGAACCTTTGCCCTAGCTTCGACCGGTGTCCTCCCCCCTCTCACCTACAAGATTGCCCTAGATCGGGAGGTACATACCCGAGACAGAGGTCCCTATCTGCGACGATGTGCCGCGATACCGCTCAGGCCGGTTCGCGGCCCGCGGCGCGGGACGGATGGGGCGAGTGAGATTGCTTACAACGGTCCAAACCGGACATCGCCCGGAGACGCGAACCGGGGACGCCGGAATCGGCGTCCCCGGTTGCGCTGCGGCGGGCTTCGGCTAGGGAGACACGCCCTGGTCCCGTGGCGTCAGCTCGCGACGACCGGTCTCGTCGGAACGCACTCCGAGCACCATGTCGATCTCCGCGACGGTCAGCGGCCGCTCGGCCGCCGCCACCGCGCTGAGCATCTCGGCATAGAGTTCGATCTCGTCCAGCGCAACGCGGTCGTGGACGCGCAGGTCGAGGTTCTGGCGCACGGCGTCCACCTCCGTTCGTTCCCCACACCCGGAATCGAGGCTACGCTTTCCGCCCCGACGGGCACATGACCCAAGAGGGCCATTCGAGGGCCACCCTCACCACTGGTCTTCCCGGGTCAGGGCCGCATGATGCCCCACGTCCCGGTCGAGAAGCGGGTGTCCCCGGAGCGACCCGCCCGTCCCCGCCGAGAGGCCCGCGTCCCCGGAGGGAAGGGGCGGACGGGGCGGATCAGCCCCCCGGCCGGAAGTCGCCGAGCATCTGCTCCAGCGCCGACTCGGGCAGGTCCCGGTCCGTCAGCCGGGCCACGGTGGCCGCGTTGACGTCGGCCCCCGCGAGCCGCGCCGCCTGCCGCGCGACGGTCTGCTCGAACAGCGCCCGGACCGTCCGCGCGTACGCGAACGCGGGGTCCTCGCGCATCCGCGCGAAGCGGGACAGCAGCTCGACGCGCAACTCCTCGTCCAGCATGTAGAGGTCGCGCTCGGCGTAGCTCTGGAAGAGCCGCACCAGGTCGCGGTCCGTCATGCCCTCGAACTCGACGACGCGGCCGAACTGGTCCCGGAAGCCGGGGTTCCCCGCGAGGAAGCCCTCCATCTCGGGGCCCAGGCTGGAGCAGATCACCACGAACCGCCCGCCGTGGTCGTCCATCCGGCGGCGCAGCTCGCTCACCACGGCGGGGCTCCGGTCCAGCCGGTACGCCTCCTGGATCAGCAGCACGCCGCCGAGGGCCTGGTCGACCATGCCCGCGACCCGGCTCTCGGTGTCCGCCTGGTCGCGCCCGGCCAGGTGGACCGGGCGGCAGGCCACCACGTGCCCGGACTCCAGCAGCCCGAGCGCCGCGTAGATCCCGCCGACCAGCCCCGCCACCGTCGTCTTGCCCGTCCCCGGCGGCCCGGTGAAGATCAGGTGCAGGGGGGCGTCCGCCCGCACCCCGTACCGCGCCCGGTCGGCCGCGAGCGCCGCCTCCTCGGCCAGCTCCCGGACCGTCGCCTTCACCTCGTCCAGCCCCATCAGCGCGTCGAGCTGCCGCAGGTAGCCGCCGATGTCGCCGGGCGGGCGCAGCGCCGGCTCGATGCCCTCGGCCACGCCCGCGAGGTCGTCGGGCGTGAGGACCAGCCGATCCCGGGACGCGCCCGCGCGCTCCAGGTGCCGCTGGCACGCCTGGTCCAGGTAGGTCTCGACGAGGCGGGCGTTGACGAGGTCGCCCGGCCCGCGCAGCCGCCCCAGGTCCTCCCGGGCGACCTCCAGCGCCGACGCGCCGACCGTGACCCGGCGCTCGTCCGCCAGCAGGTGCAGCAGCGTCATCCGGTTGTCGAGGTCGCTCAGATCCGGCAACCGGTGGACGCGGAACACCTGCACCAGCTTCGGATGCTCCTGGAGAAGCCGCTTGTACGCCCGCGGCTCGCACGTCGCGATCAGCGGGGTCGTGTTCACCGGGTCGCGGCGGGCCCTGCGCACCGCTCCCGCCACGGCCGCCGGGTCGGCCGCGCCGGTGACCGCCACGTCCAGCCGCTCGAACAGGATCGCCGGGCCCGGCTGCGCCAGCACCTGCGCCATCCGCTCGGCGGGCGCGTCCCGGACGTCCTCGGCGTCGTGCGCCCGGATCGCCCCGTCGCCGAGGCCCGCGTCCGCGAGCGTCAGCGCGATCATCCGCGCCAGCCGGCGCTGCCCCGAATGGGGCTCGCCCACCAGCAGCACGCCGGGCACCCCCGTGCCGATCGAGCTGGGCGCCCCGTCGACCCGGGTCTCCTCCGCGCCCGGCCCCGCGGGCGCGTTCCACTCCTCCACCTGCGCGCGCAGCTCGTCCAGCAGCGGGCCCGCGTCGTGCTCGCCGCAGACGAAGCCGATGCCGAACCGCTCCAGCGCCCGCCGCTGGCTGCGGTCCTTCGGCGGCGGGATCTCGTGGACGGGCCGCTCGGGCGACGGCGTGTCGTCCAGGAAGTCGAAGCTGCCGACCATCGTCTCGGACATGACCTGCGTGCCCGGGGCGGGCGGGCCCTGACCGGCGCCTTCTCCCACGTCGTCGGGGCTCAGCACGCGCGTGCCGGGCGGTCCGCCCTGCGGCGGGGCGGGCGGGACCGGCACGCCCGGCTGCCGCACGGCGCCCTGCGGAGCACCCGCCTGGTCCTCGACGCGGGTCGCGTACGGGTCGAAGGCGGCCGGAGCCTGCTGCGGCTGGGGCTGCTGCGGTCCCGGTGGCGGGGCCGGGGTGTCGGCCATGGTCTGCGGCGGCCCCTGCGTTCCGGCCCCCGGCGAGGCGGACGCGGGCGCGGG
>NZ_CAACUY010000081.1 GCF_900659615.1 Actinomadura fibrosa | reverse complement strand
CGGATCGCGTCCTCGACGCCGCGCACGAGCGGGTCCGTCCGCTCGATCCGCGGGAGACCGGCGAGCAGCGGCCCGGTGCGCTCCGCGAACGCGGCCGCGAGCAGCCGATGGCGGCGCTCCGGCCCGTCCGCCGCCCGCGCCTCGGCGGCGCGGGCCAGGAACCGGCCGAGGTCGCCCCGCAGCAGCGATGAGGAAGGCTCGGAGCTGCTCGGGCGTCCAGACCTTCCCCGGCTCATAGCGGTAGAGCCGAGGCGGGCCAGCCACTTCCGCAGCCGGGAGACGCCGACATGGACCGACTCGCGGCTCGTCTCCCGGTCCAGCCAGACCAGCTCGGCGAGCCGGATCGTCGGCAGCGGCTCGCCGCGGGCCAGCAGCAGCGCGCCGAGCAGCCCCTGGAGCACCGGGGACCGCGGCGGCGCGACGGGCCCGCCGCCGGCGCTGACCGCCAGGCGGCCGAGCACGCGGAAGCCGACGCCCGCCACCTCCATGGTCAGCCACCTCCTGCCGCCGGGGGATCCGGGCGGTCGACGGCGATCTGCCCGGGTCACGAACGGTGCGCGCCGCCCGACCGGCGGCACGTTGACCGACGCGCGGGCACGGCCGCGGGTTCCGCGGCTCAGGTCATAAGGAGTGCGCCGGGGCGGACGCCGGAGGTCCGGCCGGCCCGGCGAAGGGCGCCTTGCGGGGAAATGGCGTCCGGGCGAACACCGGTGAAGCGACTGTCGAAGATGCCCCGGCGAGGGGCGCCCTTCCCAGAAGACAGTTCTCCATCGCGAGCCCACGATTCCCGTTGAGCGATCTGTATGCCGAAGGTAGCACACGTCCGACATCCGCCGGTGCCCGCTAACCGGGCGCAGTGGGGCGAAGAATCACCATGGAAAACTCGTCGCTGAATGAATTACCCGAACGACGAGAAAGCCGGGTCAATACCCGGACACGCGTGCCGAGCGGCCGCGCCGCGGACGGCGCGGCCGCTCGGCCCCCCGGTCAGTACGGGCGGACGCCCTGGGGATAGCGGAAGACCCAGTCGGGGTCGTAGCGCTTCTTGACCTGGGTCAGCCGCCGGTAGTTGCCGCCGTAGTAGGCGGTGGGCCAGTCGGGCAGATCCGGGTCGGGGAAGTTGACGTAGGCGGCCCGGGTGCCCAGCAGCCGGCTGAGGCACCGGTGCATCGCCCGCGTCTGCGCCAGCAGGCCGTCCACGACCTCGTCGGGGCAGGCGTTGTCCCACGACGCGCCGATGTCCATGACGAACGTGGCCTTGCGGTGCGGGAACGCGGTGGCGCGCGGTGCGAGGTCGGCGATCGCGCCGCCCATGGCGAACAGGGTGACGTAGCCGGTGTTGCCGGGCCGCCCCGGCCGCCACTCGCGGATCCACTCGATGATCGCGCACACCGCCTCGTCGTCCAGCCACCGGCACGGCACCAGCGACCGGGACGTCATGGCCTCGTGCTCGGACACCATCGACAGCCGCTTCTGCGCCGCCCAGAAGCCGGTCGTGCCGATGTGGCACGACCGCGGCCGCAGCCGCAGCAGCGGTTGCAGCCTCCGGTAGAGCGTCATCTTGTCGCCGAGGTACTGGCCGAGCACGGCGAGCCGGGCGCCACGCGGCCCGGTGCCCGGATTGCCGAACTCGATCCGGACGTCCAGGTCGTGCTCGGGATCGTCCTCCGCCAGCAGGTGCTGGAGGCAGCGCATGACCTTCACGCCCTCCTCCAGCGCGAACGACATCTCGAACACCGTCGCGGCCACCCGGCCCACGTCCACCGGGTCGTACAGGAACCCGGTGTTGATGCCGAAGTTGCCGCCCGCGCCACCGCGGCAGGCCCAGAACAGGTCGGAGCACTCGTCGCGGCTCGCCCGCACCAGCGAGCCGTCCGCGAGGACGACCTCCGTCTCGACCAGCCGGTCGCAGGTCAGGCCCCACTTGCGGTCGTTGAAGCCGAGCCCGCCGCCGAGCGTCAGCCCGGCCACCCCGACGCCCATGCAGCGGCCGCCCGGCACGTACAGGCCCGTCTTGCGGGCCCCGGACTCGAACACGTCGGCGTTGGTGGCGCCGCCGCACACCCACAGCCGGTCGCCGCGCCGGGCGATCTCGTTCATCGGCCGCAGGCTGATCAGCAGCCCGGGCGTGGTGGAGTAGCCGGCGTAGTTGTGGCCGCCCGACCGCGGCACCAGCGGCATCCCGCACGTCCGGGCCCAGCGCACCGCGGCCTGCACGTCCGCCGCCGTGGCGCACGCGACGATCCCCGCGGGCCTGTGGTCGGCGTAGCGCAGGTTCCACGGGGTCGCCAGCTTCTCGAACGGCTCCTCCCCCGGCCGGTACAGGCGCCCCTTCGGGCTGAGGTGCCGCCGCAGCCACCGCCAGTCGGCGTCGTCGGCCCGCGGCGGGCCCGGGACGCGGCCGGGCAGGCGGCCCGGCGGCGCGGCACCGGCCGTCCCCTGCCCCGCGAGGCCGGTCACCAGGCCGGCCGCGGACAACTGTGTCCCCCATCGTAAGAAATCACGCCGGTCGCGCATATCTCACCCTTCTGTCCTGTGGCCTGAGCACGCAGCGACCCTGAGACTGCGGAGGAACCGATCACCGAACGCCGTTCACGGGGGTTCATACCGAACGGCGAGGCGGACGCACAATCGAAACGAAATGCGTGATCAACGCTCCCGCGAGCTATATGACCCACAGGAGCGGATGCGGAATCGCCCGGAAAGGTAAAGCTCGAACCGGCGGCACCGCGCGCGAACCGGACAGTACCGGCCGCGAACCGGGCACGAACGGGACGGGCCGGTCGACATCACCGCCTCCCCCCACCACCGACCACCTCAACACCCACCCACCGCGCACCCGCGACCCGGCCACGGCCCGGCGGCGGCCCGGCGACGACCCGACGGCGGCTCGGCGACGGCCCGGCGGCGGCTTGGCGACGGGCCGGGGGCGGCTTGGCGGCGGGCCGGGGGCGGCTCGGGCGCCGCGCGGGCGTGTGTCAGCGGTTTCGCCGGGGGCACTGAGCCCGCCGCGTGGGCGGCTCAGTGACCGCACGTCCTACATGACCGGCGCCGCACTGCGGGCCGACCGGTGGCATGGCAAGGCGCTGGACGTTGGTGGGCGCAACTGCCTGCGTCCTTGCGCGGGCTCGCCGGTGCGGCGGCGCCAGTCGCGGATGCGGCCAAGGCGGGCCTCGAAGCCGACCGCCGCAGACTGCGCTCCGCGCGTGGCTAGAGTGCGGCCGAATATGCCCGGTGGGTGTCCGTGGCCGGGAGGGTGAGCTCGCGCCTGTGCCGGACGACGTTCCCGAGGAGATGCCGGGCGACGGCGGCGCGGGCGGGGGCGAAGTCGGGGACGATCAGATGGAACGTGCCACGGGCGGCGCGGACGGCGAAGCCGGCCTTGGTCAGCAGGTTCGCCCCGGCGGTGTCGACCGCCTCGATCCCGGTCAGGTCCAGGGCCAGGTGCAGCGGGCCCGAGGCCAGCACGACGGTGGTCAGCACGCGCGCCTCGGCGGTCGGCACCGTGTCGGCCTCCAGCCGCCCGGTCATCTCCAGGACGGTGAACGGCCCCTCGGAGCGGGTCTCGACGACGAGCCCGCCCGGCGTCCGGTGCTCGGACGTCCGATCCGGGGCGGTCCCTGGCGCGGTGCCGCCGGACGTCGGGGGGATGGGCCGGGAGGTGAACTGCGGCGCGTTGGGCTGCACGAGCACGGGGAGCACCTTCCTGACGTCGCGTGCCGGTGGGGATCGGGCCCCTGAAGCATACACGAAAGATTATTCACCAAAGAAGTCTCGTATGATAGGTCTGTGATCGAGACGGACCGACCGTGACGAGGTGGGCGGATGGAGACAGCCACGCCGGACGGCAAGCCGTGGACGTTCCTGACCAACCACGCCAGGGTGCTGGTGGGCATCGCCCGTGACCCCGACGCGCGGGTCCGGGACCTCGCCCAGCGCATCGGCATCACCGAGCGCTCCGCGCAACTGATCATCGGCGATCTGGAGGAGGCCGGGTACCTCACCCGCACCCGCGTCGGCCGCCGCAACACCTACACGGTCGACGCCCACCGGCCCTTCCGCCACCCCGCCGAGGCCGACCACGACGTCCAGGACCTGATCGAGCTCTTCGCCCGGAGCGACGCCTACACCTGACCGGCGGCACGCGAAAGCCCGGGAACGGTCGATCGTTCCCGGGCCGGTTCAGGTGCGGGCGGCTGGGCACCGCCACTCGCGTCGAGGGCTACCCCGTGCCGTCGCGTGCGCCCGCGCGGGCGTCCTTGGGGCCGTCGCCGCGGGCGTCCTGGCCGCCGTCGCCGCGTGCGTCCTTGGCGCCGTCCGTGCGGACGCGGCGGCGGTGGCTGGTGTCGCAGAACGGGTAGCAGTGGCTGCGCCTGCACGTGCAGAGGGCGACGACGAAGCGGTCGGAGCGGACCGTGGTGCCGTCCTCCATCTCGACCTCCACCGGCCCGTCCACCAGGACGGGACCGTTCCGGACGATCCTGGCGCGCCGCGCCTCCCGGCCGTCAGGCGGCCCGCTGCTGCGCGGCATCCGCCCGGCTCCCCCGCTCCGCCGCGCGGTCGGCGCGGACGACGACCAGTTCCTCGTGCCGCTGCCCCGGCCGGACCACGCCGAGCGCCTCCAGCTCCGCGACGCGCTCGCGCATGACGGGGCCGAACGGCTCGCGCCGGTTGGCCACCACCGCGGCGCGCAGCCCGGCGCCGTTCAGCGCGTCCAGCGTCGCGGACACCCCGCACAGGGCTGACTGGACGATCAGCAGGGTCCCGCCGGGCGCGAGGTGCGCCGGGGCCTCGGCGCAGATGCGGTCCAGCAGCACCCGCCCGTCCGGCCCGGCCTCCCACGCCCGCGCTCCGCCCTGCACCGCCGCCGGGTCGCATCCGATCACGTACGGCGGGTTGGTGACGATCACATCGAAGAGCTCGCCGGCCACGGGGCCGAACAGGTCGCCGCGCCGGACCCGGACGGGCAGGCGGCGGACGAGCGCGTTCAGCCGGGCGGTGAGCACGGCGCGTCCCGAGATGTCCACGGCGGTGACCTCGGCCGCGCCCGCGCGGGCGGCCGCGAGGGCCACCGCCCCGGTGCCCGTGCCCAGTTCGAGGACGCGCGCCCTCGGCGGGAGCGACTGCCGAAGCACCTCGACCAGCAGGGAAGTGTCGGTCTGGGGCCGGTAGACGCCCGGCGGCCTCATCAGCATCATGCGCCTCATCTACCGCAAAAGCGACATAAGAAACACTTCCGGCTCAACCACGTTCCGGCAGGTCGTCCAGGGGGCGCCGCAGCGCCGAGCGCGCCGGGCTCGACCGCCAGCACCCCAGCAGGTGCGCGCCGAGCCGGTCCTCCAGCAGCCCGGTGGCCTGGACGCCGAAGACCACGTCGCCCGCGAGCTCGGGCTCGTCCTCCAGCAGCCCGCCGATCACGTCCCGGCGCAGCACCTGCTCGTGCACGGCGTCCGCCTCGATGTGCTCGGTGAAGAACCGCACGGCGCGGGGGCCCGCGTCCAGCCGCTCCAATGCCCGCGCCATCCGCCGCGCGCTCGGCGCCGTGGTGATCTCGGCCGCCGCGAAGTGCCCGACCATCGCCGCCCGCAGCGACCGCCGCAGCCCGAACAGCGACATCATGTTCACCGTCGCGAGCATCACCGCCGGGGCCGCCTCCACGTGGCCGCCGTAGGAGGCGTCCAGGCCGAGGTCCTCCAGCAGCTCGGCGAACAGTCCGGCGTGGATCATGTCCGCCCGGCCGCCGCCGAACTCGTCGAACTCCACCGCGACCAGCGCCACCTTCGACCGCCCCCGCAGCCGGGGGATCACCCAGGCGTGCGGGTCGGCCTCCTTCAGGTGGTAGACGGAGCGAAGCGCCGCGTACTCGCGCATCTGCCACATCTCACCGCGGTCGCGCAGATAGTGGGAGACGCCGTCGGCGTCCACCGGCTCGACCAGCAGCTCCTCCAGGACGCCCTGGACGTCGTCGCCGCCCTCGACGTCCGTGCGCAGGGCCGCGAGGAAGGTGTCCTCCAGCGCCTTGCGGAACCGCAGCAGCTCCGGATCCCACTCCCAGTCCGCGTCGACCCCGCGGAAGCCCCGGTAATGCAGCTCGAAGCACGTGTGCAGCGCCAGTTGCAGGTCCTCGCCATAGGGATCGGCGGACGCGACGGCGCTCACCGGCAGCGGCCCGGACGGCGGCGGACCGGCGGTCAGGGCCTCGACGACGGCCCGCGACAGCGGCCCGCGGGGCTCGGGCGGCACCGGTACGGCCCCCCGCGCGGGGACGCGGGCCGGTGCGGGAGCGACGTTCTCAGTGATCACTTTTCCTCCGGGATTTCAAGCGGCCGTCCGCTCCCGATACCCGACCGAACGCCGCATATACGCAGACTTGACGCACAACGCCCAGCTCACCCCGCGTCCGCCCGCCCAGCTCACCCCGCGTCCGCCGCTCCGGCGCACCCGATCACCGCCGGGGCGGGACGGGTGGACAGCGTTATGCAGACCGGTCTACTTTGGTCCCCATGGCGGTCAAGGGCGAGGCGACGCGGGCGCGGCTGATCGAGGCGGCGCGGTCGCTGCTGGAGGCGAAGGGCTACCACGGCACGGGCCTCAACGAGGTGCTCGCGGCGGCCGGCGCGCCCCGGGGCTCCCTGTACCACCACTTCCCCGGCGGCAAGGACGAACTCGTCGGCGAGGCGCTCAAAACGGCAGGACGGGAGGTCGACGGCATCGTCGCGGAGGCGGCCACGGCGGCGTCCGGCGCCCGCGAGCTGATCCCGGCCGTCCTGGAGGCGCTCGCCGGCCGGATGGTGGCGGCCGGATACGCCAAGGGCTGCCCCGTGGCGACCGTCGCCCTGGAGGTCGCCGCGACCAACGACGCCCTCCAGGGCGTCTGCGCGGAGATCTACGCGCGATGGCAGCGGTCGCTCGCCGGCGTCCTGCGCGCGGACGGCCACGGCGCGGACGACGCGGACGAGCTCGCGGCGACCGCGCTCGCGCTGATCGAGGGGGCACTGGTCCTGGCCCGCGCCGCGCGCAGCCGCGTCCCCCTCGACCAGGCCGGACGGCGCCTCACCGCGCTGCTGGACCGGGGCTGACCTCGACGCCGGGGCGGCCCTTTTCTTTTTTCGGCTTCAGATTATGTAGATCGGTCTAGAGAGGATCGAGCGCATGCAGGAGAGTCCCGACACCGTCGTCTTCGGCGCGACCGGCTTCATGGGCAGGTGGCTGGTGCTCCATCTGCTGGAGCAAGAACGGGCGGTCGCGGCCGTCGTCCGCGGGCCTGCGAAGGCGGACGAGCTGCGCCGCTGGCTGCGCGGGCACGGCGCGGACACCGGCCGGCTCGCGGTCGTCATCGGTGATCTCACCGCCGGCGCGGACCTCGGCCTGGATCCGGCCGACGACGAACGGCTCGCGGAGGTGCGGGACGTCTTCAACATCGCGGCCGTCTACCGGTTCGGGATGCGGCGGGACGAGGCCAGAGCCGCCAACGTCGAAGGAGCCGTCCACGTCGTGCGGTGGGCGGCGGCGCGGCCGGGTCTCCGCAGGCTGGTCCACGTGTCCGGCTACCGGGTCGGCTCGGCCCTGCCGGCGCGGTACCCGCTCCCGGAGGCGGACGCCGAGCGGCTCTACCGGGACGGCGGGGCCTACGAGGGCTCCAAGGCCGAGGGGGACGCGGCCGTACGGGCCGTCGCCGCGCGGCTGGACGTGCCGCTGACCGTGGTGAACCCGAGCAGCGTCGTCGGCGACTCGACCACGGGCGAGGCGGGCCAGTACATCGGGCTCGCGGAGCTCGTCCACGATCTGTGGAGAGGCCGTCTGCCGGTACTGCCCGGAAATGCCCGAACGTTCGTGCCCGTGGTGGCCGTGGACCATCTCGCGAGGTTCATGGCCGCGATCTCCGAGCACGACCCGGAGCCCGGCGGCCTGCACTGGGTGCTGGACGAGGACACCCCGGAGCTGCCCGACCTCGTCCGCCTGCTGGCACGGCACCTGGGCGTGCGCCCGCCGCGGGCCCTCGTGCCGGTCGGCGCCGTCCGCCGCCTGCCCAGGGCGCTGACCGGCGCCGACCCCGAGACCCTGACCTTCCTGACCGACGACCGCTACGACACGGCCTCGGCCGACGCGGTCGCCGACGCGGCGGGGCTCCGGCACCCTCCCGTCGAGGACGTCCTGCGCCGCTGGGCCGACCGGCTGGTGGCGGACGGCTTCGGCGCGAACCCAGCCGTGCTTCCAGGCGCCTTCCGCGACGTCGCCGGGTCCCGTACCTACGTCGCCGGCGAGGGGACGGCACCCCGGTTCGTCCTCCTGCACGGCCTTCCCCTCGACGGCGAGTCGTGGCAGGGACTGCTCACCGCGCTGGACGGGACGCCCGCACTCGTCCCCGACCTGCCGGGACTCGGCCGCTCCTCCCCCGCGGCGGCCACGTCCGCCGAATGGCTCGCCGAGCTGCTGGCGCCCGTCCGGACGCGGCCGGTCATCGTCGCCCACTCGGCGGCCGCCGCCCCGGCGCTCCGCTACGCCGCCGCCCATCCCGACCGGGTCGCGGCACTGGTCCTGGTCTCCCCCTTCTTCCTCCAGCAGGCGGCGCCGAGGGTCCTGCGCACGCCCGTGCTCGCCGCTCCGCTCCTCAAGCGGATCCCCGCCGGACGGCTCGCCGCCTCGCTCCTCGGCGCCGCTCCGCCGGACGGGGCCCGCCGATCCATCGCGAGCGCCGCCGCCCAATTGCGCCGCCCCGGCGTCGCCCGCCGCACGGCCCGCCTGCTCCAGGACGTCGGCCGTCCCGCCGAGCGCGCCAATCTCCACGCCCTGCTCGAAACGGCGGCGGTGCCCGTCCACATCGCGGCCGGAGACCGCGACCCGCTGATCGGCGACCCCGGCCGCGCCGCCGTGACGACCGTCCCGGGCGCCGGGCACTACCCGCAGCTCACCCACCCGGACGCGATCGCCGCGCTCCTCCAGCGGCCTGACCTGCACTCCCCGGACCCGGGGTCTGCTAGGGTCCGTCCGGGTTTCTGATCATCCCCGGGGAGGCAGCGGTGAGGACGTCGACGACCCTCCTGGCCGCCGCGCTGGGCCTCGCGTCGCTGGGCGCCGCGGCCTGCGACGATGACAAGGAGCCCGCCGCGTCCAGCGCCTCGCCCGCCGCGGCGAGCCCGTCCGGGAGCTCGGCACCGGCCTCGCCCGGGACGCCCGCCCCGTCGGCTCTGCCCAGCGGAATCCGGACGAAAGACCCCAAGGTGACCGGCTCGGAGATCATCATGATCGATCCGAGCGGCAAGAAGTACACCCGCAAGACCATGATCGAGATGGCGGCGGGGATGGCCGCGGTCTCCGGGAGGCTCCCGTCCGACTTCTGCCCCAGGTCGTACAAGTCGGGCATCGACGGAGGCGGGTCGTTCCCCGCGGGCAAGCAGGCGTTCATGGAGGCCTGCCAGGCGGGCGTCCGCCTCGCCCACTGACCGAGGCCGGCGTTCCGGCCGCCGCGCGCGGCCCGGGTGCGCTTCCGGTGAGGGATCGGTGACGTGGCGCCTACCTCACCGTCACCGAAGCCGACCGCGGCGGTTCTTCAGCGCGGGACGGACCATGCCGCACGCTGTCTGTGTTCCCATCGTTGCAGACAGGAGTTCGTGATGATGATGAGCCTCGTCCGCGCCACGTCGGTGGTCATGGCCGCCGCGGGCACCACGCTGGCGCTGCCCGCCGCAGCACCGCCGGACAAGACCGCCGCAGCGCCCACCCCGTGCGGCACCCTGAGCGTCCTCTGCCAGGAGGACACGCCGCCCCCGCAACCCCCCACCCAAGACGAGTAGCAACGCCCACCGACCACGTCGGCGGACACCGGCCGTCGGCAGCGGAAACACCTCCGCCGCCGACGGCCAAAGAACGCCCCACACGCACAAACACCCCGCGTAAAACCAGAGCCCACGCACCGAACACCCCGCCCGCCCGCACACACGCCCCGCGCGTTCCGACGGGCCATGCCCGGTCGTCCGGCGCGGGGTGAGTGGGGTGGGTGGTTAGGGGGTTTCGTCGGTGGGGAGGTTCAGGGCTCGGTCTACGGCTCGTTCCAGGGCCGTTCGCGCCTCCTCCATTTCGGCGAGGTGCTCGCGGTTCATCTCGACGATCGCCGCGCGGACGCGGCAGGCCTCGGCGACGACCGCGTCGGCGATCTCGCGGTAGTGGCGGCGCTCGGCCCACTCGGCGTCCGTCGCGCGCCGCACCCACGGGAGCAGCGAGGCGGTGCGCGCGTCGTCGCCCTCGGCTTCGGCCTCGCCGAGCAGGCGCCGCGCGAGGTCGCGCTCCTTGCGGACCTCCTGCCAGCCGGTGAAGCCGGTGCGCAGCCGGTCGCGGAGATGCCCGAGCCACTGGTCGGCGACCGCCCGCTCCGCCGAGCGGAGCGCGTGGTCGCGCCACCGCTCGCCGCGGACGGCCGCGACCGCGTCCCGCGCCATCGCCCCGACCTCGTCGTCCCGCGCCCGCGCGCCGCCGTCGCACGCCATGAACATCCCCCCTCCGACGTCCGGATCCTCAGCCGCCTACGCTACGCCACGGGTACGACACAGAACGCTGCTTCGGGAATGCGGGCGGAGTCGCGTCCGGAACCGGTCGTGCCGGAGACGCGCGCGGCGTCCGGCGGACGGTGCGGCGGTGCGCGGGCGGAACCGGGGACGCGATTAGATCGTAAGCTGAAGGCCATGTCCGACGGCCGTCCCTCCTGCCCGTGCGTGCTCTGCCACGACTACGGCGACCGCGACCGTCTGGACAATTTCCAGCTCCGCACGATCGTGCACATCAGCCAGTACGGGTGGAGCGTCGTCCTCGTGCATCCGAACGCCGACGTGCCCGGGTGGGCGTACACGATCGGGCTGTGGCACAGCCATCGGTCCGCCGAGCTGGCGATGTTCGGCGGGGACGTCTACGAGATGGAGGAGTCCCTCAACGCGCTCGGGCGGCAGGCCGCGGAGGGGCGGGGGCCCGCCGACGGCGAGCGCCGCGACGGGATCGTCCGGGGGCAGCAGGCCGCGTTCCGCACCGTCGACGTCCGCTGGTACGACACGTTCTTCGGCGGCGCCGTCGCGTTCTACCGGCGGCCGCCGCTGCCGTTCCTCCAGGTCGTCCGGCCCAACGCGGAGGGGCTGTTCCCGTGGCAGCCCGGCACCGACCTGCCCTTCCGGCACTCCCAGCCGTGGCTGTGGCTCGCGCCGTCGCAGCACACGCCCGGGGTCTGGACGCGCCGCCTGTAAGGGCCGCGCCGGGACGCCGGGCGGGGCATAGGATCGGGCGGGTGTTCGGGCCGATCGCCGAGACCATCCGGACCCAGCGCCTCGTCCTGGAGCCGCTGGCCGTCCACCACGCCGACGAGATGGCGGTGGTGCTGGACGATCCGCGCCTGCACCGGTTCATCGGCGGGGAGCCGCTCAGCGCGGACGAGCTGCGCGCCCGCTACGAGCACCTGGTGGCGGGCCCGGCGCCCTTCCACCAGGAGGTCTGGCTGAACTGGGTCGTGCGCCGCGCCCGGGACGGGCAGGCCGTCGGCTACGTCCAGGCGACGGTGACGCCGGCGCAGCCGGGGTTCACCGTGGCGGCCGCGGCGGAGGGGTCCACCGTCACGCCGTCGCCGCCGCGCACCATCGCCTCGGTCGCCTGGGTCATCGGCATGCCGTACCAGGGTTTCGGCTTCGCGACGGAGGCTGCCCGCGCGCTGGTGGACTGGCTGCTCGCGCACGGCGCCGGCGACATCGTCGCGGCCATTCACCCGGACAACCTGGCGTCCGCGGCGGTCGCGGGCAAGCTCGGACTGCGCCCCACCGCCGAGACGGCGGACGACGAGACCGTCTGGCGCCTCCCCCGCGGCGAGGCGGCGCCATGACGTCCCGGCCGCGGCGGTAACGGTACGGAAGCGGAATCGGACGCCGAAGCGGGCGCGGGCACGAAAGCGGGTAGGCCACAATCGACGGGTCCGCACCCGCGGGCAGGCGGGACGATCCGGCACCGGGAGGGGAGCACATGCGGGAGGTCTGGCCCGGGGATCCGTACCCGCTGGGCGCGACCTGGGACGGCACCGGCACGAACTTCGCGCTGTTCTCGGAGGTGGCGCGGCGCGTGGAGCTGTGCCTGTTCGACGCCGACGGCACCGAGGTGCGGCGCGAGCTGCCCGAGGTGGACGGGTTCGTCTGGCACGGCTACGTGCCGGGCGTCGGTCCGGGCCAGCGGTACGGGTACCGCGTGCACGGGCCGTTCGACCCGCGCGAGGGCCACCGGTGCAACCCGGCGAAGCTGCTGCTCGACCCCTACGGCAAGGCCATGGAGGGGGAGGTGCGCTGGCACGAGTCGCTGTTCTCCTACCGGTTCGCCGACCCGGACGCGCCGAACGAGGACGACAGCGCCCCGCACATGCCGAAGAACGTGGTGATCAACCCGTTCTTCGACTGGGGCGACGACCGGCCGCCGCGCGTCCCGTACCACGAGAGCGTCATCTACGAGGCGCACGTGAAGGGCCTCACCCGGCTGCATCCCGGCATCCCGGAGGAGCAGCGCGGCACGTACGCGGGGCTCGCGCATCCGGTGATGGTCGACCATCTGCTCGACCTCGGCGTCACCGCGGTGGAGCTCATGCCGGTGCACCAGTCGATCCCGGAGCACGCGCTGGTGGCGCGGGGGCTGTCCAACTACTGGGGCTACAACACGATCGGGTTCCTGGCGCCGCACAACGCCTACAGCTCGTCCGGGCAGTCCGGGGAGCAGGTCCTGGAGTTCAAGGCGATGGTCCGCGCGCTCCACGCGGCGGGCATCGAGGTGATCCTCGACGTCGTCTACAACCACACGGCGGAGGGCGACCACCTCGGTCCGACGCTGTCGTTCCGGGGCATCGACAACGCCTCGTACTACCGGCTGCGCGACGACGACAAGCGCTACCACCTCGACTACACCGGCTGCGGGAACTCGCTGAACGTCCGCAACCCGCACGCGCTCCAGCTCATCATGGACTCGCTGCGCTACTGGATCCTGGAGATGCACGTCGACGGGTTCCGGTTCGACCTGGCGTCGGCGCTGGCGCGGGAGTTGCACGACGTCGACCGGCTGGCGGCGTTCTTCGACCTCGTCCAGCAGGACCCGGTGGTGTCGCAGGTGAAGCTGATCGCCGAGCCGTGGGACGTCGGCGAGGGCGGCTACCAGGTCGGCAACTTCCCGCCGCTGTGGACGGAGTGGAACGGCAAGTACCGCGACACCGTCCGCGACTTCTGGCGCGGGTCGTACGCGACGATGCCGGAGTTCGCGTCCCGGCTGACGGGCTCGTCGGATCTGTACGAGCACAGCTCGCGGCGGCCGTTCGCGTCCATCAACTTCGTGACGTGCCACGACGGCTTCACCTTGCAGGACCTCGTGTCCTACGACCACAAGCACAACGACGCCAACGGCGAGGCCAACCGGGACGGCACCGACGACAACCGGTCGTGGAACTGCGGCTTCGAGGGCGTCACCCGCGATCCCGCCGTGCTGGCCCTGCGGGCACGGCAGCGCCGCAACTTCCTGGCCACGCTGTTCCTGTCGCAGGGCGTGCCGATGCTGTCGCACGGCGACGAGATGGGACGGACGCAGAGGGGCAACAACAACGCCTACTGCCAGGACAACGAGCTCGCCTGGGTGCACTGGGACGACTACGGCGACGTGGAGTTCGTGTCCATGCTGTCCCGGCTGCGGCACGACCACCCGGTGTTCCGGCGCCGCCGGTTCTTCACGGGACGCGGGACGGGCGCCGCCGCCGACATCGCGTGGCTGACCCCGGCCGGGGAGACGATGACCGACCACGACTGGAACGCCGGGTACGCGAAGTCGCTGGGCGCGTTCCTCAACGGCGAGGCGATCACCGAACCCGACCAGCGCGGGCGCCGCGTCCGCGACGACTCGTTCCTCCTGCTGGTGAACGCGGGCTCGGAGGCGGTGGAGTTCACGCTGCCCGGCGGCGACTACGGCGAGCGCTGGGAGTTCGTGCTCGACACGGCCGATCCGGGCGCGGTGGGCGAGCGGCCGCGCGTCAAGGCGCGCGACGTCGTGCCCCTGCCCGACCGCTCGCTGGCGGTGCTGCGCCGCCTGCCCTGACCGTGTCTCCTGCGGTCAGGGGCGGCCCGCCTTGATGGCGGTCAGGAACACGAGCACGAAGGTCAGGACGGCGACCAGGCCGTGCACGGCCATGGCGGTGCCGGGGAACGCCTGCCCGGCGCCTCGCGCGTGCCGGCCGCCCCGTCCGACGAGCCAGCGGGTCAGCAGCAGGAACCCCTGGAAGATGATCACCAGGAGGGCGGCGAAGGCGCCCCAGGCGTAGCCGGCGGCGCCGGTGGCGAGGTGCGCGATCCAGACGGCGAGCCCGAGGGCGGCCGTGAGGGGGTGCCCCGCCACGACGAGGGCCGGGAACCGCGTCACCTTCGTCGACGGGCCGCCGTTCGCCGACCAGGCGGCCAGCAGGTAGGCGCCCGCGGCCGCGGTGACGACCCACGCGACCAGTGCGGCGACCGCCACCCCCGCTCCCTTCGGCGCGATCCTCGTCCCCTCCCGCCAGTGTCACCCCTCCGGCGCGCGGCCATGGCGGGTTCGCGGAGATTGCCCGATGGGCGGCGGGCAGGGGTCGGTGAGCGGCGATCCGGCGGCCTCACGGCGGCCGTGGTCACGGCGCCGCGTGCAGTAACTTGAGATCCCTATGCGCACTCTCACTCCCGCTCCCGAACCGGTCGACCTCGTCGAGAGCTACGCCTATCCCCCGGACGTCACCTGGCTGCGGGCGAACATGGTCGCCAGCCTGGACGGCGCGGCGCAGCGCGACGAGCGCAGCGGCGGCCTGGGCAACCCCTCCGACCGGCACCTGTTCCTGCTGCTCCGCGGGCTCGCGGACGTGGTCATCGCGGGGGCGGGGACGGTGCGGGCCGAGGGCTACGGCCCCGTCCGCCGGAGCAAGGGCTGGGACGGGGTGCGGGACGGGCGCCCGCGCGTCCCGCCGCTGGCCGTCGTGTCGCGGACCCTCGACCTCGACTTCGACAGCCCCCTGTTCACCGAGGCGACGTCCCGGACGATCGTGCTGACGGCCGCCGTGGCCGATCCCGCCCGGCTGAAGGCGGCCCGGGAGCGCGCCGACGTGATCGTCGCCGGGGAGGACGCGCTCGACTTCCGGTCCGCGATCCGGCAACTGGAGGAGCGCGGGCACCGGCGGCTGCTCTGCGAGGGCGGTCCCGCGGTGCTCGCCCAGCTCGTCGCGGACGGGCTGCTGGACGAGCTGTGCCTGACGCTGAGCCCGCAACTGCTCGCGGGGCATCCCGTCCGCATCCTCAACGGCCCTCCGGTGCCCGTCCCGCCGGACATGGCGCTCGCCCACGTCCTGCAGGACGACGACGACTTCCTGTTCCTGCGCTACACGCGTCGCGACACGTAGCGGACGAGCGGAACGGCGGCACGAGCCGGTCCGGGCGGACGAGCAGGGCGTCCTCGTCCCGTTCCCGCCGCCCCGGCGTGTCCGAATGTCGGTGCCGGGGCGCAAGATAGGGGCATGGACCTGCCGATCAGTCCGCCGCTGCCGCCGATGCTCGCCAAGGCCGTCAAGACCATGCCCCGGGGCGATCTGCTGTACGAGCCCAAGTGGGACGGCTTCCGCTGCGTCGTGTTCCGCGACGGCGACGAGGTGGAGCTGTCCAGCCGCGGCGAGAAGCCGCTGACCCGGTACTTCCCCGAGCTGGTCGAGGCGGTGAGGCGGGAGCTGCCCGACCGGTGCGTCGTGGACGGCGAGATCGTGCTGCGCCGGGGCACGCGGCTCGACTTCGAGTACCTCCAGCAGCGCATCCACCCGGCGGCGTCGCGGATCAAGCTGCTGGCGGAGGAGACGCCCGCCTCGTTCGTGGCGTTCGACCTGGTGGCCCTCGGCGACGAGTCGCTGATGGAGGTGCCGCTCGGCGAGCGGCGGCGGCGCCTGGTCGAGACCCTCGCGGGGGTGCGGGCACCGATCCACGTGACGCCCGCGTCCGACTCCTACGAGCTGGCGCTGCGCTGGTTCGACGAGTTCGAGGGCGCCGGGCTCGACGGCGTGGTCGCCAAGCCGCGCGACATCCCGTACGAGCCGGACAAGCGGGCCCTGTTCAAGGTCAAGCACGAGCGCACCGCCGACTGCGTGGTGGCGGGCTTCCGGTGGCACAAGTCCGGGCCGATCGTCGGGTCGCTGCTGCTCGGGCTCTACAACTCCGAGGGCAAGCTCCAGCACGTGGGCGTCGCGGCGTCGTTCAGCATGAAGCGGCGCGCCGAGCTGGTGGACGAGCTGAAGCCCTACCGGATGGACAGCTACGACGGCCACCCGTGGTCGGAGTGGGCGCGGCAGACGGAGGCGACGGCCGACCGGATGCCCGGGGCGATCTCCCGGTGGACCGGCAAGAAGGACCTGAGCTGGGTGGCGCTGCGGCCCGAGCTGGTCGTCGAGGTGGCGTACGAGGCGATGGAGGGCGCCCGGTTCCGGCACACGGCGCGGTTCCGGAACTGGCGTCCCGACCGCACGCCCGAGTCCTGCGGCTACGAGCAGCTTGAGGTCCCCGTCGCCTACGACCTGGACGACATCCTCGACGGTTCCGCCACGAAGCCCCGCGCCGACCACTGACCTGCCGGGGGCGGCTCCGGCGGGCCCCGGCATGTCATGATCCAATCGTGTCGCGGGCCGTGCGGCCCGCGCGCCCGGCCCGGTGCCGTGCCGCGTCCGGCACCGGGCCGCGGCGGTCAGGGCTGGGTCTCGTTGCGGATCGTCTGCTCGATCACGGACTCGTCCGACAGCGAGGCGATCTTCGGCGCGCTGTAGGGCCGCAGGTACGTCTGCCTGAGGCCGGGCACCCGGTCCTCGATGACGAACGTCGCCTTGGTCGAGACCGCGGCGCCGGGCGTGCGGACGAACGGCACCGTCTTGAAGTCGGCGCGCATCTCGTCCTTGCCGATCTTGGTGAGCACGTAGCCGCGCTGGTTGTTGTAGAAGCGCAGATGCGGGTTGATCTTCAGGTAGGGGTGGTCGGCGGGGTTGGAGTCGGCGCCGTCGCCGGTGCTCGTGATGGAGGTGCACACGAGCTCCGCGCCGACCGTCTTCGAGTCCGGGTCGTCGTAGTTCGCCTTGAGGTCGCTCGCCCAGTGGGCGTGGACGTCACCGGTGAGGACGACGGCGTTGCGGACCTTGGCGTCCACCCAGCCCTTGGTGATGCGGTCGCGGGAGGCGACGTAGCCGTCCCAGGCGTCCTGGGAGGTCTTCTTGACGGGACCGGCGTCGCTGTCGCGCTGGGCGAAGAACACCTGCTGGCCGATGACGTCCCAGCGGGCGCGGGAGCGGCGGAAGCCGTCGAGCAGCCACTTCTCCTGGGCGGGGCCGGTGATGGTGCGGGCCGGGTTCGCGGCGTCCGGGCAGACCTTGTTGCCGTCGCCGCAGGCCTGGTCGTCGCGGAACTGCCGCGTGTCGAGCATGTGGAAGTTGGCGAGCCTGCCCCACTGGACGCGCCGGTACACCTGGATGTCCGGGCCCTTCGGGATGGAGCGGCGGCGCAGCGGCATGTTCTCGTAGTACGCCTGGAACGCGGCGGCGCGCCGGGCGCGGAACTGGTCGTAGGTGGGGGTGTCCGAGCCGTCCTCGGGGATGTAGCCCGCCCAGTTGTTCTCGACCTCGTGGTCGTCGAAGACGACGAGCCAGGGGGCGACGCTGTGCGCGGCCTGGAGGTCGGCGTCGGCCTTGTACTGGGCGTGCCGCAGCCGGTAGTTCGCCAGCGTGACGGTCTCGGGGCCCTCGTGGTCGCGGGGGTTCCCGCCGGTGATGACGTAGACGCCCTTCTTGTACTCGTACTGGTAGTCGCCCAGGTGGAGGATCAGGTCGGGGTGCTCCTCGGCGAGCCTCCGGTAGGCGGTGAAGTAGCCGTGCTCGAACTGGGAGCACGACACGAAGCCCATCGCCAGGGCGGAGCCGAAGGTATCGGCGCGGGGGGTGGTGCCCGTCCGGCCGACCGGCGAGATGTGGTCGTCCACGCGGAAGCGGTACCAGTAGTGGCGCCCGGAGCGCAGGCCGCTCAGCTCGACGTGGACCGAGTGCGCGGACTCGGGGCGGGCGGCGGCGGTGCCGCGCCGCTCGATGCGGCGGAACCGCTCGTCGGACGCGACCTCCCAGCGGACGGGGACGATCCGGGACGGCATGCCGCCGAGCCCGTCCTCGGCGTGCGGGTTCAGCGCGAGCCGCGTCCAGAGCACGAATCCGTCGGCGGCGGGGTCGCCGGACGCCACGCCGAGCGTGAAGGGGTCGCCGGGCAGGGCGCGCCCCCGCGGTGCCGGGGCGGCCGAGGCGGCGGGCGCGCCGGCCGCGGCGTAGGCCGTGCCGACCGCCAGTCCGCTGGTGACGAGGAAGGACCTGCGGTTGAGCAGGCGTGCGGTGTCCGCCATGGATGCGCGACCTTTCGGGTGTCCGAGCATGATCGCCGGACAGCCTCGCCCCGGCCGGTGGACGGCAGGCACCGCGCGGGTGACGGCAGCCGCAACAGGAACGATCTTTTGGGGACCGCTTGGCGGCGCGGCCGGACGGGATCACGCGGACATGGCGCGCGGAGGGGAAAGCCGGGTGATACGCTAGCGACTTACGAATTGCGCACAGATACTCCACCCTATGAATAGGAGTGTATCGCAGGCATGGGACTCCGTCAAGCAGGTCCTGTCAAGCCGAACGGCGCCGAATTCTCGGACGACGCACCGGACACCGCGCGGCGGGCGGCGATCCGCACCGAGCAGGCGTACGTGTCCCACGCGTACGCCCGGCTCGACGCGGAGCGGAGCAAGGCCGAGGCGGCGCTGCGGCAGGGTCCCGCCGCGGGCGGCGGCGCGGTGGCGCAGGCCCGGCTGGAGAGCGCCGTCGCGACCGAGGAGGCCGCCCGGCGCCTCGCGCGGCTCAGCGGCGTCGAGAACGGCCTGTGCTTCGGCCGCATCGACCACCGCGCGGACCCCGCCGGCCCCGGCTCCGGCTCCGGGTCCGGCGACACCTTCTACATCGGACGGATCGGGCTCCGCGACGCGGACGGCGAGCCCCTGCTGATCGACTGGCGGGCCGCCGCGGCGCGCCCGTTCTACACGGCGACGCCGGGCGCCCCGGGGACGCTCGCGCGCCGCCGCCACCTGCACCTGCGCGGCCGCGAGGTCGTCCGGCTCGACGACGAGGTGTTCGACCTGGACGGGCTCGACGAGGCCGAGCGCGGCGGCATCGTCGGCGAGGCGGCGCTGCTGGCCACGCTGCGCCGCGGCCGGACGGGCCGGATGAGCGACGTGGTCGCCACCATCCAGGAGGAGCAGGACCAGGTCATCCGGTCGGCGCTCCAGGGTGTCCTCGTCGTCCAGGGCGGGCCCGGCACCGGCAAGACGGTCGCCGCGCTGCACCGCGCCGCGTACCTGCTCTACACCCACCGCGACGTGCTGGAGCGCCGCGGCGTCCTCGTCGTCGGGCCGAACGCGACGTTCCTGCGCTACATCGAGCAGGTGCTGCCGGGGCTCGGCGAGACCGACGTGGCGCTCGCGACGGTCGGCGAGCTGTACCCGGGGGTCCGGGCGAGCGCCGCCGACGAGCCCGCGGTCGCCGTGGTGAAGGGCGGTTTCGCGATGACGCGGTTCGTCGAGGCCGCCGTCCGCGACCGGCAGCGCGTCCCGGCGGGCGGGCTGGCGGTGCCCTCGGACGGGATGGTCCTGCGGGTGCCGGAGGAGGCGTGCGCGCTGGCCCGCGACCGGGCGCGGGCGCTGCGCCTGCCGCACAACATGCAGCGGCGGCGCTTCGTCCACGACCTGCTGGAGGCGCTCGCGGTCGACCGGGCCGAGCAGTACGACACGATGGTGGACGAGCCGCTGGAGGAGATCATCAGGTCGGGGCAGACGCCCGCCTGGCTCCAGGAGCTGCTCGACGAGGCCGAGGACGCGCCGCTGCTGGACGAGACCGAGCTGCGCCTCGCCAAGGAGGCGCTCTGGCAGGAGCCGGCCGTCCGGGAGGCGATCGACGCGCTGTGGCCCGAGCTGACGCCGCAGCGGCTCCTCTCCGAGCTGTACGCGGACCCGGACGCCCTCGCCCGGGTGGGCGCGGCCGCGGGCGTCGCCGACCACGCGCTCCTGTATCGTCCGGCCAGCTCGCCCTGGACGGTCTCTGACGTGCCGCTGCTGGACGAGGCCGCCGAGTGGCTCGGCAAGGACGACTCCGCCGAGCGGGCGCGGCGGCGCGCCGCGGAGAAGGCCCGCCAGGAGGAGGAGCTGTACGCCCGCGAGGTGCTGGCGTCGGCGGGGGTCGAGCGGCTGCCGGACGTGCAGGCGGGGATGCTCGCCGACCGGCACCACGACGACGGCCCGCCGCTCACCACCGCGCAGCGCGCCGCCGCCGACCGCGAGTGGGCCTACGGGCACGTGATCGTGGACGAGGCGCAGGAGCTGTCGGAGATGGCCTGGCGGGTGATCATGCGGCGGGTCCCGACGCGGTCGCTGACCGTCGTCGGCGACATCGCGCAGACCGGGAGCGCGGCGGGTGCGGCGTCCTGGGGCGCGATGCTGGACCGGTACGTGCCGGGCCGCTGGCGCGAGCAGCGGCTGCTGGTCAACTACCGCACGCCGGCCGCGATCGCGCGGGTCGCCGAGGACGTGCTCGCCGCCGTCGACCCCGGGCAGGTCCCGCCCGTCCCCGTCCGCGACGAGGGCGATCCGCCCCGCGCGGTGGCGATGCCCCTCGACGGACCACCGGTCGGGCTGCCGGAGCTGGTGCGCGCCGAGCTGGCCGCGGTCGTCCCGGGCGACCGCGGTGCCGCCGCGGGGCCGGGCGGCGGGATCGAGGAGGGCCGGCTCGCCGTGATCTCCTCGGGCGCACTGCACCGGCGGGTGCGCGAGGTCCTGCCGGACGCCGCCGCCGGCGCGACGCCCGAGGCGCTCGACTCCCCCGTCGTCGTGCTGACCGCCGAGGAGGCCAAGGGGCTGGAGTTCGACTCGGTGATCGTCGTGGACCCGGCCGGGATGCTCGGCGAGTCCCCGAAGGGCGGGCAGGACCTCTACGTCGCGCTCACCCGCGCCACCCGCCGGCTGACGGTCGTCCACGACGGCGACCTCCCGCCCATGCTGGCTCGCCTCACGTCCGGGCGGGAGGACAGCGCGACCGCGGGGTGACGGGCGCCAAGGGGGTAAAACAGGCGCCGGGCGGCGCGTCTCAGGAGTAGGGGAGCTGGTCTTTGGCCAGTTCCTCCCAGCGTGCCCGGAGCGTCGCGAGGACGTCGCGGTGGCGCAGCGACAGGTCGGCCTGCTCGCGGGGGTCGGCGGCCAGGTCGTAGAGCGCGTCGACGGCGGCGCCTCCGCCGGTGCCGGGCTGCCGGAGGTACTTCCACCTGCCGCGGCGCAGCGCCCGCGACGTCCGGGTGCGCCAGAACAGGTCGTGCTCGGGCGGGCGGGCGCCGCGCAGCAGGTAGGGGGCGAGGCTGCGGCCGTCCAGCGGATGGGACGCGGCGGGCGCGACCCCTGCGATCTCCAGGATCGTCGCCGTCCAGTCCTGGGTGATCACGGGGACGCCGCTGACCTGGCGCGGCCGGATGCGGGCCGGGTAGCGCAGGATGTTCGGCACCCGGATGCCGCCCTCGTTGAGGCTGGCCTTCGCGCCGGTCAGCGGCCACTGGTACGACCAGCGCTCGCCGCCGTTGTCGCTGGAGAACAGCACGATCGTGTCGCGCTCCCGGCCGCTGTCGCGCAGGGCGCGGAGCACCCGCCCGACGCCGGCGTCCATCGCCTCGACCATCCGGCGGTAGGTGTCGAGCGACCCGCCGTCGCGGTGCCAGAGCGCCTGGGCGTCGCCCGCCTTGACGCGCGCCGTGATCTCGGCGCTGACCGCGCGGTCGCCGGGCGCCTCCCAGGGCCAGTGCGGGGCGGTGAAGTTGAGGTTGAGCAGCCACGGCCCGGTGTGCTTCGTGCGGACGAACGCGGCGGCGCGGTCGGCGATCGTGTCGGTGTAGTAGTCGAGCGACTCGACCGGCACCTCGCCCTCGTAGAGGTCGCGCCCCTCAGCCGTGATCTTGGAGTAGTAGTCGACGGCGCCGGACAGGTTGCCGAAGAAGGTGTCCCAGCCGGACTTGAGCGGGCTGTACCAGGGCAGGAAGCCGCAGTGCCACTTGCCGAACATCGCGGTGGCGTAGCCGGCGCCCTTCAGCAGGGACGCGAGCGTCGGGTGGCCGGGCGGGATGCCGTGCAGCTCGTTCGGGCTCGCGATCGGCTCCTCCAGGCCGCCGCGGAGCCGTCCCGGGTAGCGGCCGGTGTAGAGGCCGAAGCGGGTGGGCGAGCAGACGGCGGCGGCGGAGTAGGCGTCGGTGAAGCGGACGCCCTCGCGGGCGAGCCGGTCCAGGTTCGGGGTGCGGATCTCCGGGGCGCCGTAGCAGCTCAGGTCCGCCCAGCCGAGGTCGTCCCCGAGGATGATCAGGACGTTGGGCCGGGTCGACGTCCCGGCCCGCGTGTCGGCGCGGAAGGGCCGCTCGTCCGCGCCCTCGCGGGCCTCCGCGGTGCCGGTGCCGATGACCTGCCCGGCCGCCGTGGCCGCGGCCACGGCGCCCATGGCCGCCGCCGCCCCGCGCCGGCTGATCCCGCGCCCGGGCGCTCCGCCCGTCCCGCGCTCGGACGCCTCGTCCGGGCCGGTACCCGTTGCCGCCATGAAACCCTACTTCCCAGGTCTGTTTACAAAACAAACCGAGATAGTAGGGATTGTGCGCGATCACCGCAACGCCCCCGCTTCCCACCGGAGGTTGACCAAGCGTACGCTTGGTAACCGTAGGACGGATCCGCGAAGGGACGGCGATGGCAGAGCTGCGCGAGTACGCGAACCTGATCGGCGGGGAGCTCGTCCCCGCGTCGGACGGGGGGACGCTCGACTCGGTCAATCCGGCGACCGGGGAGGTCTGGGCCCGGATCCCGCGCTCCACCGCGGCGGACGCGGACGCCGCCGTCGCCGCCGCCCGCGCGGCCTTCCCCCGCTGGGCCGGGCTGCCCGCCGCGGGCCGCGCCCACTACCTGCGCAAGGTCGCCAAGGTGTTCGCCGCGAACGTGCGGGAGCTGGCCGAGCTGGAGACGATCGACAACGGCCGCCTGATCAGCGAGACGGCCAAGCGCGACCTGCCCGGCATGACGTACCTGTGGAACATGGCCGCCGACCAGTGCGGGACGGCGGTCGAGGGCAGGAGCGTCGACTTCGGCCCCGGGACGCTCGGGATCACGCGCCGCGAGCCGTACGGCGTCACGCTCGGGATCATCCCGTGGAACTCCCCCATCTCCACCCTCTCGGCGAAGGCGGCCTGGGCGCTCGCCGCGGGCAACACCGTCATCATCAAGCCCGCCGAGCAGGCGACGGTCTCGTCCCTGCGGGTCGGCGAGCTGCTGCGCGAGGTGCTGCCGCCGGGGACGCTGAACATCGTGTCGGGCCTCGGCGAGGAGGTGGGCGACCCGCTCGTCCGGCACCGCGGCGTCAACAAGATCAGCCTCACCGGCTCGGTGGACACCGCGAAGATCATCACCCGGGCGTCGGCGGACGCGCTGAAGCCCCTCGCGCTGGAGCTCGGCGGGAAGTCGCCGAACATCGTCTTCGCCGACGCCGACCTCGACAAGGCCGCGCCCGGCGTCACCACGCAGGCGATCTTCACCGCGAACGCGGGGCAGATCTGCTACGGCGGGTCCCGGATCCTGATCCAGCGGCCCGTCTACGACGAGATGATCGAGCGGATGACGGCGATCGCCGCGGGCATCCGGCTCGGCGACCCGCTGTCCGACGCGACGACGATGGGGCCGATCGTGTCCCGCGAGCAGTACGAGCGCGTCACGTCCTACCTGGAGATCGGCGCGAAGGAGGGCGCGGAGCTGGTCTTCGGCGGGCGCTTCGGCCCCGAGGTCGTGGACGGGCCGTTCGCCGGCGGCTACTGGGTCGAGCCCACCCTGTTCGCCACGTCCGACAACGCCCTGCGCGTCTGCCAGGAGGAGATCTTCGGCCCGGTCGCCGTCGCGATCCCGTTCGACACCGAGGAGGAGGCCGTCGCCATCGCCAACGACTCCGCCTACGGCCTCGCCGCGGGCGTCTGGACCCGCGACCTCGGCACCGCGCAGCGCATGTTCCGGTCCCTGGAGACGGGCACGGTCTGGGTCAACACCTACCGCAAGGTCATGTTCCCGCTCGAAGGCGTCAAGGACAGCGGCTACGGCTCCGACTCCCTGCTCGCCTACACCCGCGAGAAGGCGTGCCTGATCGAGAGCTGATCACCGTCCCTCCCGGGGCGGTCAGGCGTCGCGCAGGTGGGCGAGGGTCCGCCGGAGCTCCGCGCCGATGACGCGGCCCGCGGCCTCCGGGTCGCGGTCGCGCACCGCCGCGACGAGCCCGGCGTGCGCGGCCCGCCCGTGCTCGGCGTCGGCCCGGCGCACGTCCACCAGCCGCGCGAGGTCGAGCAGCCCGTCCCGCAGGACGGGCGTGAACGTGCCGAACAGGTCGGTGAGGACGGGGTTGTGCGCCGCGGCCACGACGGCGGTGTGCAGCGCGATGTCGGCGTCGATGAACGCCGCGGTGTCCGGCCCGGCCTCGGCGCGGTCGCGCTCGGCGAGGGCGGCGTCGAGGGCGCGCAGGTCGTCGGCGGACCGCCGCTCGGCGGCCAGCTCGGCCGCCCGGACCTCCAGCATCATGCGGATCTCGTAGACGTCGGCGACGGAGGCCCGGCGCAGGCGCGCGGGCCAGTCCTCGCGGGGCTCGGTCGCGATCACGTAGACGCCGGAGCCCTGCCGCGCCCGGACGAGCCCGGCGCCCGCGAGCGCCCGCAGCGCCTCGCGGACGGTCGAGCGCCCGACGTCGAGGTCCCTGGCGAGCGTCGTCTCGCCCGGGAGGCGCGTGCCCACCGGCCACGTGCCGTCCGCGATCTGCGCGCGGAGCCGGTCGGCCGCCTGCTCGACGAGCGGGCTGCGCCGCAGCGGCCCGAGCCCCATGGACCCCATCCCTCCCGGTCGCACCGCCGTCCGGACGTCCCGGTCCCCGGCGGCCGTCGCGCGCGTCCCATCGACGTTCCGCGAATCGTCGCGATCGACCTTATACTGGCTCCCGGATGCCCATGACGACACGCACCGACACCCCACCGGACACCGCACCGGACACCGCCGACGAGCTCCTCGACGTCTTCAAGGCGCTCGCCAACCCGGTGCGCCTCCAGCTGCTCCAGTGGCTGCGCGATCCGGAGGCCCACTTCCCGGTGGAGGAGGCCATCGCCGACCCGCACGAGGTCGGCGTCTGCGTGAGCCACATCCAGGCCAAGACGGGCCTCGCGCAGTCGACCGTCTCCGCCTACATGGCCTCCCTCCAGCGCGCGGGCCTCGTGATCTCCACCCGTGTCGGCAAGTGGACGCACTACCGCCGCGACGAGCGGCGCATCGCCGAGCTGGTCGAGACCCTCGGCCGCGTGCTCTGACGGCACCTCCCCCTCCCGGCGGGCTTCCGTTTGACATCTCATATCGTTAAACTGCGATACTGCGATTTGACGATACGACTTGGAGGAGGAGACATGGGCGCCATGGACGGGACCGACCTCGGCCGCTTCGGGATCTGGACGTTCGACTTCGAGGACCAGCCGGCGAGCATGATGCGCGACTCGATCCAGGAGCTGGAGGAGCTCGGCTGGCGGGCGTTCTGGATCCCCGAGCGGGACGGGCGCGAGGCGCTGACGCATGCCGGGTTCCTGCTGTCCGTCACCGAGCGCATGACCGTCGTCAACGGCATCGCGCGGATCTGGTCGCGGGAGCCGCAGTGGACGCGGGGCGCGGCCCTGCTCCTGGCCGACGCCTATCCGGACCGCCACGTCCTCGGCCTCGGCGTCGGCGCCGGACGTCCCGGAACCAGCCAGCTCCAGGCGATCAGCGAGTACCTGGACGCCATGGACGCGGCGACCAGCGCCAACCCCGCACCGAAGGCGCCGGAGCGGCGGCTGCTCGCCGCGTACGGGCCGAAGATGCTCGCCCTGGCCCGCGACCGGGCGCAGGGAGCCCACACGTACCACGTGACGGTGGAGCACACGGCGCAGGCACGGGAGGTGCTGGGCGACCGCCCGTTCCTCGGCGTCGAGCAGGCCGTGCTGTTCGAGACCGACCCCGCGAAGGCCCGCGAGATCGCGCGCGAGCACCTGCACGTCTACCTCACCACGAAGTACAACGTCGCCAAGTTCCTCCGCCTCGGCTACACCGAGGCGGACATCGACGGCGGGCGGGGCAGCGACCGCCTCGTGGACGACCTCGTCTACTGGGGCGATCTCGACACGATCGCCGACAAGCTGCACCGCCACCTGGACGCCGGAGCCGATCACGTCGGCGTCCAGGTCATCGGCGTGACACCGGGCCAGTCGGCGATGCCCCAGTGGCGCCGGCTGGCCGACGCCCTCCTCCCCTCGGCGTCCTGATCAGAAAAACTCAGGTTGTCTGAGGAGTGGGACTGTGGTTAGGTGGCGCGCATGGCGTGGCAGGTGCTTCTTCTCGGCCGCCGCGGCGGGGCCTGATCCGACCGGCACCCCGCCGCGGGGTCCGGTGCTGCCGGTCGTCCACCGTCGGCACAGGGAAACCCCACGTGAACAGCACGCCAGCAAGCACACCCCCTTCCACCACGCCGGACGGCCGTAAGCCGGTCGGCCTGGCCCGTCCGGTGAGCACGGCCCGTCCAGCCGGCACAGCCCGTCCCCTGCACGACTTCCCCGGGCTGCGCAAGCCGGACGGGCCGGTCGCCGCCGGGGCGCCCGCCTGGAACCCGCAGCAAGCCAGCTCGATGCCGTCCCACCGGTACCGGTCGGTCCACGACCGCGTGCCGTCGCCCGTACCCGAGGTCGAGCGGACGTGGCCGTCGCGGCGGCTCACGGAGGCGCCGCTGTGGGTGCCCGTCGACCTGCGGGACGGCAACCAGGCGCTCGCCGAGCCGATGGACCCGGCGCGCAAGCGGCGCATGTTCGACCTGCTCGTCACCATGGGCTTCAAGGAGATCGAGGTCGGATACCCGTCGGCGAGCCAGACCGACTTCGACTTCGTCCGGCATCTGGCGGAGGCGGACGCGGTGCCGGACGACGTGACGCCCGTGGTGTTCACGCCGGCCCGCCGCGAGCTGATCGAGCGGACGTTCGCCTCCATCGAGGGGCTGCCCGCCGCGGTCGTCCACCTCTACACCGCGACCGGCCCGGCGTGGCGGGAGGTCGTCCTCGGGCAGGACCGCGACGGCGTCCGCCGGCTGATCCTGGACGGGGCGGAGCACGTCGCCCGGCTCGCGGACGGGCGGCCGGGCGTGCGGTTCGAGTTCTCGCCCGAGACGTTCAACCTCACCGAGCCCGGCTACGCGCTGGAGGTCTGCGACGCCATCACCGGCCTGTGGGACGCCTCCCCCGGCCGCCCGGTGATCCTCAACCTGCCCGCGACCGTCGAGATCGCCACCCCGAACGTGTACGCGGACCAGATCGAGTACATGCACCGCAACCTGGCGCGGCGGGACGCGGTGATCCTGTCGGTCCACCCGCACAACGACCGCGGCACCGGCGTGGCCTGCGCCGAGCTGGCGATGCTGGCGGGCGCGCAGCGGGTGGAGGGCTGCCTGTTCGGCAACGGCGAGCGGACGGGCAACGTCGACCTGGTCACGCTCGCGCTCAACCTGCACGCGCAGGGCGTCGATCCCCGCGTGGACCTCTCCGACATCGACGAGATCCGCAGGACGGTCGAGTACTGCAACCGGCTGCCCGTCCACGAGCGGCACCCGTACGGCGGCGACCTCGTCTACACCGCCTTCTCCGGGACCCACCAGGACGCGATCGCCAAGGGCATGGCGCACCACGCGAAGCGCGCCGCCGAGCTGGGCTTGGCTCCCGGTCAGGCGCCGTGGGACGTCCCGTACCTGCCGATCGACCCGGCGGACGTGGGCCGCGGCTACGAAGCCGTGATCCGGGTGAACAGCCAGTCCGGCAAGGGCGGCATCGCCTACCTGCTGCGGACGGAGTACGGCCTGGAGCTGCCGCGCCGGCTCCAGATCGAGTTCTCCCAGGTCGTCCAGCAGGCCACGGACGGGAGCGGGGAGGAGGTCACCGCGGCGGACCTGTGGGACCTCTTCCGCGCCGAGTACCTGGACCGCTCCGGTCCGGTCGCCATCACCGAGTGGCGGACGTCCCACACCGGGCCGGGCCGACACGACTTCACCGGCGTGGTGCGCGTGGACGGCCGCGAGGGCGAGTGCTCCGGCTCCGGGAACGGGCCGCTCGACGCCCTCGCCGGCGCCCTGGCCGCCGCCGGGATCAAGGTGGACGTGCTGCGCTACGCCGAGCACTCCACCGAGCCGGGGCGGGACTCCCCCGCCGTCGCCTACGCCGAGTGCCGGGTGGACGGCGTGACCCGGTGGGGCGCCGGGCGGGACACGTCGGTGCTCGCCGCGTCCGTCCAGGCGGTGCTGTCGGCGGTCAACCGGGCGCGGTCCGCCGACCCGGCGCCGGAGGAGGCCGGCGCCGCGGCGGGCGGCGGGGCTACCGGCGGCTGAGCGAGCGCCGCCAGGACAGGCCCGTCCCGGGGATGCGGAACGTCATGGTGCGCCGCCCGTCGGCGGAGCGGCTGTAGCGGGCGCCGCGGGTGCCGACGCTGTGCCCGACGCCCTTCTTCGAGAGGTTGATGCGGAAGGGGCCCTTCCGGATCGACTTGCGGTAGCTCCAGCCCATGGTCGCCTCCGTCTCGTGATCGCTTGGCGGGAGGGTTGCCCGGCCCGCGCGGCCGACACCCTCCCGCCGCGAACGGACAGCCGATGATCCGGTTTACGGACGGAGCGAAAAAGCAACGGCACGATCTGACCAAAAGCGGCCGTAGTTCCTCGAAACACCGCTCTTTACCCGGCCTCCGGAGGCGAGGAACCTGACCTCCGGCCAGATCATCTTTTCTCTCCCCCGGAGGTGCGGGTTGGCCAGGCGATCCCTGAGACGAACCCGGCGGACGACCACCGTGGCCGTGCTGACCGGCGCGGCGCTCGCCGCCGGCGGTGCGGCCGCCGTCGCCGCCCAGGCGGCCCCGAAGATCGTGGTGAAGGACGGGCTGACCCAGCCGGTCTTCTCCTACGCGGACGCGATCCGCGAGCACGTCTACGTCGAGTCCAGCGTCGACAGCGACCGCGACGGGAGGCTCGACCGGGTCAACGTGGACATCATCCGGCCGAAGGAGTCCGACGCCGGGCTCAAGGTCCCCGTGATCATGGACGAGAGCCCCTACTACGACAACGTCGGGCGGGGCAACGAGAGCGAGCGCAAGACCTACGACGCCGCCGGGAACCCCGTGAAGTTCCCGCTGTTCTACGACAACTACTTCGTCCCGCGCGGGTACGCGTTCCTCGCCGTGGACATGGTCGGCACCACCCGCTCCGACGGGTGCCCGACCAGCGGCGGCCCGTCCGACGTGCTCGGCGGCAAGGCCGTCGTCGACTGGCTCAACGGCCGCGCGAAGGCGTACAAGCCGGACGGCACGCCCGCGAAGGCCACCTGGACCACCGGCCGCACCGGCATGATCGGCAAGTCCTACGACGGCACGCTCGCCAACGGCGTCGCCGCGACCGGCGTCAAGGGCCTGGAGACGATCGTCCCGATCTCCGCGATCAGCAGCTGGTACGACTACAGCCGCATGAACGGCGTCAAGTACTGGACGGACGAGCAGCCCGGCCTCGCCGACGTCGTCGACACCGACCCGCCCGCCAAGTGCGCCGCCGTCAACGCCGACCTCGACCAGGGCGAGGACGACGCGACCGGCAACTACAACGCGTACTGGAGGACCGCCGACTACCGCCACGGCACGATCGGCGACGTCCGCAACGTCCGGGCGAGCGTCTTCGCCTATCACGGCGTCAACGACCTCAACGTCAAGGACGACCACTTCGCCAAGTGGTGGGGCGCGCTCGCGCAGCGCGGCGTCCGCCGCAAGGTCTGGCTGTCGCAGCGCGGCCACGTCGACCCGTTCGACATCCGCCGCGACCTGTGGGTCGACACCCTGCACGCGTGGTTCGACCACGAGCTCCAGAAGATCGGCAACGACGTCCTGAAGCAGCCCCGCGCGGACATCGAGGTCGGCCCCGACCAGTGGATCACCCAGTCCGACTGGCCGTCCCGGACGGCGCGCACGCTGCCGCTGCGCCCCGGCGCGGACGGCTCGCTCGGCCTGAGGCCCGCCGCCCGCGGCTCGGAGGCGTCCTTCACCGACGCGCCCGGCCCCCGGAACGACGGCTACACCGAGGGCGAGATGGTCACCGACCCGGCGACCGCGCAGCCCTACCGGCTCGCCTACGTCTCGGGCGAGCTGCCCGTGACCGCCCGGCTGTCCGGCACCCCGGACGCGCGGCTCCGGATCAAGCTCGACCGGCCGACCTCGAACGTCACCGCGCTGCTCGTCGACTACGGCGACGACACCCGCGTCGACTACCTCGGCCCCGGCTCCGGCATCCAGACCCTCACCACCGAGGACTGCCACGGCGAGAGCACGCCCACCGACGACGCCTGCTACAAGCAGACGCGGACCAGGACGGTCACCTCGTCCGTCAACGTCGTCGCGCGCGGCTGGCTGGACGCCCAGAACCGCACGTCGCTGAGCAACCCGACCCCGCTGACGCCCGGGAAGTACTACGGCGTCCGGTGGCAGACGCTCAGCCAGGAGTACCTGCTGAAGAAGGGGCACCGCCTCGGGCTGGTCATCGCCGGGACGGACGCCGACTACAACACCGAGACGCCCACGGGCGCCACGGTGACGGTGGACCTGGCGTCCAGCTCCATCGGCGTCCCGGTCACCGCCGCGACCGGTGACGGCGCGACCGCCCTGGCCGCACCGGAGGCGCGGACCCCGTGGCGCGGCCCGTCCAAGGTGGTCCTGCCCCGCCAGGAGCGGAACCTGTACTGATCCCCGACCGCCCCGCCGCCTCCCGCCGGGAGGCGGCGGGCCTGGGATCAGTGCTGGTCGGTGTCCTTGCTCGGCTGGACGCGCTTCGGCTCGCCGGGCATCTTCGGGTAGTTCGGCGGATACGGCATGTCGCCGAGGCCGTGGTCCTGCTCGTCGCGGTCGGCCATCTCCAGCAGCGCGTCCAGCGCGAACGCCTCGTCGTCGATGGACGCGTGCAGGTCGCCGAGCTTTGCGAACCGCTCCGGCATGGTGGCGATCGTGAAGTCGTGCGGGTCGGCGTCGGCCAGCTCGTCCCAGGTGAGCGGGGCCGAGACCGGCGCGTACGGCAGCGGGCGGACGCTGTAGGCCGACGCGATCGTCCGGTCACGGGCGTTCTGGTTGAAGTCGATGAAGACCTGCTCCCCCCGCTCCTCCTTCCACCACTTGGTGGTGACCTCGGCGGGCACGCGTCGCTCCACCTCGCGGCCGAACGCCAGGGCGGCGCGGCGGACCTCGGTGAACGTCCAGCGCGGCTGGATCCGGACGTAGATGTGCACGCCGCCCTTGCCCGAGGTCTTCGCGTAGCCGGTCAGGCCGAGCTCGGACAGCAGGTCGCGGGCCGGGCCCAGCGCCACCCGGACGGCGTCGGAGAAGCCGGTGCCCGGCTGCGGGTCGAGGTCGATGCGCAGCTCGTCCGGATGATCGACGTCGCCGTCGCGGACGGGCCACGGGTGGAAGGTCAGCGTGCCGAGGTTGGCGGCCCAGGCGATCACGGCGACCTCGGTGGGGCGGACCTCGTCGGCGGACCGGCCGCTCGGGAACTCGATCCGCGACGTCCGCACCCAGTCGGGCGCGTTCTTCGGGGCCCGCTTCTGGTAGAAGGCGTCGGACTTGCCCGCCCCCATGCCCGCCTGGCCGCGGGCGTAGTCCTCCCGGGTGGCCATCCGGGCGCCCTCGAACACCCCGCCGGGCCAGCGCTCCAGCGTGGTCGGCCGGTCGCGGGTGGCGCGGAGGATGCCCTCGCCCACGGCGATGTAGTACTCCACGAGCTGCCGCTTGGTATAGCCGTGCTCCGGGAAGTACACCTTGTCGGGATTGGTCACCTTGACGAGCCGATCCCCGACCGGGATCTCGATGAAGGGCGAGGCCATACCGGCACGGTAACCCACGGGCACGACAGCCCCGCGGTCCGGCCGCCGGGTACCGTCGAAGGCATGGAGAAGATCCGTAAGAGCGAGGAAGAGTGGCGGGCCCAGCTCAGCCCCGCGGAGTTCCACGTCCTGCGCGAGGCGGGGACGGAGCGGCCCTTCACCGGCGAGTACACCGACACCAAGACCGTCGGCGTCTACAAGTGCCGCGCCTGCGGCACGGAGCTGTTCCGCTCGGAGACCAAGTTCGACAGCCACTGCGGGTGGCCGTCGTTCTTCGAGCCGGCCGATTCCGACGCGGTCGTCCTGATCGAGGACCGCTCGCTCGGCATGGTCCGCACGGAGGTGCGGTGCGCGACGTGCGACTCCCACCTGGGCCACGTCTTCCACGGCGAGGGCTACGGCACCCCGACCGAC
Source organism: Actinomadura fibrosa (assembly GCF_900659615.1). GTDB lineage: Bacteria > Actinomycetota > Actinomycetes > Streptosporangiales > Streptosporangiaceae > Spirillospora > Spirillospora fibrosa. The sequence goes on along the minus strand of NZ_CAACUY010000081.1, from coordinate 2,426 downwards.
GACCGCTACTGCATCAACAGCATCAGCCTCACCCTGGAACCCGCGGAGTGACGCCCGGGAACTGAGTCGCGCGCCCCTGCCGCGCCGGGCCCGCACGCCTCCGGCGCGTCCCAGGGAAACCCGATCCTGGCCTGGAGCGTCCCACCAGCAGGCGGCGCGCGACCTCCAGGGGGCCCGGATGGGTGAATTGAGCGTCTACGAGACCGCATACCTGTGCGGGGGCCGGGAGCGGGTCGTCAAGACCGCCGTCCTCTCCCTCTACGAGCAGCGCCGGGTCCGCGTCTCCCGGGGGACCCACCGCGTCGAAGCGGTGCGGCGGGAGGCGGACGACCCGGTGCAGGAGGCGGTCCTCGCGGCGATCCCCGGCACGGGCCGCCTTCTCGGCCAGGTCGTCTCGGAGGTCGCCGCGGGGCCCGAACTCGAAGCCGTCAGGGACGGGCTGCGCCGGGCGGGACTCCTGAACCGCCTCTCCCGCCCGACGCGCCGGGGCCGGGCGGAACGCCGCCGCCTCGCCGGCGGCGCCGGGACCGGGCCCTCCCGGTTCGCGGCCCTCGGACCGAGCGGGGTCGAGGAGTCCAAGATGCGGGACGTCCTCTCGACGAAGGACCCGAAGCCGTTCGACTTCCGCGAGCAGTACCGGCCGGCCGGCGGCGCCGGTCCCCTCTCGTCAGGAGGGGTCAGCCCGATGTTCGGGGATGCCGGAGGGGACGGCGGCGGCGACTGGTCCTCGGGCGGGGACTTCTGAGAAGGTGTCGTCGAGCCTTTTCCGGTGATCGTGATCCTGGGCGTGTGTCGGTGACGGGCGGGTCGAGGCGGGCGTGATCGACTGGACGGAGTGTCCGCCGGAGCGGGCCGGCGTCGACGGCGCCGGCCTCGCCCGCGCGCTGGAGCTGGTCGCGGCGCGGCGGGCGGCCGCCCAGATCTGCGTCCTCCGCGACGGCCGGGTCGTGCTCGACCGCTCGGTCGCGTGCCGGTCTGACTCGCTGTTCTGGATCTTCTCGGCCAGCAAGCCGTTCGTCGCGCTCCTAGTGCATCAGCTCGCCGAACGGGGCGCGCTGGACCTGGACGACGCCGTGGCCGCGTACTGGCCGCGGTTCGGCCGGCATGGCAAGGACCGCATCACCGTCCGGCAGGTGCTTCAGCACCGCGCGGGCGTTCCCCTGGCCGGCAGCATGCTCGGCGACGCGCTCGCGATGATGAGCTGGGAGCGGGCGGTACGCCACGTCGAGCGGGCCCGGCCCCGGTGGCCGCCCGGGCAGGTCCCCGCCTACCACGTCATCACCTACGGCGTCATCCTCGGGGAACTCGTCCGTCGCGTCGCCGGCGTCCCGGTGCCGGACGCCCTCACCGCCGGGCTGCTCCGGCCGCTCGGCCTGCACGACACCTACCTCGGCCTGCCCCATCATCTGTGGCATCGGCACGTCCCGGTACGTGCCACCGCCCCGGTGGACCAGATCATCCGGATCGGCCTCAACCGGCCCGCGGCACGGCGGGCGGTGGTCCCCGCGGCGGGCATCTCCACCACGGCCCGGGACCTCGCACGGTTCTACCAGGCACTGCTCCAGGGCGGCGAGCTGGACGGCGTACGCGTCCTCGACCCGGCGACGATCGCGCACGCCACCCTGCCGTCGAGCGAGGGCGAGACGGATCGGCTGCTCGACCTGCCGATCCGGTGGTCACAGGGCTTCCAGCTCGGCGGACCCAGGCCGGGCGCCCGGCGCAGCCCGCCGATGGGCAGGCTGAGCAGTCCACGCACGTTCGGCCATAACGGCAGCAACTGCTGCATTGCCTGGGCCGACCCGTCCCGGCGGCTCGTCTTCGCCTACCTGACCGCCCTGCTGCCGCCCAGGCACGAGGGCGCGGAGCACATCGGCAGCGTGAGCGACGCCATCAACGCAGCCTGTAGATGACCAGCGGAGAAGGTTTGACGACACCCTCCGAGACCCGCGGCCCTGCGGCGTGTCGCGGCGCGTTCTAGGGGGTTTCGGGGACCTCGCAGTCGTCCTTGTCGCTCTGCTTGTTGGCGAGGACGACGCTGCCGTTGTCGCTGCTCCTGCCGTGGACGAAGACGCGGGGCGAGTCGTCGCCGCCGTCCTCCAGGAACCGGGTCGTCCACTCGCACAGCGAGATCGCCGGCTTGGAGTTCTCGTCGTCCTCGCCGAGGTCGGTGTAGACGCGGACGAACGCGCCGCTGCGGCGCACGTCGGTGACATGCTTGGCGATCTTGTTGTCGGGGTCCCGGGTCCGGAAGTAGGGCAGCGCGTCGGTGATCTCGTCGGGATCGTCGGCCACCCGCGCGTCGGACTGCGGGCTCGGCGGCACGGCGGCCTTCCCGGTGTGGGCCGCGACCGCGGCGCGCGGCGAGTCCCCCGAGCCGCCCGGCAGCGCCATGACCGCGAGGCCCGCGGCCAGGGCGACGGACGCGG
>NZ_CAACUY010000080.1 GCF_900659615.1 Actinomadura fibrosa | reverse complement strand
CGCCAGATGGCCGAGCACGCCGTCCACGCCGCCCCGGAGCACCGCGCCGCGATGCTGCGGACCGCCGCGACGTACGCGTGGACGTCCGGCGAGGTCCCCGCGGTGCTGCGCGCCGCCGAACTGCTGCCGGACGACCGGGCCGTCCGCGGCCTCGCGCTCCTGGCCGGCGGCGACCACGCCCAGGGCCTGCCGATCCTCGCGGACCTGGTCGCCGAGGCCCGCGCCGCCCTCGCGCCGGGAGGCGCCGGCCTGGGCCCGGGAGGCTGCATCCAGTGCGCGCAGTTCGCGCTCATCCTCGGCGACGACGACGCGGCGCTGGAGCTGGCCGCCGCCGAGGCCGCGCGCTGCCGCCGGCACGGGCTGGTCGGCGCGCTCCCGCACGTCCTGCGCGCCGAGGCGCAGGCCCGGATCGCGCTGGGCCTGCACACCGACGCGGAGTCCCTCGTCGCCGAGGCGATCGCCCTCGCCCGCGACACCGGCCTCCCCGGCCGCGACGGGCACCCCGGCGACGGACGTCCCGGACGCGAGCGGCGGCTCGGCGCCGTCCTCGCAAGGATCGCGGCCATCGAGGGCGACGAGGACCGCCTGAACGCGCTGGCCGAACCCGGCGACGGCGCGCTCGCGCTCCTCGACCTGGGCCTCGGCCGGTACGACGACGCGTTGCGGCGCCTCGACGGCATCGCGCGGGGCTCGCACCCGCACAGCGCGGACGTCCTCCAGTCGGTGGCCGACCTGGTCGAGGCCGCGGTCCGGGCCGGGCGGCCGGACGAGGCCCGTCCCGCCTACGAGCGGTTCCGGAGCTGGGCGGAGGCGGGCCGGCAGCCGTGGGCGCTCGCCGTGGCGCTGCGCTGCGAGGCCCTCCTCGACGACACCGGCGAGCCGTACGAGCGGGCCGTCCGCCTGCACGAGGCGTCGACCCGGCCGTTCGAGCGCGCCCGGACGGAGCTCCTGTACGGCGAGTGGCTGCGCCGCGCCCGCCGCCGCTCGGACGCCCGCGTCCCCCTCGACTCGGCCGCCCGGACCTTCGAGCGGCTCCGCGCGACGCCATGGCTCGACCGCGCCCGCGCCGAACTCCGTGCCACCGGCGCGCCCGGCACCGCGTCCGTCCCCGCGGCCCCCGACCTCCTCGACCGCCTCACACCCCAGGAACTCCAGGTCGTCCGGCTCGCCGCCGCGGGCATCAGCAGCCGCGAGATCGCCGCGCAGCTCTTCCTGAGCCCCCGGACGGTCGAGTACCACCTCTACAAGGCCTACCCGAAGCTCGGCGTCTCGTCCCGGAGGGAACTGTCCCGGCTCGCCCTAGAATCCGCGTGATGCCATCTCCCGCCGACGTGCGCTCCGCGACGGAACGCGCGCACGCCTCCCTCCTAGCCCTCGCCGTGGGCGACGCCCTGGGCTCCCAGTTCTTCGTCCCCGAGAACCGTCCGGCCTTCGAGGCGCAGGAACCTCCCCCCGGCCCCTGGCAATGGACGGACGACACGGAGATGGCCGCGTCGGTCTACCTCGTCCTCACCCGGCACGGAACCATCGACCAGGACGCCCTCGCCGCGAGCTTCGCGGAACGCCACGACTTCGACCGCGGCTACGGACCGTCCACGGGACGCCTGCTGCGGCTCGTCCGCGAAGGCGGCGACTGGCGGAAGCTCGCCCGGGAACCGTTCGGCGGCCAGGGCTCCTGGGGCAACGGCGCCGCGATGCGCGTCGCCCCGCTCGGCGCCTGGTTCGCCGGCGACCCGGCCGAAGCGGCCCGCCAGGCCGCCCTCTCCGCCGAGGTGACGCACCCGCACCCCGAAGGCGTCGCGGGAGCGGTCGCCGTGGCCGCCGCCGCGGCCCTGGCCCCGGAGGCACCGCCGCCCGGACGGTTCCTCGACGACGTGACACGGCTCGTCCCCGACGGGACCGTGCGGGACGGCATCGTCGAGGCCCGCCGGCTGCTGACCATCGGCGACCCGGCGACCGCCGCCGCCGTCCTCGGCAACGGACGCCAGGTCGCCGCGCACGACACCGTCCCGTTCACACTCTGGGCCGCCGCCCGCCGCCTCGGCGACTACGAGCGCGCCTTCTGGACCACGGCGGCCGCGGGCGGCGACATCGACACGACCTGCGCCATCGTCGGCGGCATCGTCGGCGGCCCGCCCGCGGCCTGGCTCGCGGAGTGCGAACCGCTCCCGCCCTGGGCCCTTTAGGCGCTCAGGCGACCGGCAGGGTGCGGGCGAGGAACTCCTCCGTGAGGCGCCACGCCCGGTCCGCCAGCTCCGGCTGGTAGAACATCGGCGCCTTCCGGTTGTGGAACGCGTGGCCGCCGTCCTCCTGGACGTGGATCTCCATCCCGTCCCGTCCGGCCACGGCCCGCTCGACGGCCGCGACGTCCTCCCGGGAGATGTACGGATCCGACCCGCCGAAGTGGAACTGCACCGGACCGCGGATGTCATCGATCGCCGCCAGTGCACCCGGCACGCCCGAACCGTAGAAGGACACCGTCGCGTCCAGCTCGGCCCGGGTGGCGAGGAGGTACGCCAGGGTGCCGCCGAAGCAGAACCCAACGGCGCCCACGCGTCCGTCCACCTCGGGGAGGCCGCGCAGGTGGGCGAGGGCCGCCTCCAGATCCTCCGGACCCTTCTCCCAGTCGAACTGGGAGACCATCGACATCCCCTTCGGCAGGGCCTCCTCGTTGTGCTGGACGGCCCAGTCCTTCTCGATCCTCCAGAACATGTCCGGCGCCGCGACCACGTACCCCAGCGCCACCAGGTCCTCGGCGACGGCCTCCATGTAGTCGCCGACACCGAAGATCTCCTGGATCAGCAGGATGCCGGGCCCGGCCTTGTCCGGAGTCCACACGTGCAGGGCGAACTCGCCGTCGGCCACTTCGACGTTCTCGATGCGCTTCATGTCAACCCATGATCGCGTAAACGGCACTGGCCTTCGCCACCGTCGTGCCGTCCGCCGTCAGCGTGACGTCGGCGAAGGCGAGCGTCCGCCCCAGTTTCGTGACGTCGACCGCCACCAGGACGTCCCGTCCCATGACAGGCCTCTGAAAAGACGTGCTGAGCTGCACCGTCGTCATCGGCACGAACCCGCCCCTGGCCCCCGACACCGCGATGACCACGGCGGTGTCGGCGGCGGCCATCAGCGCCTGCCCCGACATCCCGCCGCCCTCCCGGGCGAGCCTCTCCGACCACGGCAGCCGCAGCACGGCGGACCCCTCGCCCACCTCCTCCACCACGAGTCCGAGATCGAGCACCCAGGGCGCGAAGTTGTCGCGCAGGATCTTGTCGCCGTCCGCGGGCTTCACCGTCACACCGCCATGATGCACGCTGAAGGCATGCACGAGGAGATCTTCCTGCCGTCCACCTACGCAACCGGCGTCCCCTACGAGACGTTCCGGAAGCTCCGGGCGGAATCTCCCGTCGTCCGGATCCCCGAACCCGCCGTCGGCCCCTGGCCCGCCGGACCCGGCTACTGGGCGGTCCTCTCCCACGCCGACGTCAAGCACGTCCTGCGCTCCCCCGACCTGTTCTCCTCCAACCTCGGCGCCACCCAGATCCGCGACCCCGACACCCCCGAGGACCTCGCGTTCGTCCGCGCGATGATGCTCAACCAGGACCCCCCGGACCACTCCCGCCTCCGCCGCATCGTCGCCGCCGCGTTCACCCCCCGCGCCGTCCGCGCCCTGGAGGCCACCATCGACGACCGGGCCCGGACCCTCGTCGCCTCCGCCCTCGGCCGCGACATCGACTTCGTCGAACTCGTCGCCGACCTCCCCGTCTGGACCCTCGCGCACATCATGGGCGTCCCCGACACCGACCGCCGCCTCCTCTACGACTGGGCGTCCCGCGTGATCGGCTACCAGGACGACGAGTACGCCGGCCTCTCCACCGCCGACGCCGCCGCGATGAGCCCCATGGCCCGCGACGCGATGGCCCGGCGCCCCACCGCGTCCACCCGCCCCGACGGCCGCCCCGTCAACCCCCGCTCGGCCGCCGCCCTCGCCGACATGTTCGCCTACGCCCACGCCCTCGCCGCCGTGAAGAAACACCACCCCACCGACGACGTCATGTCCCGCATGCTCGCGGGCGGCCTCTCCACCGCCGAGTTCGAGCAGATGTTCTTCCTCTTCGCCGTCGCCGGCAACGAGACCCTCCGCAACGGCATCCCCGGCGGCCTCCTCACCCTCCTCGACCACCCCGCCGAACTCGCCCGCCTCCGCACGTCCCCGCACCTCCTCCCGTCCGCGGTCGAGGAGATGCTCCGCCACTGGCCCCCCGTCATGGACTTCCGCCGCACCGCCACCACCGACCTCACCCTCGGCGGCGTCCCCATCCGCGCCGGCGACAAGGTCGTCGTCTACCACGCCTCCGCGAACCGCGACGAAACGGTCTTCCCCGACCCGGACCGCTTCGACATCACCCGCACCCCCAACGACCACGTCAGCTTCGGCTTCGGCCCCCACTTCTGCCTCGGCGCCCACCTCGCCCGCACCCAGATGCGCGCCGTCTTCCGCGAGCTGCTCCCCCGCACCCTCCACCGCACGGGCCCCGCCGTCCGCCTGGCCTCCAACTTCCAGAACGGCCTGAAACACCTGCCCCTGCGGATCACCTGAAACGAGACGGCCCGCCTCCCATGGGAGACGGGCCGTCCGGCCGAACGGGCTTCCCCACCCGCCGACACATCCGAGGCTACTCGCGCCCGGCGCTCCGCGCACGGGTCTCGCGCGCCCGAAATCGCCTAAGCGGTCTGCCGGTCCGCGAGCGCCTTCGCGACCTGCGCCGCGACCTCGTCCGGGATCGCCTCCGCGATCGCCTCCGGCGAGAGGCCCGCCAGCACGAGCCGCGCGACCTCCGGCCCGTCCGAGGCCGGAGCCTGCCGCGCGAGCTGCGCCACGGCCGCCTTGACCTCCTGCACGGACGAATAGGTGTCGCGGACGATATTGACGTGTCGCCACGTCGGATTGTCCGGCGCCGACCCCGTGGGCGCGGGCGCGGTGTCGGTGTTCCACACGATGTCGCGGATCTTCTTCAGATCGTCCTGGGACAGCGGCAAGTCGTCTCCCTCGATGAGCCGGGCCACATCCGCCCGGAAAGCGGTCATGTTGATCGAATGGGGGTCGGGCTTCTCCGTATTGACCTCCTTGTGGCCCTTCACCCGTGACGCGGGCAGCCCGAACTCCTTGCACAGCTCCGCGCACAGCAGCTTGTAGGCGTCCAGCTGCACGTCCGGCCACGCCTGCCGCCCGTCGTTCTCCGCCTCGATCCCGAGGCTGGCGGAGTTCGTGTGGTACGCCGACGTGGACGGCGCGTTGTGCCAGCACCGCCCCGCCGCGATCACGTAGATGCGCCCCGACCGGCCGAGCCCGAAATGGCTGAGCGGCCCGTCCAGCCCCGGCCGCCCGTCCCGCACCACGGCCAGCGACGGATAGTCCCCGCCCCCGGACGCCCCGGCGGTGTGATGGGCCACGATCCCCTGGACGCTCGGCTGCGGACCGTGCCCGCGCCCCTTCCAGCCCGAGACCTCCGTCACCGGAAAGCCCGTCCGGCGGGCCACGGCGGCGAGCTGGGTCAGGTACGGCATGGCGCCTCCTTGTCGACGATGGCGGCTGCACCGGCCACGGACAAACCGCTATTCCCCGAACGGATCGTCCCATCCCCGGACGTCTCACCCCACCGAAACCGCCCATCTCACCACCCGTCCCCCACGTCCCGCCTCCCCCACCGGCCCCTGACGCGGCCGCCAACCGAGATGCATCCGGCGCGGACGTCCCCTTACACTCATGACAGCCCCGGCCGGGCCAGAATCCCGAACCACGCCGCCCATGTACGATCGATCTTGGATGGACCGCACTTGGTAGATCCATGACAACCAAGGGTCGCTAGCTCAATTGGCAGAGCTCCGGACTTTTAATCCGTAGGTTGTGGGTTCGAGTCCCACGCGACCCACCACCCCTGACCAGCGAAAACGCGAGATTGCCCGGTATGCCCCCCGCCCGGCATGCCCCACTTCGTCCCCGTGGCAGCTCGATGGCTGCTCGGCGGCTCGATCCGGGCCCTGCGTCCGCCCTGGTAGCGCCTCGAAACCGGGCACCCTCCACCCGCCCAAGCCGGTCATGTCGCCCTCAGAACCAGCGGCAGGGCCGCCAGAGCAGTCAGCAATGCACCCCCACGGGCGTGAGTCCGCAGGCTCGCATTTCCATCGCCGGCTCCGGGCGGGTCAAGATCGTTGTGATGTTCGTCGTGCTCGTGCCGACGGTGACGCTCGAGACGTTCATGGGAGCGGGGCCGGGCCTGAGCCTTCAGTGAGCCGACATCTGCCTCGCTCATATTGTCGGTGGTCACCGCCATACTCACATCCGGTGCACTACGGGTCGGAAGGCCGATCGACTGCTGACCGGCGCACTCCCCGATGAGTCGAGGTAGCGGAGCGACTTGAGCGACGAGATGGAAGCGGCGCCCGACTGTGATCCGTACCTGCTCGCGCAGGTCCGCGAAGCGTTCGGACGAGTGGTGTACAGCCACAAGACGCACGAGAAGCAGGCGGACATCTGTTTCCGCCACCACAGGCTGCAGCATGCCGCGCTGATCGTGCTCACGGCGATCGGCTCCGGCACCTTCCTGGCCGCGGTGGTGGGCGCACTGGGGAAACCGGTGGTGACCAGCGTCGCGACCTCGTTCATCGCGCTCCTGGTCACTGCCATGAGCCTTGGGGCGAAGACCTTCAAGTTCGAGGAGGAGTCCGACGCCCACCGCGGTATCGCCTCTCGGCTGTGGGACGTCCGGGAGTCCTACATCTCGCTCATCGCCGACCTGATGTCCGGCACCGCCTCCGACGCGCAGGCCAGGAAGCGCCGCGACGAACTCCAGCAGGCCACGCGCGACGCCTACACCGACGCGCCCAGGACAAGCCCGAAGGCCTTCGAGCGGGCCAGCGAGGGACTGCAGCGCAACCAGGAGATGACGTTCACCTCCCACGAGATCGACCTGTTCCTCCCCGAAGCCCTCCGGCTCGGCCAAGACGAGGGCGGATCATGAAGACTCCAGGGATCTTCGATGCGCTACTCGAGAACCTCAAGGTCGGCGATACCGCCGCCGCGGTCACCTCCCGCAGGGACGAGATCACCAAGGCACTGAACAAGGACTTCAGAGCCAAGGACGTATGCACCGACTACAAGCTCATGGTGGGCTCCTACGGCCGACACACCGCCGTCAAAGGCGTGTCCGACCTGGACATGATCTTCATCCTCCCGCCCGGACTGCGCTCCTACTACACCGGCGACACAGGCCCGCGAAGGATCCTCAACAGAGTCAGGGACGACCTGAAGGCGCGCTACCCCAACACCGACATCCGCGTCGACCAGTGCGTCGTGCGAGTCCAGTTCACCAGCAACGCCTTCAAGTTCGAGGTCCAGCCGGCCTTCGAGAACAAGGACGGCAGCTTCGACTACCCGGACACGGCCGCCAAGGACTGGAAGCTCACCAAGCCGCGGGACGAGATTTGCGCGACCAAGGAGTGCAACGACCGCACCTCGACGAACATGCGCCACCTGGCGAGGATGACCCGAGCGTGGAAGAACGCGAACGGAGTGAACATGGGCGGCCTGCTCATCGACACCCTGGTACACGAGTTCTTCTCACAGACCGGCGACTACGACTCGGCGGGTACGGGCTTGTTCGACCTCATGGCCCGCGATTTCTTCGAGTTCCTCAAGAACGAGCCCGACAAGGAGTACTACCTCGCGCTGGGCAGCAACCAGCGCGTGAACGTCAAGGCCCGGTTCCAGCCGAAGGCCAAGAAGGCATACAACAAGGCCCTTGAGGCAATCGCGGACGAGGGCAAGGCCGCCGCCAACAAGAAGTGGCGCGAGGTCTTCGGGACATCCGTGCCGCTGGCCGTCACCGAGGCATCCCAGGCGTTCAGCAACACCGAACAGTTCATCGAGGACCGATACCCGGTCGACATCACCGAATCGGTCACCATCGACTGCGAGGTCACCCAGAACGGCTGGAGACCGACCAAACTGCGGAAAATGCTGCGCGACGGGACGCCGCTCATGGCGGACAGGAGCCTGAAGTTCATGGTCACCGGGTGCAGCGTCGAGCCGCCGTACACGCTGAAGTGGAAGGTGCTCAACCGCGGCCCGGAGGCCGAGCGCCGGGACATCGTCCGGGGCCAGATCATCGACTCGAACCGCCACAACACCCGGGTGGAGCACTCCAACTTCAAAGGCGGGCACGTCGTGGAATGCTTCGTCATCAAGGACGGCGTCGTCGTCGCTCGCGACCGCATCGACGTGCCAATCAGCAACACGAGAGGGACGTAGCCCTCATCCATCATTCCGGGCCGTCGATGCCCCAGTCCTCGCCTCTGATCCGCGCGGTGCGCAGCGCCGACCCCCACGCCGCGGCGTTGACGAACAGATGCTGCACGGTGGAGTCGCCTGACCGGCTCTTCGCCGCCAACCGACTCGCGAATGGCTCTGTCGGGAACGCGGCCGGGTAGCGCTGGTTGTGCACCATCGCCGTGCCGAACTCGCCTCTCCATGACGACCTCGTATGAACGATCGGGTAGACCGCGTCTCGGGCGTCCGATGGTGGCCGTGCATCCGTAGTCGCTTCCGCGCGGGCCCGTGGGTCAACTCCCGGCCTCCAATTGCAAGTCGCTCATCCGCCGAATTTGGCAGGCCGCCGACAACTCACCAGACGTAAACCATCGCTTCAGTCTCCCTTGCACCCATCCCGTCTTCGCCTGCAGGCACGGGGCCGTCTAGTGGTGCTGGTCCGTCCCCAGATTGACGAGGCCGCTCCCGACCTCGCCCCCAGCCCGCCCCCAACTTCAACCGGTCACTGCGATGACCGGCGGCCCACTATACCTTTTGAGAGGCCCCGGCACCTCATGGCGCACAGTCGAGTTCGTCACTACAGAACAAATCAAGGTGGCCGCAACGAATGATGATCTCGTTGAACTGGAGACTGTCGGAGACTTCCTGCCAATGCAGTGCATGCCGCATCCCCGTCGAGGCCCTGAAATGCCGACGACCACAACGCGACCATTCCGTCTCGCGACACACGATGCGGCAAGGCACTATGCGACTTAGCGCCCCTCAATCAATCCGAATCATTCAGATCCGTTTCCGAATAGCCGACCGGGGAATTAGTGTATTATCTCAAATTGCCCGGCAGGGCGATCCAAAGGAGTGAGAATGGCACAGCAGGTACGAATCACCTTGACCGATGACGTTGATGGAGGCGAAGCCGCCGAGACAGTGGCGTTCGCCATCGACGGTGTGGCTTATGAGATCGATCTCAGCGAGGCGAACGCTGCCAAGTTTCGCGCTGCGCTGCATCCGTTCATGGGTGGCGGCCGTCGCATCAAGGCGGTCAGGGGCGGCAAGAGGCCGGGAAGCAATGGCACCAACATGGAGGGCGGGCGCTCAGGCGAGATACGCGCTTGGGCGAAGGAGCACGGCATCGCGGTCAACGACCGTGGCCGTATCCCAGCCAGTGTGGTCGAGCAGTACCAGGCCGCTCACTGAGTGGGACTACTTCAGGGTCTCTGTGACCGCACTTAGGCGGTACGGCGCGAAGCCACACAGAGATACTCATCGAACCTAGACCGAGAGCTTCGACAGCCGAGTTCGACTATCACATTCGGCGGCTACCAGACTATCGGGTTACCGCCTTGGCATGCCCTCAGGGCACGCGGCCACGTTGAGACGCAGGGCGAACAAGCTTGGCGGCGAAGGCGCCACCGGAGACATTGAGCATAGACACGTCCCGGAGCCGGACTGACGGCCTGGCGACACAACCTCAGCGCTGCACGGCATTGGCGACATAACACCCGCCCACCAAAGCTATACCCAGCAATCTTCGGGCGCGTGAACAGCCTGGTCACGCGCCTTCTGCGCGTGAACCCCGGCTTTACCTTCCACCCTCACATCGCGACTTCGAGCGTGTCCCCGCAGGTCAGCGGGCTTCCGGGTGGCACCGGGAACACCGTGGGGACACCGTCGCCGTCCCCGATGTGTCCCAGACGTGTTCCCGCCGTGGTCGATACCTGCTGGCACAGTCCGCAGCGACCGCAGGAGGCCGTCATGACCAGCCAGCCGATCACCGACCGGGACACCACCGGCTTCGAGACCGTCGTCCCCGACATCACCTTCTTCGGCGCGACCAATGCGCTGGACGTGGCCGAGCACTCCTTTCGGCAACTGACCTCAGGGCCATCTCCTCTGGCGATCGACGGGCGGGCCATCGGTCTGGGGCTGCCAGCCCGCGCGATCAACCTCAGGGAGCTCCGGGATCTGCTCCTCGATCGGGTTGGTCCCAGCATCGTCAAGGACGCCGTCTGGAGGGAGTTGGTGCAGCGGGCGCGCACGAGCGGCCCCGAGTGGACGGTGGGTTGCATCGGTGTGGCCATGCCAGGGCTGCGGAATATCGCCGCCCGGGTCGTCAACACCACCCCCAGCCGTCACGCAAACGATGTCGTCTCCGAGCTGCTCGCGGAGTTCATCGCGCAACTTGCTCGTATCGACACCGACCTCCAGCGCATCGCTGCGCGCCTGCTGGCTTGGGCGCGTAAGGGCGCACTGCGCGCTCGCGGGCATGGGATGCGCCATATCCCCTGCGAAACCCTCTGCACGCCACAGCGCTTCCCCGAGAGTCCGGAAAGTGCTGTCACCGATCCGGCCGAACTCCTCTCGGCCGCTGCCCGCCTGCAGATCATCACGTCGGCGGCATGTCCCTGCCGAAAACCTCGTCCGTGCAGGTCAAGCGGCATGTTCGTACTCGTTGAGAATTCCGCCCAGCCTTTGTTTTCTTCGGATGTTCAGGTGGGCGATCTGGTCTGTTTCGGTGATCGGTGGAGGCAACGGCCTCAACGGGCGGGCGTTGGAGATGCCCTGATGGGGCCGATGCTCGTTGTAGAAGGTCTCGAACTCGCGGAGGGCGTGGAGCAGATGCCGCTGGTTCCAGATCAACGTGCGGTCGAGCAGTTCACGGCGGCAGATCTGCACCCATCGCTCCATCACCGCGTTCATCCTCGGCATCCGCACCCCGGTCAGCACCGTCTGGATGCCGGCATCGGTCAGAACGGTGTCGAACAGATCGGGGAACTTGCCGTCCCGGTCACGGATCAGGAACCGTGCCCGGCAACCCGCGTCCTCCAAGTCCATGACCAGGTTCCGCGCCGCCTGGGTCACCCACGCAGCGGTCGGGTGAGCGGTGGCGCCCAGAACCCGGACACGGCGAGTGTGATGTTCGATGACCGCCAGCACGTACATGCGGGCGCCGGCGAGGGTCACGGTCTCCAAGAAGTCACACGCCAGCAGCGCCTCGGCCTGGGAGCGCAGGAAACCGGCCCAGGTGGTGGCGGAACGCTCAGGTGCCGGATCGACGCCAGCGTCCTTGAGGATCTCCCAGACGGTAGAGGCAGCCACCTTGACGCCGAGCACCAGCAACTCGCCGTGCACCCGCCGGTAACCCCAGCCTGGGTTCTCCCGCACCAGGCGAAGTATCAGCCTGCGGATGGAACGGACGGTCGGTGGGCGACCCGGCCGTTTAAGTTGGGATCGGGCGGCGTGCCGGCCCGCGATCAGGCCGCGGTGCCAGCGCAGCACCGTGTCCGGCCGCACGAGTAACCGCATCCGCCGTAACACGCTGGGACGGAGTCGGTTCAGCAACGCCGCAAGCAGTGCTCGGTCGTGGACTGTGAACCGTACCCGTTCACCGTTGAGCTGGCGCTCCAGCACGGTGATCTGGTGCCGCAGCACCAAGATCTCGGCGTCCTTCTCCCGATCGGTCATCGGCAGGAGACGCAGCACCGCGAACGCGTTCGCCGCGGTCAAGTAGGCCAGTCGCAAGAACACAGCCGCCCATCATCCCGCGGCAACCGCCCTGCCGCCGTCTGTTTCGCAGGTCACCAAGCACGGCGCCCGAGCACCCCTCTACGCCTTCCACCTGCGTGGACGTGATTTTCGGCAAGTGCAACGTCGGCGAGCCACTCCAAGTCACCGACCTGGACCTGTTCGCCATCGACTTCGACCCGCACCTTGCCAGCCGCCGCACCATCGGCGAGGTCGAGTCCGGCAAAGGCAGAAGCGCGCCGATAAGCCCCTGGACCGGATTCTCTGGCTGGCCGGCCTACGCGGCCTGGTCAACGCCGACGCCGCAGAACTCACCGTCGCCTTGCCCGTGTCCGACAAGGCGCGAGCCCTGGGTCGCACTCTCGGCGTGACAGCTCAGCACGTGAGCGACCTGGACCGCCGCGAAGCCGACGCCGTGCAGGGCCTGGCCGACACCGGCGCCCACAGCCTCGACACTTTCGCCAGGGAGTCCGCCATCCGGGCAATCTGCAAAAAGGACACCGACCTGGAGCGGGCCTTCAACTACCTGCGCGGCGAGGTCCTGCTCCTGTCACCGTTCATGGCCGCCAAACAGTTGTTGGAAGTGCTACGGCTCCTGGCTAGCCACTGGACACCTCAAGTGGACGACGACCACACCGAGGCTATCCGCTGGCTCGCCGCCGAGGCCGTCAGCATTCTGACCCTCAACCTCGTCACCATCGCCGGCCAAGCCACCACCATCAGTCGCCAAGCTTGGGACTTGCTCGTTGCCGAACAACTCGCCCAAGGCGCCGTCCCGGCCCACCAGATGCGCAAGCTGTCAGACGCCGTCGACAAGTACCTGGCAGGCGTCCTGACCACCGCCCAGGTTCCAGCGGAATTACGAACCCAGACCATCGGCGCGTTCCTTCCCCAGCCGCCCCTTTACACCGAGCAATTCGCCGAACTGTGCTGGCGACTGAAAACCGAGGCGACCTATGCCCGGGCACTGCCCAGGCAGGTCGACTTTCTCGCCTTCGAACGCCTGGTGCGCAGAAGAGAACCCCACCCAACCGCCGTCACCCGGCTCTTGCTGGCCAACACCAACTCCGCTCGTCTCATCGGCCTCATCTGCGCGTTCCTGCGTGGGTGCGGCGGCAGCTTCGAAGCGCTAGACCAGGCACTGTCGGCCTCTGTCACGCGTAGCGGACCCACACCAAAGATCAACGAGCTCCGACTCGAAGACAAAGTGTAGTTAGCCTGTGGTCGGTGAACTCCGGCCGTCCAGATGAGTGGTCCGGCCGGACAGGTCGCACGTTCCGCCTGGTCAGTAGCGGCAGACGAGGCGGTCTACTTGTAACCTTAGCGCGGCGGCGGGCTCGGGTTCAAGATGGCCGACATGCACAGCGAGGAGTCATTGCGCTGGGGTGGCGGGGTTGATCGGCGGCATCTGGGCCGTCCAGTCCGCCACGTGACCAGCGCGGACTTCAACCGCACGAGGATCGCCTGGACCCGACTCTCCTCACCAACAAATCGCAACAGGGCGTTGCCAAGCGGGTTCAAGTGCAGGCTGGCCGCGTCGCCGACCTCTCGACGAACTCCAGTTCGTTGGACGGCTTCCAGGTCTCCAGAGCCGGGACAGGAGCGAGACCCGGCCTTGACGACGTGAATTGCGGGGCACCGGCCACGCTCAGCGCAGACGGTCAGATAGCTCGGGGGCGCGCTTGATAAGCGTCTCTGCAGGCCGCCGCATCCCAGCGCTGACCAACGCGTCCATTAGGATGACCAGCGCGCTGCGATCGTAGGAGGGGATCTCTTCGGCCGCGCGCTTGGCAAGTGCTTCCGCCTGCTCGTCCGCCCCCAATTGCCGCATCGTGTCCAAGAGCCGAGCCGTGCTGATCGCGTCAGTGACCGGAGTGCCAGTGACGATGCGGTCGGCGAGCGCGACCGCGTGTTCTGCTACCTCCACGCCTCGCATCGCCTTCATCAGACGCGTCATGCTGGTCGGAGTAGCCACAGAGACGTCGGCGGCGATGCGTGCGGCCAACGCACCCACCTGCTGTGTTATGCCCGCGCTCAACATCACGTCCAACAGACGGATCACATCGGTGACATCGCGGACGGAGACGTTGGCGGCGATGTGCGCAGCCAACGCACCTGCCTGTTGAGTCATGCCCGCGTCCAGCGTTACCTTCAACAAGCGGGCCATCGTTGTCGCGTCCTGGAAACGGCTATCGGTGGCCACGCGGCCAGCGAGGGTAACCGCCTGCCGGGTCATCCCGGCGCTCAGCATTACCTCCAAGAGCCGGGTCGCTCCCGTTGCTTCATCCACCGGAGTATCAGTGGCAATGCGGTCGGCAAGCGTGACCGCCTGCTGTCGAACGCCGACGCTCAGCATCGCCTCTAGCAGGTGCACCACGTCGGAGATCGCGCGTGCGCGCACGGAGGTGTCGGTGGCAATGCGGTCGGCGAGCGTGACCGCCTGCTGTCTAACGTCGACGCTCAGCATTGCCTCCAGGAGCCGGGTCGCTCTCGTTGCCTCATCCACCGGAGTATCAGTGGCAATGCGGCCAGCAAGGACGACCACCTGCTCCCCCGCCCCCACCTTCCTAACCGCTTCCAGGAGCCGGGTCGCTCCCGTTGCCTCATCCACCGGAGTATCAGTGGCAATGCGGCCAGCAAGGACGACCACCTGCTCCCCCGCCCCCACCTTCCTAACCGCTTCCAAGAGCCGGACCACGGTGCCACTGGAGCGGCCGAAAGCGCGGCACTCTTGCGCGCCGTGAACAGGAGTTTCAGAGGCGACACGCTGAGTGAATGCCAGCACCTGCTGTTCGGCCTGAGCGTTGAGCATTGCCTCCAGCAGCCGCAGCACGTTCGGGATATTGGCGATCGGCGTGTGAGCGGCGATTCGGCTGGCGAACGCCATCGCTTGCTGCCTCGCCCCTGCGTTCAACATCGCCTCCAGTAGCCGCAGTACGTCGTCGGTGTAAAACACAGGAGTCTCTACGGCTGCTCGGCCAGCGAGTATCACTGCCTGCTTCCGCGTTCCGGCCTTCAGCATCGCCTCCAGCAAGCACACCACATCAGCGGTATCGCGAACAAAAGCATTGGTCGCCACATGTTCGGCGAGCGCTGCCGCCTGCTCACGCAGGGCCGCCTTCACCATCGCCTCCAGCAGGCCTGTCACCGCGAAAGGATCAATCAGATCGATTCCCTTGAGGAGCTCGTCCGGGGCCGACAGCGCTGGCTCTTCCAATTCGTCGAGCATCTGTTCCAGAGACTGACAGCGGCGCTCGGCCTCGACAGCTCGCTCGCGTGCCCGCTCCAGATGACGAGTAAGTTCGACGATCTCATCTTCCAGACGATCCCGCTCGCCTTGCATCGCGGCGCGGTCCGCGTCCCAAGCGGCTCGCAGTCGACCGCACTGATCAGTAAGCTCGTTGATTTGCCTTATCCGGTCAGCGAGCTGTTCCTCAAGGTTGCGGGCGTAGCGGTTGGCCTCATCCAGACGGATGGTGGCGATTTCAAGCTCATCGCTTACACAGCGCACGCGATACTCACCCGGATGAGCTGCTTCTAATGCCGTCAACTGCAGCTGCGTCAGATGTTCGCGGACCTCTTGGGAAACCTCTCTTCCCTTTTCGGCCAAAACGGCCAAGAGGGTGTTAAGGAACCATTGATCACGAGGAACACGCTTACCATTGAGGTAGCGCGATACAGTACCCTTGTCGACCGGATATCGGCTGGCGAAACGGTTTTGTGACAGGCCCGTAGCCAGCCAGATCCTGCGTATCTCCGCCGTCCAGGCTCGCACTTGGGGGCTCAGCGTAGAGTCCAGAGGCTTGAAGGCGGCCGAGGTCTCCGGGGCTGCTGAAAGGTACGACTCGAGCTCGGTCATGTGCCCATCATGAGTGCGAAGCTCCCGGCACGCAGCACGTTCAGCCAGATCGAAGCGTTGCCACCTCCTGCAACACCATGCCGATGACCGATGCGGGGTGGTGCAACGCCCACCGAAGCTGACTTGCTGGAATTCCACATCAGCGCCACCCGAGGCGCTGAGAATCATGAAGGAGGGACATGATCTCCAGCCCCTGCCGTCGACGCCGTTACGAGCGCAAGTTCCGCCGCCTGGTCCAAGCTGCAGTATTTGCCGCTGTACGCGGGGCCGCGTCTGTTCTCGGCGGCACCGTCTGTGCCTGGCTGCTCTACCTGGTGGCTCAGCATCATTAACCACCGGGCTCCCGGTCACGTAGAAGTGAGATGCGTGCACAGGAGACGACTTCAAGAACTTGCGGCGTGGCTCGCAGTATAGATCTCATCGTTTCACGACAAATGATCAGCCATGCCGTCCGGCAACCCCTCAGGTCGTCGACCAGTTGCGTTGGTGGTCGCGGTCGTCGGCGACCTCGGCTAGAAGACTGCTGAAGATCTTGGGGTGCTGGCCTCGCCGCGAATGCGGTGGGGTCAGTGTGTTGTGGTGTGGTGATGGGTGAGTGGGTTGGGGAGACGGTCGGGCCGGATGTGTGGGAGACGTGCCGGGATCTGGTTCCGGCCGGGAGTGTGTTTGCGTTCCTGGCCGAGCACCGTGGCGCGCTGTTTCCGGCGGGGATGTTCGCCGACATGTATCCCTCGGCCAACGGGCGCCCGTCGATGCCGCCGCAGATCCTGGCCGCGGCGATCACCTTGCAGGCCCTGCATGGGTTGTCGGACTTTGACTCGGTGCAGGAGTTGCGGTGTGACCTGCGGTGGAAGGCCGCCTGCGGGCTGGGCCTGCACGACACCGCCTTCGATGCGTCGCTGCTGGCCTACTTCCGTCGCCGGCTAGCGCGGTCGACTCGCCCGGATCGGATCTTTGAGGCGGTCCGGCAGGTCGTCGCTGCGACCGGGGTGCTGCAGGGCCGGCAGCGGCGGGCGCTGGATTCGGCCGTGCTGGACGACGCGGTCGCCACCCAGGACACCGTCACCCAGCTCATCGCTGCCATCCGGGCAGTGATCCGCCACGTCCCCGGGCGGCCGGGGTGGCCGCCGCCCGGTGCACCGCGCACGACTACACCGATCCGGGCAAGCCCCGCATCGCCTGGAACGATGAGCAGGCCCGCGCCGATCTGGTGGACGCGCTGGTCGGTGATGCGCTGCGGTTGCTGGGGCACCTGCCCGAGCAGCAACTGGGCGAGCGGGCCGCGAACGCGGTCGGCCTGCTGGCTCTGGCGCCGGGCAGGATGTCGAACCGGCCGAGGACTCCGACGGCCGCGACGGACGCTGGCGCATCACCGAGGGAACCGCACCCGACCGGATGATCTCGGTCGTCGATCCGCAGTCACGGCACGTGCACAAGACCCGCAGCCACCGCCAGGACGGCTACAAAGCCCACCTGGCCATCGAACCCGAAACCGGCCTGTTCACCGCGGTATCCCTGCGTCCCGGGACCGGGGCCGCCCACCACGAGGCCACCGTCGCCCTGGAACTGCTGGACACCGAGGACACCCCGGTCCAGGTACTGGCCGACACCGCCTACTCGGCCGGCGACACCCGCCCCGCTGCGTCCCGCGGTCCTCGGCGGTTTCACCCTGGACGACTTCGCCATCGACACCACCACCACCACGGTGACCTGTCCCGCCGGGCACACCGTCGCACTGTCGGCCTCCGACGGACGGCACCACCAGCGCAAAGCCAGCTTCGCCGACCTGTGCACCGGCTGCCCACTGCGCCAACAATGCACCAAGGCCAAGACAGGCCGCATCGTGACGATCCGCCCCCACCACGATCTGCAGGCCGCCGCTCGCCGTCAGGCCGCCACCGACACCACCTGGCAGGACACCTACCGGCGGTGGCGGCCACCGTCGAACGCGCCGTCGCCTGGATCGTCGCCCGAGGCAACCGCCGGCTGCGCCACCGGGGAACCATCGCCGGCAACGCCTGGCTGCACACCCGCGCCGCCGCCCTCAGCCTCCGCCGACTGATCAACCTCGGGCTCACCTACACAAACAGCACCTGGACACTCAACCCCACCAGCCACTGAGCAGTGTGGGTGGCCCGGCCAGCCACCGGGCCACCCACACCAAGATCTTCAGCAGTCTTCTAGTAGGACTTTGTTAGGTGGCTGGTCGATGCGGTTGTTTGGTGTTGTGCTGGTGGGATGACGCCTGAGGAGTTGGCCGGGTGTCGCGCCCGGCTGGAAGGGTTCGCCGCGCAGATGTTCGCGCCATTGGCGCGAGCTGATCAACGGGACAAGGGCGAGTTGTATCTGCGGGGGCTGCTGCTGGACGGGCGGCGCAAGTCGATGCAGCCGATGGCGGCCCGGCTGGGTATCGATCATCAGCGGCTGCAGCAGTTCATCACGTCCTCGACCTGGCCGCATGAGCGGGTGCGGGCCGACTTGGCGCGGCGCGCGGTGCGGATGCTGGCGCCGGAGGTGTGGGTCATCGACGACACCGGTCTGGTCAAGGACGGGGACTGCTCGCCGGGCGTGGCCCGGCAGTACTGCGGCACGCTGGGCAAGACCGGCAACTGCTAGATCGCGGTCAGCGTGCACGCCGCCACCGACGCCGCGTCCTGTCCGCTGGACTGGCGGCTGTTCCTACCGCCGTCCTGGGACGGCGTGCGGGCGGCCGGGCGGCGGGCCCGCTGCGGCATCCCCGCCGATCTGCACCACCGCCCCACGTGGCGGCTGGCCATCGAGATGCTGGACGAGCTGGCCGGGCTCGGGTTGCATCCGGCGGTGCTGGCCGCCGACGCCGGCTACGGCACCAACGCCCGCTTCCGCCGCGCGCTGACCGAGCGAGGCCTGGCCTACGCGGTCCAGGTCAAAGGCGAGCTGACCGCCTATGGCGAGCAGGCCCGGCCACACACGCCGGCCTATGGCGGACGCGGACCACATCCGCTGCCGCGCTACCGGCAGCGGCCGGTCAGCCTGCGCGCGCATGTGCTGGCCGCCGGCCACGCCGCCGCCCGCACACTGACCTGGCGACACGCCTCCCGCGGCCCGATGACCGCACCCTTTGTGCTGCTGCGGGTCCGCCCGGCCGGGCGCCGCCCCCACCCGGCCGCCGACGGCACCATCCCCGCCCAGTGGCTGATCGCGCAATGGCCCGCCAGCGCGGCCGAACCGATCAAGTACTGGCTGTCCAACCTGCCCGCCGACCTCCCCGCGGCCACCCTGGTACGACTGGCCAAAGCACGCTGGCGGATCGAACACGACTACCGCGAGCTGAAAACCGGACTCGGCCTGGACCACTTCGAAGGCCGCTCATTCACCGGCTGGCACCGGCACCTGACCCTGGTCACCGCCGCCCACCTGTTCATCACCCAACAACGCACCGACCCAAAAACCCCACCCACCGCCTGACCCTCTACCAGGTGGTCGACCTCATCCAACAACTCCTGGCCACCTGGACCGGCCGCTGCCCAATCTGCCACCAACCAGCACCCTGGCAGCACTACGACACCACCTAACAAAGCACTACTAGGCGCTGCCAGCGAAGGCCATCCCAGCGCAAATAGCGCACCGACACTGGCGACCGAGCCGAGGACGAACTTGAGGACGTTTAGCAGCTGCGCGACCGGCAGCGGGTCGGTGTGCTCAAGCCACGGGAACCCCAGCACTGCCAACATGGCGGCGATCACCGCCACGAGCCCGGCTACCACGGACATGCTCGCGACCGCCAGCGCCTGCCTGATCGGCCACAACCCTGCGGCACGCTCCCTTCAACGCGGCGTCTCCGCCGGAGCCACCGTCCGGACTGCTGCCGGATCTGCTCGTATCACCCTGTGCCCTGTCACCCACAGATCGAAGTTACGGATCAAGCCGCACGCCCGCCCGTTCTTCAGGTGATCTGCCCACATCCGGACGCCCGCCGAACATTCAAGCTCGCCGGGCAGCGAGTGGTTCGTCCCAGCGAAGCCCGGACGAGCCGCTGTGGCGGGGCAAGGGACCTTTGATGACCTCCGGCATCATGAATCATGCCGCGGTCGGCGACACGGCCGCGATCATCGTGTACCGGCACCTGGGTCCGAGCTTGCCTTCCCCTTGACCAGCCCGCCCGCGGACACTCGCCCATCCGAGCGCACAGCGTGAGGGCACCGCGCCCGACGTGGAGGATGAGCCAGCTGGATCGGGTCGTTGCCCCTCTTGAGCGGGCCGTCCGGTCAGCCGCTAGTCTTGACTGGCCGAAGCGCGTTACGGTCCATGATCGAGGAGTCTTCGAAGCAGGTCGGCGGGATCGATGCCGGCCTGTTGCATGAGTTCCAGCGCCGCTGGCGGCGTCCGGCCGAGGGGCACTGGTCCAGCGACGAGGCCGGCCCTCGGCGGCCCCTCGCCGCCGGTCAGCCGTGACTCCGGCGTGGCTGACGGTGGGACTCGGTACACGCGCCATCCCGGCCACATGGCGCGGGAACCGGCGACGGCGAGGTAGGGCCGCCGCCACGCGATGAAGGTCCACCGGCCGTCCGCGACGGCGTGCACCAGGACGGTCTCCAGGTGCCGTCCAAGGAGGGCGGCAACGCGGGCCGCGACCGGGACCGGGTTGCTGAACTTCCCGCTGATCAGGTAGATCCCGTGGTCGGATTCCAGCGTCAGTTCTTCCCCGACGAGTTCGGCGGCGATGAGGGCCACCGGATCGTCCGAGTGCGCCAGGTCAAGCAGCCGTTCCCACCTAGAGCGGCTCAGCACGTGCGCGTGCGCCAGCCTAGGCGGGATGAGTAGATCCTCCGCAATGTCGGTCTCCGCCTCCGCGACCCGCTCTTTGACGGTCTGCCAGGTGCGAGCCGCGAGCAGGTCATGGGGAGCACCGCCTGTGAGGGATGCCTCGCTGAGCAGCAGTCCCATGCAGACCGCAGTGACCGCCGTAACGTGCTGGAAGGCCTCGTCCGGTATCTCGTCCGCGGCGCGGGGCACCAAACCTTGTGTTAGGCGGGCGAGCGGCGCACGCCAAGAGTCGTCGTCGAATCTCCAGACACCGTGGCCGAGCAGTTGGACAAAAAGCCGGGCCACGAGCACGCGCAGCATCAGCAACGCTGGCTCCCCTTCACGGGGTACGGTCCGCTCCACGGCCCGGGCGGTCCACTGCCGCCACTCCCGCTTGCGATCGGGTGGCATCTCCTTCTGGTCGGTGTCCTCGGGGTCGCCGTCTGACGCGTCGAGATTCTCGTCGATGACGTCGTCGGCGACCGGCCCCCAGCGCGGGCCCAGGGTAAGGCCGGGTGTAGTCGTCCCGCCGAACAGCTTCAAAGTGAGGGGCCGACCGATGGTCCGCTCGCATTCCTCCAGGTAGGAGGCGTAGCGGTCGTGGGCGGCGGACGTCTGCGAAGGCGGGGCCGTCTGGGCGGACTGGACGGTGCGGTGTTTGGCGAGCTGGTCGGACAGGCGGAGCAGGTCGTAGCGGAAGCGGCGGGCCAGCTCTTCGTCGGTGAAGATCTCCTCTTTCGGTGTAGCCGTGGCGGAGGCGGGGTCGGTTCTCGTCGGTCTGGCGGCGTGCGCAGCGGGCGGGGTGGACGACGAAGACCGGAGGCGACTCGGTCCGGCCGCCGACGCGCGCGTCGACGATGCGCACCACCGCACCTGCGAATTCGGGGACGGCGAACTCCTGGGCGGTGCGCCCAGCGGGGACCGTACCGATCCTGGACCATGAACCCGGTGAGCCGTCCGGCGACACCTCGACGGCGACGTCCACGTCATAGGGGTGCGCCAAGGTGACCTGGAGCAGCCCCGCCCCGGTGAGCAGGGCACCGATGACCAGCAGTCCCGGCCGTCCTTGCACAGGTCTGACGGTGCGTCGCCCTTTGAGGTGTATGACGGCCGTGGCGGTGCCCTTCGGCATGAGCGGTGACGGGACCGGGGCGAGGACGCTCAGTTCGCAGTTGCCACCGCCTGCGACGGCGTCCAGCAGTGCGGCGCCGGTGAGGTTGGCGCTGCCGGTCAAGGCTGTCCACCGGTCGCCGGTCCGCCATTCCAGCAGCTTGCCGTGGCGTGGTCGCTGCTCGGCGAGCAGCCGCAACTCGGTGTCCGCCGCGTCGGCGAGCGAGCGCAGGACCGCGTCGCCGTCGTAGCTGCTCCAGCGCTCCTGAACGCCGAGGACTACCCGGGCTGGGGCGAGGCGCTCGACGATCCGAGCCAGGGCGCGGCCGTCCCGGCCGATGAACGGCGCGTACAGGTGCAGTTCGTCGACGGGCCCCCGCAGGGAGCTGATCGAGCAATCCGGTCTCGAGGTTGTGCAGCACCCGCGCCGGGTGCGCGGTGGTTTGGAAGTCCGCAAGCCTGGCCGCAGTCTCCTCCAGCAACTCCGCCGCATACTGCGGGACGGGGACCTGGCTACTCAAGGCGACCAGCCACCGGCCCAGTTCTTGGAACGGCTCGGGTGCGTCGGTCTCGTGGCCGCGCAGGACGGTCCAGAGTTCATCGTTGTACCCCCAGCCGGCCATGGTTGGGTTGCCCGAGCCGATCGCCGCGACGGCCTCATGGGCGCCGATCAGCAGGGCGAGCTTCGGGTGGAACGAGCCGCGGCAGGCGGCCAGGCCGTGGAAGTAGGATCGTCCGGCCATCCGCACGTCGACCGGGTCGTACAGACCTTGCCCGGCGTCGCCGATCACCGTGATGCGGGCGCCGAGTGCCCGCGCGGTCGGAATCGCCGTTTTCTCCAGGAACGGCAGGTCGACGGTGAAGCCGAGCAGCAGGAGCTCGTGCAGCTCGGCCTCGTCGGTGCGGTCGCGCCATTGGCCCAGCAGGGTGAGCGGCGAGCTGAACTCCCAAGTCACTCCCCCACCTCCAGCAGTTCGGCCCCGAGGGGCTTGAGGAACGCCGTCCCGTCGTCGGCGCGGGCGAGGAGCCCGAGTTGCTGGGCGAAGTCCCCGGCCTGGTGCAGGCGGGTACCGATGTCGCCGTCGCCCTCGTCGCCGGTCTTGTAGAACCGGCCTCCGCGTTCGTGCACGCGGGAGAACACCTTCATCCGCCCGTTGGCGTCGGGCTGGGTCTCAGCCAGCGCGATGCGGCGGGCCTGCGCGAGCATGTCGTCCACCAACCGGACGGCCAGGTCGCGCACGGGCCGGTCCGCGAAGTCGTCGATGAGCCGGGCCACCCACAGCGGGTTGAGGATGTCGTTCTGCGCCCCCAGGAACGTGGTGCGAGCCTCGCCGGACAACTCGCCGACGCGGCGGCCACCAATCAGCAGCAATCTCACGTTTACCACCGGGTCACGCCGGTCGGCGTCCTGCATGATCTGCCGTTCAGCAGGTGCCGGGTGCCCGCCGCTCATCGTGTCGGGCAGTTCGTCAAGGCAGGCCCGTAAGGAGGTGGCGGGCATGGGATCGACCAGCCATGCGCGGAGTTCGTCGAGGCTCCGGTCCGCCTCACCGTCGTGCGAGCCGATCGAGCGGACCAATGCCGCCCACAGCCGCCGCCATGCGCTGACCGAGTAGTTGCGCAGCAGCAGCCCTCGCCATCCGAGGACGTTGGCGACGCCACGCAACACCGGGTCGTTCTCAGCCTCGGGCCCGAAGGCCACGGCGGACCGGGCGTACTCCTCCCAGCCGAGGACGGCGTCGCCGCCGTGAAGGACCACGGCGCGGCCGAGCATCCGGAAGGTCGCCCGGCGCCGCCGATCGTCGGGTCTCCACTCCTGCGGGTCGTGGAGCCCATCGTGGGTCGCGGTGAACAGTCCGCGCATCCCAGGGACTTCGGGACGTTCGGGAGCCTGCATCGCCAGCGGGGCGAGCATCCGCAGCCGCGCCCCGTCCAGGACGTCGTCGCCGGCGGCGCTCAGCACCGGCGCGAACAGGGCTGCGATCTCCGGAGGGCACTCATGCCTGCCGGGTCGCGGCACGTCGCCTTCGTTGACCGCCGTGACGAGCACCGTACTCGGCCCGAGGTACTGGGACCAGAACCCCGAGCGCCGCGGCGAGTACGGATGGTCGGCATCCTCCATGCGCGCCGCCGCATCGGTATGCAGGACGTCTCCGTCGAGCGAGTGCCTGACCTCGTCGACCGCGTGTCCCATACCGGGCCACGCATCCGGATCGTCGTGCAGGCGCGAGACCGCGGCAAGTACGACTTCGCTGCGCCGCAATACCCGTAGGCTCGCCGCACTGTCCAGATCATGGTCGGCGGCATGAGCGCCGAGTGCCGCGTACAGAACGTAATAGCGGACATACCTGGTCACCGAGGAGATCCCCGGCACCAGCAGCTCGATCGCGCGCAGGACCGGCGCCTCCACCCGCAGCGGATACCGTCCCGACCGTTGCTCGATTCCCCTAAGTGACCATGTGGGACCCTCCACCGAAGCCATGCGCCCCCTTCTCGGTTCCGCCTCGAAGTTTAGGCAAGCTGGCCAATCAAAGCCACCTCGGTAGAACACAAAACACCGGAGCGTTATCTCGCGCTCGGACGAAGTCGCCGACGTTTGCCGCTCCCGGCTCGAACAGAGAGCCACTCACGAGTCGTATAGCGCTTCCAATTCCCCCATCCGTTCTGATATCGGCGACGATACGGTTCCGCGGCTGATAGATTACAACTACTCCACGCTGTTACAGGGGTCCGCTCGCCTCACAAGACGCGTTCCTATGTGACGCCCGGTAACGTGTTCACGGCTCCGCGGTCCACCGCTATCTCTTTGATCATCGGATT
Source organism: Actinomadura fibrosa (assembly GCF_900659615.1). Lineage (GTDB taxonomy): Bacteria > Actinomycetota > Actinomycetes > Streptosporangiales > Streptosporangiaceae > Spirillospora > Spirillospora fibrosa. The sequence goes on along the minus strand of NZ_CAACUY010000080.1, from coordinate 11,033 downwards.
CGCCGTTCATTAGATACCTCCCAGCGGTCTTCCAGCAGGGTGGCACCGCGTCCAGCGATCAATTCACGGCAGTGTTCATGAAGGCGGGGTGGGATAGACATGCGCGGATCGTGGGCGGCTAGGTCGGCCCAGTCCAGAAGTGATTCGGCGGTGAGCAAAGGGATTCCGCAGCGTTCGTGAACGGCCGCGGCGGCTTCGAAGTGTTCAGCGGCGAGCGCGGATTTGCCGGCGGTCGCGGCTAGGTGGGCGAGGTAGTGGTGACCGCAATGATGGGCGACGGCGGAGTGACCCAATGTGTCGGCGTCTCGCTTGAGCGCCTGGTACAGAGGCTCGGCCAGGTCGGTGCGATTGAGACGGGTGGCGCCGATGGCCAGGTTGTCCAGGGCGGGGCGAAAGGCGATGTCGTTGCGGGGAATCACGCCGTGGGTCGCAATGATCTGGTCTAGCAGGGGTGCGGCGGCTTCGTCGCCGACCTCGCACAAAAAACGCAGGATCGAGTGGACGGGATCCATGTCACTGAGGTCGATGGCATCCCTCAACGGTGCACGCAGCGTGTCCAGCTGGCCGCGTAGTCGGCGGATCTCTGCGAGTTGTTCGCCGTAGAAGGGGTCGGCTTCGTGCTGGCGGCCGATTTCTCTGCCGAGCTGTCGCGCGCGCCAGGCCTGGTGTTGTGCGGTTTCCAGATCACCTCGCATAAGGCTGAGTCCGGCCTGGGAGAAGGCGATCAGCCAATGCAGGTGAGGTTGGGCCAGTCGTTGCGCGAGGTCGGCTGCCTTGGTCAGCCAGCGGGCGATGTCAACGGTGTTGCCGGTGTCGAGTACCGGCGCGACCTTCTGGAAAGTGGCGTGGAAGCGCAGCAGGTCGTCTCCTGTGCGGTCGGCTGCGTCCAGCATCTCGGCGGCCTCGCGTTGGCGTTGCTCCAGCGAGAGGGTGGGGACCATGGTCAAGCTTCGTAGCCCGAGCACGCTCACCAAGGTGGCGGGGTCGCCGGATTGGCGGGCCAGTGCGAGCGCGGTGTCGCTGAGGGAGAAGCGTTGATCGCCTTCAGGGGCCCAGGTCAGCTCGGAGGCCAGTTGGGCCAGCAGCAGCGCCCGGGTGGTGCCGGCGGAGGTGCCGACCAGGCGCAGCGCCTCCTCCAGCAGCGCGATGCGGTCGCCGTCGTGGCCGGCGGTGATGCTGAAGAACCCGCGGTCTCCAGCCGAGGCTGCGGTGATCACCAGGTCGGCGCGCTGGCATCGCCGGGCGTGGTCTGCGGCGCGGTTGAGGATGGAGCGGGCACGGTGGTCTCCGGCCAGCCACATCGCCTGGCCGCACTCTGCCAGCGCGCTCGCGACTTCCTCCGCCGAGGTTCGCGGGTTTTTGGTCAGCTGCGCCAGATGATGGTCGTACCACGTGACGGCCTCGCTGTAGGCGAGCTTGGAGGCGGCGTGCTGGGCGGCCTGCTGACTGGCTTCAGCGGCCTGCCGGGTCCGGTCGACGTCGTGGCCCTGTTCGGAGGCCGCGACCAGATGGCTGGCGACGACATAGGGCCCTGTCTCGTTGATGGTGGAGTCGAACTTCATCAGCAGGTCGGCGATCTGGCCGTGCAACGCCCCTAGTCGTGCAGGCGGTAGGGACTCGTAGATCGGCCTTCTGACGAGTTCGTGCGGAAGCTGGAACCGCAGGTATTGGATTTGGTCGATGAGCCCGCGTGTGAGCAGTTCGTCGACGACGTCGGCGAACTGTGCTTCGGTGAGCTCCGCGGCAGCGCGCAGCACGTCACTGGGGAGCCGCTCCCCCACCGCAAGCAGTTCGGCGACATGGCGGGCCCGCTCACTGAGCTGCTCCAGGCGCATCTTGATGACCTGGTGGGTCAGATTCTGTACGTCCAGAGAGCCGAGTGCCTTGCCCGAGTTGAGTTCGCGGAGCACTTCATTGACCAGGAAAGCGTTGCCGCCGGTGAGGTGCAGGATCTGACCGATGTTGAGTTCGGTGCTCGGGTCGGTGGCAGGGGGCGATGGCAGCGGTGTGGCGGCGATGAGTTCCTGGATGTCGGGGGAGGTCAACGGCTGGATACCGGTCACGCGGCTGTCAGAGCGTAGCCGTCGTAGTTCACTTTCGGCCGGTTCGGCGCTGTGGGCGGGGACAGGGCGAGACGCCGTCAGGACCAGCAGCCGAGGTGGTTGATCCCAGTGCAGTCCCTGCAGTATTTGGAGCGACTCGGCCGAAGCCCATTGCAGGTCGTCAATGAGGAGCAGCACCGGGCGCAGTTCTGCGAGTCTGGCGATAAGCATGCTGATGTCGGATATCAGCTGCGCTCGGTGAGCGCCGGGCCTGACAGCGCCAGGCCCGGGCAACTCTTCCCTGGTGGGGCCGGAAGAGTCAGGGTCGAAGTCGGCTTGTGCGTCGGGTTGAAAGTCGGTGCGAGCCTCGTCACTCGTGTCGGTGTGTGTGGGAATGAGAGCCTGCGGCAAGGTGTCAGGAGGGGTGACGCCAGCGCGCAGCAGTTGGACGCGGGCGGTGTGGGCCAAGTGGGTGATGGCGGCCGAGATGGGCTCATGGGCGCGGCGGGCCAAGCGGTGGCAACGGCTGGTCATCAGGATGAAGCCTTGCTCGGTGGCGATTTCTGCCAGCTTGGCCAACAGCCGTGTTTTGCCTTCGCCTTGGTCGGCTTCCACGTGGACTCTGCGGACGGTGCTGGTGGCATGTTGAAGCTCGGCCTGCAGGATTGTGAGCTCTGTTCGGCGTCCGACCATGACCGCCTGCTGCGCGATGACCAACCAGGGCGGCAGCCGTTGGGGAGGGGTTACCTCCTGCCAGAGGAAGCGGTGAACCACAAGTGGCTTGTCCAGCCCTTTGGCCCGGCGGGGCCCGAGAAGCTGGAAGGCATGGTTGGGTTGGCGGCTGGCCAGCGCTTGCGCCATGTCTGTGCACAGGACCTCGTCACCGTCGGCCATGTCCATCAGCCGCGCGGCGTGCACGAGCGGGAGGCCTTCGACCTCGTTGGCGCTCCACTGCACGTCACCGACGCTGAGGGCGGCCCGGATGGTGATCGGCTCTGGCAGGTGGAGGTTTTCGGCGGCCAGTTCCTGCTCCAGAGCCAAGGCCGCGTCGAATCCGGCGGTGACCGAGTCGAACACGGCGACCAGGCCATCGCCTCGGCTGCGGGTGAACGTCGCGTGCGCGGTGTGCACCACGGCGAGCATCAACTGGTAGGCGTTCTGAAAGTGGCGGTCGGCGGCCACCTCGCCTAGCCGGATCCGGGTGGGGGTGGAATCGACGATGTCGACCATCAGGACCGTCGACGTGGTGACGGTTCCCGGTGGGTAGCGGCCCATCATGCGCCCCTCACGGTTGGTGGCGGAGTTGCCGGGGCAGGTGTTTCCGGCAGGGCCGTGTGACGGGTCCGGCTGGCGCGGCCAGCGACATCGCGGAGGTCGATATTGCGGCTGCGTACCGTTTGCCGTGCTCTGCGGCGGACCGCGCGCAGCCGTCGCGCTGAAGGAGTCTGCGCGATCTGCCAGGAGCGGGCGAGATCGGCCGGCACCTGGAAGGGGGCCGGGCCATCGGTGTGCCGTTCGGCGAAACCGATGACCGCATACCGACCTGCGCGACGCAGGAGCCACCGGATCACCGGGCGCAGCGGGTCGCGGCGGCCGCCGCGGTGCGCGGCGCGGGCGGTGGCCAGCAGCGGCAGTGCCCACCATGCCGGCGCCGGTACTCCCAGCATCGCCGGAACACCTTCCATGCCTGGGCCGCTGCCGTGAAACAGCCAGTGGATCAGCGTGCGGGGCAGTTTCCGCCAGCCCAGATACATGAAGGACTCCATGTCGGCCAGAAGCGCCGCCATCAGCCGTCGGCCCTGCTCGCTGGTGTGCAGCATCTGGGCGAAATGCGCCTCGAGCGCGGCGCTGTCCTCGCCCGTCAGGGGCGCGTGCCAGCAGGCCTGGATGCCCATCAGGTGGCCGACAACGCTCCAAACGTGCAAGTGGGCGTCCCGCTCGATGTCGCCGAGCCGCAGACCCATCCGGTCCATGGCTTGCCAGGTCACGCTGCTGAACGTCAGCAGCGTCGCCAGCAAGAGTTCCTGGCTGACCGGGACACCGTCGGTTTCCCGGTCCCATGGCCTCTGGGCATCCTGCGAGACGATCGCGCGGACGAAGGCGTGCAGGACGCGCAGCGCGACACAACTGGTGTGGCCGGGCCCGCCGTGCCGCAGGCTGTCTGGACCGCCCAGGCCCATCACATCGATCAGCATCTGGCCGGTCTCGGCGACCCGACGCGTCACCGCACCGGTTCCCAGATCCGACACGCCAGCCAGCAGCCGGGCGGTGGAAGGCTCGGCGTAGGCCAAGGGCAGCGACAGGCAGAACAAGACCACCGCCTGGTACAGGCCGTGGTCGCGGAACACCCGCTGCCCACGCTCGATCGTCACCGCGTCACCAACCCAGCTGGGAACCTCCGCGTTGGTTGCGAGCTTGTCCAGGATGTCCGCCGCACTGCTCACTTGCGCACCGTTTCGAGCATGGCCCGCCGATGCACCATCTGTTGCGGCAAACCCTGATGGCGTTGGGACAGCCGACGGTGAGAGGCCGGTCGACGGTGAGGCGATGGCAGTATCCTGCGCCGCCCGGGCGCTGTGCTTGGCGGCGGCCAGCTCGCCGATGACGGCTCGGATCAGCGCGCGGGCGTCACCAAGGTCACGATGTGCGTGCAGGTAGGCCTTCACGGCGGCGTCGGCTTGGTCATCACCAGTCTGGCGGAGCCGCGCGAACTCCTCCTGGCTCCAGCGCGTCCGGTCACTCATCACGCACCTGCCTGTTGACGATCCGCTCGACCAGGTAGTCGCTGAGCTCGATTTGGGCGAGTTCGGCGGCGTCGGGATCGCACTCGATGGGCGGCCGATAGAACTTGCGCAATACCCACCCCCGCATGCCCGGTCTGCTGGCCCTGGCTTCGAAGTCCTGCTGCTGCTTGTGGAACCACTCGCAGTACACCGGGTCGGGAACGGCGCCCAGCGCCACCTCCTTGCCCAGTTCCTCCAGCAATGTGGGAGCGAACGGAGGACCCAGCATCTCTGGCATGGACAGGTAGCTGCGGAAGTAGCTGGTGATGAACCGCATGCGGGCCCGATAGTCGAGCCAGTCGTGCACGCCGTCGAGGGCGTGTTCGGGCTGCGGCTGGAAACTCTCGATCAACTTGCGGACCCGCGCGTCCTCGATCGGCGGGAACGGGTGGACGGCGGCACCCGGCGGCGGCCGCAGACTCTTGCCGAGCCGGATCCGGCTCACCGGCGTCGGCAAGACCATGATGAACCGCGTGTAGAACCGCGACCAGAGGCTCTCGGCATGGCGGACCGTCCACGACATCTGCTCGTGCGGCCGGGTGTACAGGCCGAACCGGTGGAACGGCCGCCGTGTGATCGCCGACAGTGCCCACCGCCAGGAGACCCGCATCAGCCACCGGCACGGCCGATACATCGCCAACTCCAGCAGGCGTTGCGCTCTGGCCTGTTCGAACGCCGACAAGGCGACGTTCGCACCTAGGAGCAGCTCGCGGCGGCGGCCAGGGTCATCGGTGCCCGCGGCATCGGTCATCAAAGTGGTCGCGAGATCCAGGTAGTGGTCGTCGGCGTCGCCGAGCAGGTCGCTGAGGAACATCGGGCGTTCCTCAGCGTCCGGTTCCTGGCTGTTGGACGGCACCGGCGGATCGGCAATCCGGTAGAGAAAGCTCGGCGCGGCAGAGGCAGCCGAGGGACCGAACCGCAGGCCGGCGGCCAGGCTGGCGGTCTCCAGAAAGATCGCCCGATTGGCCAACGCGAGCGCCAACTGGTAGCTAGGACCCAGCGTCACCAGCGCCACGGCGCGGAACTGGCGCTGGAACCGGCGCGGTACCCGTAGCCGGGAACCCGTCTCCAACAGGAGCGGCGACGTGGGGCCCAGATCAAGTGATGCGCCCACCGCCTTGGAGCTCCAGGTCGCGAACCCGTACCAGTTGACCTCCGGCCCCAGATGGACGGCCAGGTCGCAGGCGAGCCGATGGTAGACGAGCGCGATGATCGCCGCTTCGCGCTCGGGGGCGCGGTCGCGGAACGCTGCCACCCGAAGGATCTCCTCACTGGTGACTCCGGCGGCCCGAGGAAGACCCGCGCAGCCACCGACCTGGCCCGGGTTCGGCACCCGCTCAACGTCCATCGCCCACCTCATCGTTCGTTCCGTGTCCGCGGCCGCGGTGCACTGGCGTATCGGGGCCGACCTTGCGCGACTTGAGACAGGTGGCTCTGATGACTCCCCACCGGCAGGCACTTCCCTGATGTGCTGAGGCTAGAAGCCTTCTGCCTTCCCGACTGTGGCCTATGACGCATAGCGCAACGCGTGTTACGCGGGTACAGAACCGGCGTATCAGCTGAGCCGTACCGGGTGCGGTGACTAACGTCCCTCCAGAAGTAGCACCGAAGGCGGCGCGGTCGGCTCGCACGCTCGGCGATCGGCTGCGCACGGCCTTCATCGCGATCTCGAAAGCCTGGGCCAGCGACGGCCTCATCGGCAACATGATTCGGGGAGACCGAGCCAGGCCACCGTGCCCCGCGACGGACCGACGCATCCTGGAGCACGTTCTTGCGCGCCCAGGCCTCCGGCGTCCTGGCTTGTGGATACTTCACTGTCGGACCATCTTCCTCCAGCGGATCTACGTGCTCCTCATGGCAGAGATCGCCACTCGCCGGGTCCACGCGCTGGGCGCCACCCGCAACCCGACGGGCGCCTGAATGACGCAGCAGGCCCGAAGCCTGATCCGCGGCCGGGATCCCAAGTTCACCGACGCCTTCGACGCCGTCTTAACTGCGGCCGGCATCACCGTACTGCGGACACCTCCGCAAAGCCCACGAGCAGACGCCTTCGCCGAGCGGTGGGTCGGCAGCGTCCGCCGCGAGCGCACCGACCAGCTACTGATCTTCTCCCAACGCCATCTGGAAGCCGTGCTCAGGATCTACGCCGATCATTCCAACGGCCATCGTCCGCATCGTTCCCTGGAACAACGACCTCCGACCCCCAGCCCGAACCGACTCCCATCAGCAGCCGCCTTCCACCAGACACGCATCCTCGGCGGGTGATCAACGGATACCGCAACGCCGCATGGCGATCACCACGTTCAAAGCGACACCGAGCCCCAGGGTCAAAACCAGAATCCGGACATTGAAGCCCCACACACCTTCGGGCGCTGGGTTGGTTTGGGTATCCTGAAGGATCTTCCCACACAGTCGACACGGCCAACTTCGTCCCGATGCCTGGTGCCCCCGCCGCCTGGCCCGTGACTACGGCACCCTTCCGCCCGCTCCGAGGCCATGGGCCATGTCGCGACGATCGACCTGATGAGCCGCCGCACCGGGCAGTCAACTGTGACCGGCGGGACACTCGACGCCATAGGTACAGGACGCAATTCCCTCTCAGTAGGACAGATGGATCTTTCCTCACTGAGAGGCGAGCAGCAGAGCAACTGCTCCCCGTCGACACCTAAGGGCATTTTGAGCATGCCCGAAACCGAAGCACCCCTCCTCCAGTCATTGGAAAGTGGCTGACGCGACGAGGGTCGGGAGGTACTATCTACCTGCGGCAGACTCTAAGGGGCATGCACGTGAGCAGATCTTATCTTGTCAAGAGGTTGCTTCGCATCACGCCTACAGTCCTCATGTACTCGGTTCCGATTGCACTCACTGCCCTAGCCGCATCCTATTCAGGAACACTACGACTCTACTGGGTCATAGTAGCCGTTTCAGCGTTCCCTATCGGCTTGCTCTACCTGACAAGAAAAGATGTCGCTCTATCTCGCGCACGAAAGCAAGCAGTCGCAGCGAGGGTGAATCTCGCGATCGCTGTTTCCCAGGGCGGGCAGGCACTGACAGCGGGTTTGGCAAACATCGCCTCAGCCGACAGTTTTGAAGAGCGCCAGTCGTCCGTTCGTGTACTGATTGATCGCGTGCTCCGACTGACGCATACTGAACTCGGACGTCAGATCGATAGAGAAGCAAATGTCAGGGCGTCATTTTATCAGTTTCTTGGGCAAGATCTGGTCCATTCAGCCTCCGTGGGTCCTACACTTGGTGTTCCCCCCAGGTATGTCTTTGAGAGGGGCCGCAGCGATCGCGATGATACTGTGATCCGGTTTGCTCTTGGTCTAGAAGCGGTACTCGTCACCGATACAGAAGCTGACTTGCCCGACAACTTCAATGTGATCGTAGGCCGCGGCTATCGATCGTTCCTTGCAGCCCCTGTGCGCGCCGGAAGAGATAGTTTTGGACTTCTTGTCGCTACTTCAGAGAAGCCGGCCGTCTTCACGGATATAGACAAAGGGCTGCTCGGACTCATGGCCAGTGTACTCGGCATCGCGTTCGTCCAATTGAATGCCACACATCCGGTCGAAAAAGGACTGCCACCGTACGTAGCCACCCCTATCTCAAGCCGAGAAGAGGGGGCGTAGTCTTGACAGGACGCAGGCACACGGTTGAAGCACCGGCCTCATCGCTAACAGCCGCAATCTGGAGCCCTCTCCTCTCTAGTACAGTAAGCGACTTTCTGACTGAACCATACGAAGGAGCAGAGAATCTAACGACCGAGCGCATAGAAGTTGAAGCTCGAGCGCGCATAGAAGTCGACAAGGAGATTCATACCAGATCGTCCGCGATACGGACACGCTCGATACTCTACACCTCGATAGGCTCGCTATATCTCTTCGGTGCGGTATATTTCGCAGTCACGGGACATGCAAGCGGCGCGGCCGCATCGTTGGTAACTGGGGTGCTTGTTGGGACAGCCACTTACTTCTCGCTAGCTCCTCTACAAGAGCGTCGAGGAAGCACCCAAGATCGTCAGGTTACAACGTGGACTACCTCGCCTTCCCGAACCCCCGATCATGAAGACCCTGCTTTTGCTATGCCGACACTTGAGCTATCACGGAAGAGGGGTCTAGAGAAAACACGAGACTCGATTTCGGAAGACTGGGCCACCGAAACCGTGGAGGTTTATGGAGATCCTTTGGATGAACACCGAAGCTTGATCGGTCACGGTTTCCGAGTCTCAGCAAACTTCATTCTGATACCCGCTTCTACAGTCAACAAAGCGGACCTACATAGCGACTTCCTTCTCGACTCGCCTGGATCGAAGCAACTGAATGCTCGGCTTGCATATCGCAATAAACAGGCAGATCTAGCTATCCTTGAGATACAGAATCACAGAAGCAAGACCCAGATGGCAGACATACTGTCGAGCCTTGGGTCCACGCTGCAGCGTCAATCCATAAGGTCTGGCGCATTCTCCAATCTAGACAAGGCCATCAGCATACTCGAGCATGCTGTCTCCCTAACAGAGTGGGATGATGTCCGGGGGGCCAATCGGCTTTCTAATCTCGGCACGGCCCTACAAACTCGGTACAGGCGTCTTGGTGACCCTGAGGATCTGAACCGGGCCGTCACACTGCTCCGTGCTGCCGTACAAAAAACTGCCCCAGAGCAACCAAACAGAGCCGCCATCCTGTCCAACCTAGGCGCCGCCCTCCAATCGCGTTTCGATCAGGCGGGAGATCCGCGAGATTTAACTGAAGCTGTTGACCTGCTTCAGCAAGCCACAGATGGGTCAGATAAAGACGATACCGAGAGAGCAGGTCGGCTCTCGAACCTCGCTGCGGCGCTACAAGTTCGGTACAGGCGTCTTGGTGACCCTGAGGATCTGAACCGGGCCGTCACACTGCTCCGTGCTGCCGTACAGGAAACCGCCCCAGAGCAACCAAACAGAGCCGCCATCCTGTCCAACCTAGGCGCCGCCCTCCAATCGCGTTACCACCTCGCTGCCTCCTCAGATGACCTAAGTGAGGCAATCGAGTACTTCGAGCAAGCAGTTAGCGCCTCCCCCTTCGACGATCCCGACCATACTGTTATGGCATCGAACTTGGGCAATGCGCTCATAGTACGGTTCCAGAACCGAGGCGATACAGAGGACCTCGAACGCGCTATCGCAACGCTCGAGCACGCAGTTTCATGGTCTTCACCCAGTCATCCCGATCGCGCTGTCATGGAAGCGCGCCTGAATGCCGCCATCGATTTGCGACAACAAGGGGGATAGAGCGGTAAGAGACTATGGACCCTACCTCCCCTCCCCCCTCGGTCCCCCCGTCACCTGACGGGTACGCGGTACTACTGAAGATCGTTGAAGTGGTGGGAGAAATCATGATCAACGATCAGAGCTCACGCACCGAGGCGTCAAATAGTCGAGGGAATGAGCTCCTGAAGGCCGTAAATAACGTGATCGTTGTCAAGCAGGAGAGTAATGCGATGAACCAAAGTAGCTCGAGCACTGGAGATAGCTATTCTGTACAGAACGCAGGTGCAGTCGGTCGTGGCGCAAAAGCTGAGAACGTAACTATCCACGCTAGCAGCGCCGGCACTCTCGACGACGTCGACCTCAAGGTTCTCAAGGATGAACTCGCTCAGCTGAAAATAGCAATGCTTGAGGCTGCAATGGAAGGCGCCGTTCCCGAGGAAGACAGCGAGCATGCGATTGTTGAGATCTCTAAAGCAGAACTCGCTGCAACGAAAGGTGATAGAACAGCCGTAAAAGCTTACCTGGCAAACGCCGGTAGATGGTCGTTTGGAGTTGCGACCGCAACAGGCGTGGCAGTTGCCGGTGCCGCACTCAAGGAAGCCCTCGGCCTCTGACAGATCATGATCCGGTCTTACAATGCCCGTGGGCTTTATTATCCTGGTTCGGGGCCTGATCTGCTGTTTTCCCGGCGGGACCATGCCGCGGCCGGGCAGGTTGAAGCGCCATGTGTGGTCGCTGTTGTACGACCTGACGCGCAGCTCGTGGAACCGGCACCAGACCATAGGGCTCTCGTATCCGGCGGCACCGAATAGCGCACGTCTGCCTACCGAACGGTGTACCGCTCGATTATTGAGTTGGGTGGCATGAGCTGGGGTTATGCGGCGTGTCGGTATTCGTTGATCACGCCGGTGACGACGGGTCTTCGCCGGATGGATCGCAGGTCGTTGGGTTCAGCCGGGGTCC